>CALDYQ010000098.1 GCA_937944385.1 uncultured Burkholderiales bacterium | reverse complement strand
GCGGGGGCTCGGCCCGCGTGGCGCCACCCTACGCTCCTCAATCTGGGCACCATGCCTATCCTCACGGTCGCCAGCTACAACATCCACAAAGGGCTCGGCGCCTTCAATCGCCGGCTCACGCTCCCGTTGCTGCGCGAGCGGCTGCGAAGCCTTGGAGCCGACATCGTTTTTCTTCAGGAGGTCGTAGGACGCAACGATCGGCATGCCAAACGGCATGACGCCTGGCCCGAACTGCCGCAACACCAGTTCCTCGCCGAGCAGGTGTGGCCCGGCTCCGCCTACGGCATGACTGCGGTCTACGATCACGGACACCACGGCAACGCCATCCTCACCCGCTTTCCCATCGTCTCGGCCGAGCAGGAAGACATCTCGACCAACCGAGTCGAGCAGCGTGGGCTGCTCCATGTCGAACTCAAGCTCCCGCGCTCGCGCACTCACGTGCACTGCGTGTGCCTGCATCTTGGGCTCCTCCGCCGATCGCGCGCGGTACAACTCGCCCTGGTGCGAGAGCGGATCGAACGGCTCGTGCCTCCAGCGGCACCACTCATCGTCGCCGGCGATTTCAATGACTGGCAGCGGGACGCCACTCCGGTCTTCAGCGCGCTCGGGCTCGCCGAAGTGTTCGAGCAGGTGCACGGCGTGCCCGCGCTCACTTTCCCCGCCCGACTGCCCGTGCTGCCGCTCGACCGCATCTATGTACGCGGCATGGGCATCCGCCGCGTTCACGTCCATCACGGCGCCGCGTGGGCGCGGCTCTCCGACCACGCGCCGATCACGGCCACCCTCGACTGGCCGACCGGCGCATGAGCCCGGCCCCGGTATCGCCCGAGCAACCCGCTGCGCGCCTGCTCGAATCCGGCGGCGAATTCTTCCCAGCGCTCATCGCCGCGATCGACCAGGCCGAAAGTGAGGTCCTGCTCGAAACGTATATCTACGCCGATGACGCCTCGGGCCGCGCCGTGACCGAGGCCCTCCTCCGCGCGCGTGCGCGCGGCGTGCGCGTGGTCGCCCTCATCGACGGCTTCGGCGCCTCGGGCCACATCGGCCCGCTCGCAGAGCGGCTGCGCGCAGGCGGCATCGGCTTGCGCTTCTACCGGCCGATTCGCCGTTTCGTGCACTTCACGCCGTCGCGCCTGAGGCGGCTACACCGAAAGATCGTCACCGTCGATGCGACGGTGAGCTTCGTGGGCGGCATCAACATCCACGACGATCACAATCTCGGCACACCCGGGCTCGCCGGCCGCCATGACTACGCGGTCGTCGTGGCCGGGCCGGTCGTGACCGCCCTGCGCCATGCCCAGCGTCGGCTCATGGGCCGGACGCTGCGGAGACAGGTACCTGCCACGCCCGAATACGCGGCCGCGAGCACGCGAGCCGACCTCATCGCACGGCTCGGTCTCGTCCCGGTCGATCACTTGAGGCTCGTGCTTCGGGACAACCTGCGCCACCGACACGCGATCGAGCGGGCCTACCTCCAGGCGATCGGACAGGCCGAGCGAGAGGTGTGGATCGCCAACGCCTACTTCGTGCCGGGGCGACGCGTCCTCTCCGCCCTCGGGGCTGCGGTCGCGCGTGGCGTTCGCGTCCGGCTCATCCTGCAGGGGCACCCGGAATACTGGTTCGCGCGCGAGGCCGAGCGCGCGCTCTATGACGTGCTGCTCGACCGCGGCATCGAGATCATCGAATACCGCGCGAGCTTCCTGCACGCCAAGGTCGCCGTGGTCGATGACCGCTGGGCCACCGTGGGCTCGTCGAACCTCGATCCGTTCAGCCTGTTGCTTGCGCACGAGGCGAACGTGGCGATCGAGGACGCCACCTTCGCGCGCCACCTGCGCGCGCGTCTGGCCGCAGCCTGCGACGGCACGGGCCACGTGATCGATCCCGTCCAATGGAAGCGCCGCTCGGCGTGGCTGCGCCTGCGCTCACGGCTCGTCTACGGCCTCGCGCGGCTCGCGATGCGGGTGGTGGGCTTCGTCGACTACTGACCGGACGCCCCGGCCGGGCGCGCACCGCTCAGACGCAACGCCCGCCATCGACCTCGAGACACGCCCCGGTGATGAAGGCCGCCTCGTCGCTTGCGAGAAAGAGCGCGGCGTTCGCCACGTCGCGGGGGGTGGAGAAGCGCCCGAGCGGGATCGAGGCCACGAACTGCGCGCGCCGCTCAGGCGTGTCCTCGCCCATGAAGGTCGCAAGCAGCGGCGTCTCGCCTGCAACTGGATTGATGCAGTTCACCCGGATCTTCTCGGGGGCCAACTCCACTGCCATCGAGCGGCTGGTCACGATCACTGCGCCCTTGGTTCCGTTGTACCAGGTAAGCCCAGGCCGGGGCCGCACGCCCGCGGTCGAAGCGATCTGCACGAACACGCCGCCCGCGCCCTGCCTGCGAAACACCGGCACGCAGTGCCGCGCCGACAGATAGATCGACTTCACGTTGACCGCGTAGATGCGATCGAACTCCGCCTCTTCGACCTCGAGCATCGGCCGGTTGCGGTGCGAGGTGCCGGCGTTGTTGACCACGATGTCGAGACGGCCAAAGGCGGCGAGCGTCTCCTCTAAGAGCCGCGCCCAGTCGGCGTCACGCGAAACATCGCAAGCGATCGCTCGCACCGCGGGACCCAGCCGCCGAGCGAGCGCCTGGGCCGCCTCGTCGTTGAGATCGGCGATCATGACCCTTGCGCCCTCCTCGACGAAGCGCTCGACGATGCCGCGGCCGAAGCCTTGCGCGCCGCCGGTGACGATCGCGATCTTGTCTTCGAGTCGCATCGCTCTCTTCCTCACACGCCGTACCGAATGACGACGGTCTTGAGCACGCTGAAACCGTAGAGTGCTTCAAAGCCTTTCTCGCGCCCGTAGCCGGAGGCTTTGACGCCGCCAAACGGCAACTCGACGCCACCGCCCGCGCCGTAGTCATTCACGAACACCTGCCCGCTTTTCACGGCCTTCGCCAGCCGGAGCGCCCGCGCGCCGTTCTCCGTCCACACCCCGGCGACCAGCCCGTAGTCGGTGCCGTTCGCGAGCGCGACCGCCTCGGCCTCGTCACCAAAGGGCATAGCCGCAAGCACAGGCCCAAACACCTCCTCACGGCACAGAGGGGCCGCCGGATCGGCATCCGCCACGAGCACTGGGGCCACGTAAAACCCGCCGCCCGGCGCCTCGGGCACGATCGCGCCACGGGCGCGGACCCAGGCCCCGGCGCCTGGCTGACTGGCGAGCCCCTGGAGGAAGGCCTCGACCCGGGCCTTCTGGGAAGCGCGGATGAGCGGGCCGAGGTCGAGGTCCATCGCCGCAGGCCCTGCCCGCAGCGCCGAGAAACGCTCGGCGAGCGCGGCGAGCACCCGCTCGTAGGCGCCCGTCTCGACCAGGAGCCGCGAGCCCGCGCTGCAGGTCTGGCCCGCGTTCTGCACGATGGCGTTCACGATCACGGGCAGCGCGCGCTCGAGGTCTGCATCGGCAAAGACGATCTGCGGACTCTTGCCGCCGAGCTCGAGCGTGACTGGCACGTGCCGCAGGGCGGCCGCCTGTGCGACCCGCGTCCCGGTGGACGCGCTGCCCGTGAAGCTCAGGTGATCGATGCCCCGCGCCTCGGCGAGCGCCTGCCCGGCCTCATGGCCGTAGCCCGTCACGATGTTGATCGCGCCGGGTGGAAAGCCCTCCGCGGCCGCGATCTCGGCGAGCCCAAGGAGCGAGAGGCAGGCATCCTCCGCTGGCTTCACGACGCAGGCATTGCCGGCCGCGAGCGCCCCGCCGACCGAGCGGCCGAAGATCTGCAGCGGATAGTTCCACGGGATGATGTGTCCGGTCACGCCATGTGGCTCATAGAGCGTCATCACCTGGTAGCCAGGCGTGTAGGGAATCGTCTGGCCGTGCAGCTTGTCGCAGGCACCTGCGTAGAACTCGAAGTAGCGCGCGCAGGCTGCGACATCCGCACGCGCCTGCCGCATCGGCTTGCCGCAGTCTCGCGACTCGAGCGCAGCGAGGTCCTCGGCCTTCGCCTCGATTGCCCGCGCGAGCCGCGCGAGGAGCCGGCCGCGCTCCACGGGTGCCAAGCGCGACCAGGCGCCGCCATCGGCGGCGCGACGCGCGGCCGCGACCGCGCGCGCCACATCGTCCGCGCTGCCTCGGGCGATCGCAGCGAAGACGCGGCCATCGCTCGGGTCGATCACCGGGATCGTGAGCCCGCCCAAGGCCGGCACGAAACGGTTGTCGATGAAATGCTCGGCGCGAGGAATCGTCATGAACTCGTGTGAGGGCAGAATGCATGTCGAGCATACGAAAACGCCACGATGAACTCGCCGATCGAAGTCGACTTTCCGGACATCCGCCGCTGGGCGGCGGGCAACGTCGGGCTGCCCTACGTCTGGTCGTTCCCAGGGGCCGACGCGGGGGCGCACCTGTGCATCACCGCGCTCGTTCATGGCAATGAGGTCTGCGGTGCGATCGCGCTCGACCGGCTCCTGCCCGCGTTCGTCTCGGGCGGCGTGCGCCCGCACCGGGGGCGCGTGTCCTTCGTCTTCGCGAACGTGGACGCCTACCTTTGCTTCGACCGGGCATGTCCGCTTGCCTCCCGCGCGCTCGACCAAGATTTCAACCGCCTCTGGGATGCCGAAACGCTCGATGGCCCGCGCGAGAGCCGGGAGCTCACCCGTGCCCGCGCGCTCCGACCGTTCTACGACACCGTGGATCACCTGCTCGATCTGCACTCGATGACGCTACCTGCGCCACCGATCGCGCTCGCCGGCACGACCGACAAGGGCCTTGCGCTCGCCCGCGCACTTGGGATGCCACGCGACATCCTGGTCGATACCGGTCACGCGGCGGGTCGGCGGCTGCGCGATTACGCTGCCTTCGCCGATCCCGACTCACCAAAAAGCGCACTGCTCATCGAATGCGGCCAGCATTGGGAGGCCGCCGTCGGCGACTACGCCACCGAATGCGCGTGGCGATTCCTCGAGCACTTCGACGCGGTCGCGCGGCCAGCGGGCGCCGCACGGCTGGAGCCGCCACCCGCGCCTGAACGCATCATCGACATCACCGAAGTCATCACGGTCGCGCCCTCCGGCTTCGTCTGGGCACGGCCAGTCGCGGGCCTCGAAACGATCTCCCAGGCTGGCACCGTGATCGCGACGAACGGAGGCAAGCCGGTGAGCACGCCGCATGATGAGGCGATCCTCGTCATGCCCGCGCTCGACGCGAAACCCGGCACGACCGCGGTACGGATCGGTCGGGCGCGTACCCACCCCAGCTGATTGCTTTCTCACCGCCGATGGATACACCTCGTCTGGCCCACGCGCTCGGCTACGCCGGTCTGATCCCGTTTGTGTTCTACGCACTCGGCCACCGTACCTTCCCCGATCTCTTGGCCAGTCGCGACGCGATCGCAGCACTTGCGTTCTACGCGGCCATCATCGTGAGCTTCATGGCCGGACTCCACTGGGCCTATGCACTCGTGGCACCCGACCTCGAGGATCGCGAGCGCAAACGCTTGCTCGTCGTCTCGGTGATCCCACCGATTGCAGCCTGGATCCTGCTTGGTCAGCTCGGGCAGCGCGACTTCCTGCTCGCGGCCGCGCCCTGCCTGATCGCAGTCATCGCGATCGACGCCCATCTCCGCCGGAAGCACTGGTTTCCGCCGTGGTTCTGGCGGCTGCGAGTGCAGTTGACGACGGTGGCCGTCATCTCGCTCGTGGTCGCCTATCTCTGAGTCTCACCCCGCCAATAGCGGCGCATCGCCTCCCGCATCCGATCGGGCTCCTGCGCCCGCCCCGCGGCGCTCTCGAAGCGGATCGCCCCCGAGCGGTCCGTGCGGTGCACGAGGATGCCGCGCGCAGCGAGGCGCGCGAGCGTCTCGGCGTGCGGATGCCCGTACCGGTTGCCGAAGCCTGCGGTCACGATGACCTGGGCGGGAGAGACGGCATCGAGGAAGGCATCGGTCGATGAGGTCCGCGCGCCATGGTGACCGGCGACGAGCACGTCGGCACGAAGCGCAGGCCCGACGCGCTCGACGAGCCGTGCTTCGGCCGCGCGTTCGGCATCCCCGGGCAAGAGGGCGCGAAAGCCGCTCGCCGACGTGACTGCGAGCACACACGAGCCGTCGTTCGCGCTCGCATCGCGGACGTCTTCGGCGGAGCCCGGTGCGAGCACGTCGAAGCGCACGCCATCGATCGTCCACGTCATGCCGGCCAAACACGGGGCGCGCTCAATGCCACGACGGGCCGCGAGGCGAGAGAGCGCGTCACCGTCATCGAGATTCGCGATGAGGCGCCCCACGGGCAGCGCCGAAAGCACCGAAGCCGCGCCACCGGCGTGATCGAGATCGAGATGCGAAAGGACGAGCACCGCAAGGCGCGCGTTGTCCGTCGCCCGGAGCCACGGCACGATGAGCCGGTTGCCGGCGTCGAAGACGTCGTTCCAGCGCGGCCCGGTGTCATAGAGCACGACAGCGCGCGCGGTTTCGATCGCCACGGCCGTGCCCTGGCCCACATCGAGCGCCGTCAGCCGAAACTCCCCCTCGGCCGGGCGTAGCGGTGTGACGGTGAAGATCGGCAGCCACAGGAGGAGCCCCGCCCAGCGCCACGGCCAGCCCGGCGGCGCGAAGAGGTAGAACACGCCGAGCAAGGCAAGTACGACCGTCCAGGCGGGCGGCGCGTGCTGCACCCAGAGCGCTGCGGGGTGCGCAGTGGCCACGCGGCAGAGCGCAGTGAGTGCCTCGACGCCCCAAGCGGCCAGATGAAGCAGACCATCGATCGGCAGCACGAGCCAGAGGAGCGCGAGCGGCACCACGAAGAGCGTCACGAGCGGAATCGCCGCCGCATTGACGATCGGTCCCACGAGAGAGATCTGCCCGAACAGGAACACCGTGATCGGCGCCAGACCCACGGCCATGAGAAGCTGCGTGAGCACGAGTTGGCGAGCGAGCGGGAGCGCACCGGTTCGCCCACCGTAACGCCCCCAGCTCAGGTAGATGAGCAGCGCCACTGCGACAAAGGAGAACCAAAAGCCCACCGCGAGCACCGCCCAGGGGTCAGCCACGAGCACGGCCGCGAGCGCATAGGCGAGGATCAGCCATGGCGAAAGCCGCCGGTCGAGCAAAAGGCCCGCGGCCGCAACCGCGAGCATCAGGCAGGTGCGCTGCGCCGGCACTTGGAACCCCGCGAGAAGCGCATAGAGGAAGGCGATCGAGACAGCCACGACAGCCGCCGCCTTTTGTGCGGGGAGCTTCGCGCAGAGCGCGGGCGAACGCCGCCAGGCGAAAAGGACGAGCGCAGCCACCCAGGCGGCGAAGAGCGTGACATGCGCGCCACTGATCGAAAGCAGATGCGAGATCGCCGCCTGGTTGTAGAGCGCCCACTGCTCGGCGGGCACCGCGCGTTGATCCCCAATCGTCAGCGCAGCGAGCACGCCGCGGGCGGGATGCTCGGGCAGCGTGCGGTCGATCCGCGCGCGGATCGCTTCGCGCAGCCGATTGACGTGATCGCTGAACGCCCCGGCGTGCGCGGCGAGCCGCTGCATCGGTGCATCCACACGAATGCTCCCGCTCGCCTGCAGATCGTTCTCGAGCATCCATGCCTCGAGGTCGAAGCCGTGCCCGTTTGCGTAACCGTGCGGCGGCTGCAGACGCACATGCCAGCGCCAGCGCTCGCCCGCGTGCAGATCGGGCAGCGCCTCGCCCGCAATTTCACCGCCCCGGGGTCGCGACCAGCTGAGCGACACACGCGAGGGCACCTTCGCACCGGGTGTTGCGACGCGCTCGACACGGAACGCGAAGCGGATCGCATCGCTGTAGCGCGTGGGCAGTTCGTCGATGACGCCGATGAGCTCGATGTCCTGCCCGGCCCAGGGCTCCGGCAGGGCGTTGGAAAGCCGTGCCTCGGCCCGAAGGCCTGCGTAACCCGCACCGAGCATCAGGGCGGCTGCCAGAACGAGCGCAGCCGAAATCCGTGCGCGCCTCGCCTTCGGCCAGAGCACCAAGTACACAAGCACGAACGCGGATGCGATCAGGCCGAGGCTCGCCGCGGTCGGCGGCAGGCGGGGCGCGAGCTGCATTCCGGCGATGCCGATCGAGAAGGCGACGAGGGCAGGCAGGATCATGCCCGCGCCCACGCCACGTCACGCGATGTCGCTTCGCCAGTGGCCCGACTTGCCGCCCTGCTTTTCGAGAAGCCGGATGTCGGTGATCGTCATGCCCCGATCGACCGCCTTGCACATGTCGTAAATGGTGAGCAGCCCCGCACTCACGGCGCAGAGCGCTTCCATCTCCACCCCCGTGCGGCCGACGGTCTCGGCTGTCACTTCGAGGTGCACGGTCGCGGTCTCGGCATCGAGCTCGAACTCGGCAGCCACGCGAGTGAGCGCGATCGGGTGCGCGAGCGGAATCCAGTCCGGGGTGCGCTTGGCGGCCTGGATGGCCGCAATGCGGGCGATGCCGAGCACGTCTCCCTTCTTGTGCCCTCCCGAGCGGATGAGCTCGAAGGTCGAGGCCTGCATGCGGATCGCTCCGGCGGCACGCGCCACGCGATGGGTCTCGGCCTTGGCGCCCACATCGACCATGTGGGCCTGACCGCTTGCATCGAAATGGGTGAGATCGGAGGAGCTCGCGGACATGCGGGCGGGGAGCGAGGAACCGAGGAATGACTCGGTTATCTTACCAACATGACCTTTGCCCCTTTCCCTCGCGCTTTGGGCTTTGTGGTGCTAACGATCGCCCTGGCGGCCGCGGCACTCTCGAGCGCCCACGCGCAACGCATCAGCCTCCCCGAGCTTGGCGATGCGAGCGGAGCGCTCGTCTCCTCGCGCGAAGAACGGCGGCTCGGCACCGAAGCCATGCGCGAGCTGCGTGCGAGTGGCGTCTATCTGCAGGACCCGGAGGTCAACGCCTACCTGCAGGCGCTCGGCAACCGCATCCTCGCGGCCAACCCCGACATCCGCGAGCGCTTCGAGTTCTTCGCGGTGGCGGACCCATCGGTGAACGCCTTTGCGATACCCGGGGGTTACATTGGTGTCAACATGGGTCTCGTCCTGCTCACGCAGACCGAGAGCGAACTCGCCTCGGTGCTTGCTCACGAGATCGCGCATGTCACGCAGCGGCACTATGCGCGCTCGGTCGACGACCAGCGCAAGAACACCTGGATGACGATCGCGAGCCTCGCAGCCGCCGCGCTCGCCGCACGCGCAGGCAGTGCCGACGGGGTGCAGGGCGCGATCCTCGCCGGGCAGGCCGCCCAGGTGCAGGCGGCGCTCAATTTCTCGCGCGAGAACGAGCGCGAGGCCGACCGCGTGGGCTTTCTCTACCTCACGCGGGCGCAGTTCGATCCCGGCGCGATGGGCAGCTTCATGGAGCGGCTGCAGCGCGCCTCGAGCCTCAACGACCCTGGACTCGTGCCCGGCTACCTGCGCACGCATCCGCTGACGATGGAGCGCGTCGCGGACGCGCGTACCCGGCAGACACAGCAGAGCGGCAGCCTGCTCACCGTGCGCGAGAGCGAGGACTATCACTACGTCCGCGCGCTGTTGCGCAGCTACGTCGGTGATGATCGGTCCGCCGTGGCGAATTTCGAGGCCGCGCTCGCCGAACGGCGCTTCGCGCACGAAGCGGCCACACGCTACGGCCTCGCGGCCGCCCTGCTGCGCACGAAGGACTACAGGCGCGGACTCGCGGTGCTCGACGAGATCGAGCGCGGCGGCGTGAAGCATCCCATGGTCGCCGCGATGCGCGGACACCTGCTCCTCGAAGCCGGCGAGACAGCGCAAGCCATAACCCATTTCGAACGGGTGAGCCGCCAGTGGCCGGAGCACGCACAGTTCTTCTACGACTACCCCGAGGCGCTCCTGCGCGGCGGCCGCGCACGCGAGGCGCTCGCAGTGGCCGAACGCCTGCTCACGCGACGGGCATCCGACACCCGCCTGCTGGCCATCGCGGCGCGCGCGGCCGCCGAAAGCGGCCAGCGCCTCAAGCAGCACCGCTATCTGGGCGAGCAGTATTTCCATGAGGGACGCCTCCGGGCAGCGCTCGATCAGTTCGACCTGGCCTCGAAAGCGGGCGATGGCGATCATGTCGAAGCGAGCCTCGTCGAGGCGCGGCGCCGAGAGGTCAAGCGCGAGCTCGATGAACAGGCCTCCGATCGACGCGGGTGGTTCGGCAGCCGCGTTGCCGGATCGTCAGGCTGACCGGCAGCGACCGGCCGCGACGGGCGAAAAACACCGCCCGCCGATCAGACGCGCGAATCGTCGAGCAGACGCTCCATGAACAGCGCATCGCGCTCGGGGTTGTGCACGTAGGGTGCGCATTCGACGAAGCCCAATCGTCGGTACAGCCGAACGGCCTTGGGCATGCGCTCGGCCAAGGTGTTAGCCGCGGGCTACCTTGGCCAGTGCCTGAGCGATATCTCCAGTTCCCTTGCCGGGGTCACCCCCAGGCTCATCGCGTCTCCGGGCAGGCGCCGGTGGTGACCGATGTGCCAGGCAGCTGACCCGCGAGCGCGTTGAGCTGGGCGAGCGTGTCCTGCGACGGCTCGCGCAGTACGAGTGCGGTCAACGGCACGATCTGCTCGCGCTGGCGGTACATGGCCGTTCGGACACCCTTGCGTCGCAGTTCCTCGAGCCGCGCCTCGGCCCGCGCACGTTCACGGAACACGCCGAGCGAAATGGCAAGGTTCCACGGCCCCGGATCGGTCAGGAGCACGGCATCCTCGACCTTGAGCGCGCGCAGCTCCGCCATGGCGCGATCCGCCTGGGCACGACTCGGCTTGGGCGGAATATGGACCCAGTGTTCGGCGACCACCTCCACTCGCCGCTGCGACAGCGTGCGGCCGAGATTCAGCGGTTCGAGAAGCCGGAGCGCCCGTTGGCGCTCGACCTCGTTGAGCGGTCCCCACTCGGCACAGGCGAGCGTAAGCTGGGCGACCTTGGCCGGCCCCAAGCGGGCGATCTGCTGTGCCGTGAGCAATTGCACCTTCTCGTCGTTGAGCGGCTGGAATCGCTCCTCCGCGGCGGCAGAGGCGCGCGCTTGTGAATCCAGATAGCCATACGCGGCCAAAAGCACATTGGCCGCGATCAACCACCAGAACAACGTCTTCATGCTGCCTTCATCCGTGGATCAGGCACGCAGGGTGGGCTCGGCCACTGCACCTGGAGCAACCTGCACATCCGCGGGCTCACGCTTCACCTGGGCCTCCCCCGCACGGGCGATCCCTGCCACGCCCTCGAGGCAGAGCGAATCGATCGCCACCGCCCCCGGGGGCAAATGAGCCAGCAGGCGATAGGCGCTTCCTCCGGTCAACACGAGTCGCACCGCCTCCGACTGGCCGCGCTCCGCGAGCGTCGAACTGAGCCGTGCCCGCCCGCGCTCGATGGCGCCGACCATGGCGTCGATGGCGCCGGTCGCAAGGGCGTCGCGCGTGTTCCGCGGTTGCGCCGTCCACTCGCCGGCGTCCACCGACAGCGCCGCGGTGTTGCCCGCCAATCCGCCGAGCATCGCGTGATAGCCAGCCACGATTGCACCACCGAGAAACACGCCGCGCTCATCGAGCTGGTCGACGGTGAGCGCGGTACCGGCGCTCGCCACGATGCACGGGGCCAGACCGCGCGCCCATGCGGCCACCAGGGCCGCCCAGCGATCGGTGCCCAGGCGTTCGGGTACGTCGTAGCGGTTGGTGACACCACAGGCGCCGGCGCTCGAGCGGATCCATTCGATTTCATGGCCGATCCGGCGGAACTGCCGCTCGATGCGCTCGCGCGATTGATTGTTCGCTACGTGCGAGCCGGCCACGCGCGCGATCGGCATGCGGTCGAAGCCGAAGCGCTCCACGCAGGTGTTGACTTCGGCCACGAACATCGCGCCGCGGTTGGCGATGGTCGCGCCGTCGAACAGGGCCCACTTCAGGCGGGTGTTGCCGATGTCGAGAGCGAGAAGCATGCTCAGTGTCGATGAACTCACGAGATGGCCAATACGGCAGGACGGACCTGCCGCAACTCGCCTGAATGGAGTTTAAGCCGCTGCCCCTGGACCCGCAGGGAGAGCGCGCCGTCCGCCTCCACACCATCGATGCGGCCGCGGATCGTCTCGCCGACAGGTCGCACGAATTCCACCGATTCCCCGAGCCAGGCCATGCGCGCTTCGAACGCCTCGCGATCGGCAGCGAACCCGCGCTGCTCAAAGCGCTCGAGGCAGGCGGCAAGCGCAGGCAACAGGCGATCCAACAGCCTTGCGCGCACCGCGTGCGCCATGCCTGGCGCGACATCAGCAAACAGGGCACGGACGGGCAAGGCGCGCTGGGCGCCTTCGGCGTCGAGCATCGGCACGGCCGTCAGGTTGAGTCCGATGCCGACGACGAGCGCACGCGTATCGGTATCAGCCGCCAGATTGACGGTCTCGACCAGGATCCCGCCGCATTTGCCTGATCCGTAGAGCAGATCGTTCGGCCACTTGAGCGCAAGGCTTGCGGGTTCGGCCACGAGCGATGCGAGCGTGTCGAGCAGGGCGAGCCCCAGTGAAAGACTCAGCCCATCGAGCGGACACGCGCGCGGCCATTGCCAGCCCACGGAGAGGAGCAAGCTTGCGCCGGGCTCGGTCACGCTGTCACGCCAGAGCCGTCCACGCTGACCCCGGCCCGCGGACTGGTGATCGGCAACCAACGCGACACCATGCACGGCCCGAGCACCCCCGCGAAGCGCCCGGCGCATGAGCTCCGTGTTGGTCGAGTCGATCTCGGTTACGTGTTCCAGTTTCATGATTCGCAGCAGTCGGGCAGACGTCGCGAAGATCGGCGTCCCGCTTGTCACGACTCTTATACAAGACTAGACTCCCCATGATTCCCGACCCGCCGGTCGGTTTTGTTTGCGCCGCCGCTGCGCCATCGAGACCGTCCAGACCGGGCACGACAACGACAAACCTCCGGCAGCGCCTTCCCGGCCGTCGGAGAGCAAGGAGCGACATCCGATGACAGCCGGGGAGACTTTTCCGCGCCTGCTCGCGGCCCACGCGGCGGCCCGGCCCGATGCGCCGGCCCTGCGCGAGAAATACCTCGGCATCTGGCAGACGTGGACCTGGCGCGAGACTTGGACCGAGGTGCGCGAGGTCGCCGCCGGCCTCGCATCGCTTGGCTTCCGCCGCGGTCAGAACCTCGCGATCATCGGCGACAACCGGCCGCGGCTATACATGGCGTTCGCCTCCGCCCAATGTCTCGGCGGGGTCGCCGTGCCGATGTATCAGGACGCGATCGCCGACGAGATGCGTTACGTGCTCGACAACGCCGAGATCGAGTTCGCGATCGTCGAGGACCAGGAGCAGGTGGACAAACTGCTCGAGGCGCGGGACACCTTGCCGACGATTCGCCACATCATCTACGAGGATCCGCGCGGACTGCGCAACTACGCGGCCCCGGGGCTGCTCAGTCTGGACGCGCTGCGTGCGAAGGGTCAGGAGTGGCTCGCCGCCCACGCTTCGCGCCTCGACGACGAGATCGCCCAAGGACGCACGGACGACGTCTCGGTCATGCTCTACACCTCGGGCACCACGGGCAAGCCCAAGGGCGTGGCCCAGACGCATGCCGCGATGATCTTTGCCGCGCGCGGTGCCGTCGGCTTCGATCACCTGACCGAGCGGGAGAACGTGCTCTCCTACCTGCCGATGGCCTGGGTGGGCGACCATCTTTTCAGCTACGCCGAATGGCTCGTGGCCGGCTACACGGTCAACTGCCCAGAGTCAGCCGACACCGTGATGATCGACCTGCGCGAGGTCGGCCCGACCTATTACTTCGCCCCGCCACGCATCTTCGAGGGCATGCTCACCAACGTGATGATCCGGATGGAAGATGCGAGCCGGTGGAAGCGCGCACTGTTCGACCGTTTCATGAAGGTGGCGCGGCGGGTCGGCGCCGACCTGCTCGACGGCAAGTCGGTGGGTTTGGCCGACCGGCTGGCCTATGCGCTCGGCAACGTACTCATCTTCGGGCCGCTCAAGAACACGCTCGGACTCTCCCGCGTGCGCGTGGCCTACACCGCGGGCGCGGCAATCGGGCCCGATCTGTTCCGCTTCTACCGTTCGATCGGCATCAACCTCAAACAACTCTACGGCCAGACCGAAACCTGCGCCTACGTCACCTTGCAACCTGACGGCGAGATCAAGCTGGACAGCGTCGGCAAACCGGCGCCCGGCGTCGAGGTGAAGCTCGCTGAAAACGGGGAGGTGCTGGTCCGGGGGCCGATGGTACTCAAGGAGTACTACAAGCGGCCGGACGCCACGGCCGAGGCGATCGACGCCGAGGGCTACTTCCACACCGGGGATGCGGGGGTCTTCGACGCCGATGGGCACCTGAAGATCATCGACCGCGCGAAGGACGTCGGACGCCTCGCCAACGGTGCCCTTTTCGCGCCCAACTACATCGAGAACAAGCTCAAGTTCCACCCCTTCATCAAAGAAGCGGTCTGCTTCGGCCATGGCAGGGAGAGCGTCATGGCCTTCGTGAACATCGATCTCACGGCAGTGGGCAACTGGGCCGAACGCCGTGGGCTCGTCTACTCGGGCTACGTCGATCTCGCCGGCAAGCCCGAGGTCTACGACCTGATCCGCGGCTGTATCGAACAGGTCAACGCCGAGCTCGCAGGCGAAGGCGAACTCACCCACTCGCAGGTCTCGCGCTTTCTCGTGCTGCACAAGGAACTCGACCCCGACGACGACGAACTGACCCGCACGCGCAAGGTCCGTCGGGGCTTCATCGCCGAAAAGTACCAGCCGCTTCTGGACGCGCTCTTCGGCGGCAAGGCGGTGCAACACATTGAAACCCAGGTCAAGTTCGAGGACGGCCGGACCGGCGTGGTGGCTGCCGATGTGCGTATCTGCGATGTCAAGCGCGTTCCGACGCGCGCAGGAGGTGCCGCATGAGCACGCGCAAGATCGGTGAGGTCATCCTGAAGGTGGACAACATCTCGCTTCGCTTCGGTGGCGTCAAGGCCCTCACCAACATTTCCTTCGATGTGCGCGAGCACGAGATCCGCGCCATCATCGGCCCCAACGGTGCCGGCAAGAGCTCGATGCTGAACGTGATCAACGGCGTCTATCACCCGCAGGAGGGCACGATCACCTTCCGCGGTGAGACGCGGCGCGACATGGACACGCACCAGGCCGCCGAACAGGGCATTGCCCGCACCTTCCAGAACATCGCCCTCTTCTCCGGCATGACGGTGCTCGACAACATCATGACCGGGCGGAATCTCAAGATTCGCTCGAGCTTTCTCGAGCAGGCGCTCTGGATCGGCCGGGCCCGCCGCGAGGAGGTGGAGAACCGTCGTGTCGTCGAAGAAATCATCGACTTCCTGCAGCTTCAGCACGTGCGCAAGACGCCAGTTGCGCGGCTGCCCTACGGCATCAAGAAGCGCGTTGAACTTGCCCGGGCGCTCGCAGCGGAGCCCTCGATGCTGCTGCTCGACGAGCCGATGGCTGGCATGAACGTCGAGGAGAAGCAGGATATGTGCCGCTTCGTGCTCGACACGAACGAACAGTTCGGCACCACGATCGTCCTGATCGAACACGACATGGGGGTGGTCATGGACATCTCCGACCGTGTGGTCGTGCTCGACTACGGCCGCAAGATTGGGGATGGCCCGCCCGATGTGGTGCGCAACGACCCCGAAGTCATCAAGGCCTACCTGGGAGCGCACTGATGCAGTTCTTCTTCGAAGTCCTGATCGCAGGACTCCTCTCGGGCGTGATGTATGCGCTCGTCGCGCTGGGCTTCGTGCTCATCTTCAAGGCCTCGGGCGTGTTCAATTTCGCCCAGGGAGCCATGGTCTTTCTCGCGGCGCTGACCGTGGCGGGCCTCAAGGATGAGTTCGGCCTCTCGCTCTGGGCTGCGATACCGGTGGCGATGGTGGTCATGATCGCGCTCGGCTTTCTGACCGAACGCGTCGTGCTCCGGCCGCTCGTCAACCAGCACGACATCACGCTCTTCATGGCCACGATCGGTCTCACCTTCTTTCTCGAAGGTCTCGCCCAGCTCGTCTGGGGCTCGAACGTCCGCAAGCTCGAGCTCGGCATCGAAGACGTGCCCTTCGAGGCGATCATGGAATCAACAGGCATGCTGGTGTCGCAGTTCGACGTCGTTGCCGCCTTGATCTGCGGGGCGCTGGTGGCCGTGCTCGCCCTTATCTTCAACAAGACCAAGATCGGACGTGCCCTGCGTGCCGTGGCCGATGACCATCAGGCGGCGCTCTCGGTGGGCATTCCGCTCCAGCATGTCTGGGGGGTAGTCTGGGCGGTGGCCGGTATCGTCGCGCTCGTCGCAGGGCTCCTCTGGGGCGCGCGAAACGGCGTGCAGTTCGCGCTCACCTTCGTTGCGCTCAAGGCCCTGCCGGTGTTGATCCTGGGTGGCTTCACCTCGGTGCCGGGCGCAATCGTCGGCGGCCTCATCATCGGAGCCTCCGAAAAGCTGGCCGAGGTCTTCATTGGCCCCTACGTCGGCGGCGGCATCGAGGGGTGGTTCCCCTATGTGCTCGCGCTCGTGTTCCTGCTCGTCCGGCCGGAAGGCCTCTTCGGCGAGAAGATCATCCGGAGGATCTGAGTCATGATTTATCGCGAAGCCGGCCAGTTCAAGACCAGCTACCTCGAAGACGGCCAGATCTTCCCGATCCGCCAAGACCGGATCGCCGTTGCACTGTTGCTGCTGATTGCGTTCGTCGTCATCCCGCTCGCAGCCACCCCGTATTTCTTCTCGGCCATCCTGATCCCGTTTCTGATCCTCTCGCTCGCCGCGCTCGGACTGAACATCCTCACCGGCTACGCGGGTCAGCTCTCGCTTGGCACGGCGGCCTTCATGGCCGTGGGCGCGTTTGCCAGCTACAACTTCATGCTGCGGGTGGAGGGCATGCCGGTGCTTTTGGCCTTTGTCCTCGGGGGCATATGCGCTGCGGCGGTCGGCATCGTCTTCGGATTGCCCTCGCTGCGCATCCGGGGGTTCTATCTCGCAGCGTCGACGCTCGCCACGCAGTTCTTCGTCGTCTGGTGTCTGACCAAGGTGCCTTGGTTCACCAACTACTCGTCCTCGGGCGTGATCACGGCCCAGCAGGTCGAGATCCTCGGCTTCACCTTCGATACCCCAGCGAGGAAATACCTGCTCGTTCTGTCGATCGTCTGCCTGCTCGCACTCGCGGCGAAGAACATGGTGCGCTCGACCGTGGGCCGCTCGTGGATGGCCGTGCGCGACATGGACGTGGCCGCTGAGGTGATCGGCTTTCGGCTCATGCGCACCAAGCTGACCGCCTTTGCCGTGAGCTCGTTTTACTGCGGTGTCGCAGGCGCGCTCTACGCTTACTGCTATCTCGGCACCGTCGAACCCGAGGCCTACAACCTCGACCTCTCGTTCCGCATCCTGTTCATGATCATCATCGGCGGGGTGGGGTCAATCCTCGGTTCTTTTCTGGGCGCAGGTTTTATCGTGCTGCTGCCGATTCTTCTCTCCTTCATCGTGCATGCCACGGGCCTGCCCAACCAGGTCACCTCGAATCTCGAACTGATGGTGTTCGGCGCGCTGATCATCTTCTTCCTGATCGTGGAGCCGCATGGGCTCGCGCGGCTGTGGCAGATCGGCAAGGAGAAGCTCCGACTTTGGCCGTTCCCGCACTGAATCTGCGCCCGGACTGGGCATCGAACCGTTTTCATTCCAACCACCCAAGGAGGTCACACACCATGAAACGACACATCACACGGCTGCTTGCGGGCACCGTGGTTGCTGCAGCCACCGCAATCACGAGCATCACCGCCTCGGCGCAGGAACAGTTCGTCCCGCTGCTCTCCTACCGGGTCGGCCCATACGCCTCGGGCGGCTCCGGCATCTTTGGCGGCGTCATCGACTACTTCAACCTGGTCAACGCCCAGGGCGGCATCAATGGCGTCAAGATCACCTGGGAAGAATGCGAAACCGAATACAACGCCGCGCGCGGGGTCGAGTGTTACGAACGACTCAAGAAGAAGGGCGGCGGCGCCACAGTGGTCGAGCCGCTGTCGACGGGCATCGCCTACGGCATCCTCGACCGGGTCGCGGTCGACAAGGTGCCCATGACGACCATGGGCTACGGCCGCTCGGATGCGGCGAATGGCAAAGTCTTCCCGTACGTCTTCCCGCTCATCACCAACTACTGGAACCAGGCCGCCGGCATGATCAAGTACCTCGGCGAACAAGCCGGCGGCATGGACAAGCTCAAGGGCAAGAAGATCGTGCACCTCTATCACGACTCGGCCTACGGCAAGGAGCCGTTTCCCGTGTTCGAGGCCTACGAAAAGCAGCTCGGCTTCCAGCTCATCAAGATCCCGGTCGCCCACCCGGGTAACGAGCAGAACTCGCAGTGGTTGCAGATCCGTCGCGAGAACCCCGACTACGTGATCCTCTGGGGCTGGGGGGTGATGAATGCCGTGGCCATCAAGACTGCGGCGCGTGTCGGCTACCCGCGCGAGAAGATGCTGGGTGTGTGGTGGGCGGGTTCCGAGGAAGACGTGATTCCTGCGGGCGATGCCGCCAAGGGCTACTCGACCATGACCTTCAACACCCCGGGCAACTACCCGGTGCTCGACGAAATCCGCAAGAAGGTCTATGGCGCCGGCAAAGGCAACTTGGCCGACCGCGACCGCATCGGCTCGGTCTACCACATGCGCGGCATCACCGCGGCGATCCTCTGGACCGAGGCGATCCGCAAGGCGCAGGACAAGTACGGCAAGGGCAAGGTCATGACCGGCGAACAAGTCCGCTGGGGGCTCGAAAACCTCAACCTCGACGACAAGCGCCTGCGTGAACTCGGTGCCCTCGGCATGCTGCCGCCGGTCAAAACGTCCTGCGAAGACCACGAGGGCTCGGGCGCGGTCAAGGTGCAAACCTGGGACGGCAAGGCGTGGAAGGCGGTCACCCCGAACTGGGTGATTGGCGACCGGGCCATGATCCGCAGGATGGTCGAGGAGAGCAGCGCCAAGTACGCGGCAGAGAAGAAGATCACCCCCGCCTGTTTGCCCGGCTGACCCGCTGAGACCCGAATCCACGGGAGCGTTCTCGCCTCGGCGAGAACGCTTCGGCGAGACGCCCGTACAGCGCCTTGCCGAAGCGAAACCGAGCCCGGTTCATTCCTTTGACTTGCCGCCCCATGAGCGCCTACCTCTCCGTCAACAATATCGAGGTCATCTACGACCACGTGATCCTCGTGCTCAAGGGCGTCTCGCTCGAAGTCCCGAAGGGCAAGATCGTGGCGCTCCTTGGTGCCAACGGTGCCGGCAAGAGCACCACGCTCAAGGCGGTGTCGAACCTGCTGCGCACCGAGCGCGGCGAGGTGACCAAGGGCTCGATCGAGTTCAATGGGCAGCGCACCGATCGCCTGACGACGAACGACCTCGTGCGCATGGGCGTCGTCCAGGTCATGGAAGGGCGGCACTGCTTCGGCCACCTGACCGTCGAGGAAAACCTGCTCACCGGCGCGTATACGCGAAAGCTCTCCCGCGCGGAGCTCAAGGCCGAACTCGAACGTGTCTACCACTACTTCCCGCGGCTCAAGGAGCGCCGCGGCTCGCAAGCGGGTTACACCTCGGGCGGCGAGCAGCAGATGACCGCCGTCGGCCGCGCCCTCATGGCCCGCCCCTCGATGATCCTGCTCGATGAACCCTCGATGGGCCTCGCGCCGCAGATCGTGGCCGAAATCTTCGAGATCGTGCGCGATCTGAACCAGAAAGAGGGCGTCTCCTTCCTGCTCGCCGAACAGAACACCAACGTCGCCCTCAGGTACGCCGACTACGGCTACATCCTCGAGAGCGGCCGCGTGGTGATGGATGGCGAAGCCAAGGCGCTTGCGAGCAACGAGGACGTCAAGGAGTTCTACCTGGGCGTCTCCTCGGGCGAGCGCAAGAGCTTCCGCGACGTGAAGAGCTACCGGCGCCGGAAGCGCTGGCTGGCTTGACCACCTCGCCCACCCAAGCCGTATCCCCGATCGAAAAAAAGGGCACCCGCGGGTGCCCTTGATTTTTTAGTCGAACACAAACGCGCTACCGCTCACCGCCGCGCCACGGTGGTGGGCAACTCCTCGAATACATTGGTCCAGACGTTCAACACCTGGGCGCCGCCGGGGGCATCGCCCGTCTTGATCTCCTTGACGATTGTGAGTGTCTGCAGGTCGAGCTTGTGCAGGTTGCCATCACCCGCATTCGAGATGTAGCCGAAGCGTGAATCCGGCGTGAAGGCAATGTGCCCCATGCGGCCCTTACCGACGGTGATGTCCTTGACGAGACTCATCGTCCGCGTATCGATGATCGAGATCACGTTGTTGCCGTAGTTGGTGACCACGGCGTATCGGCCATCCGGCGTGTTGTAGGTATGGCCGATGCCGGTCGAGCCGGTTTGGATGTTCTTGACGAGCCGCCGCGACTTTGCGTCGAAGACTGCAACCTCGGTACCCTCGCTCTTGTTGCCCGGCCCGCGGTTCAGCATGAAGAAATGACGCCCGTCCTGGGTGAAGTTGCCGTGGTGACCCTCGATGACCGCTTGCCCCTCGAGCGGCTGCCGAACGCGCGCGACTTCGGGCATTCCTGGACGTGTCAGATCGAAAACGATCGCCTGCGGCGGGTTGCTTGCGTCCTTACCCTCGACCACCATCCAGAGTTCCCGCCCGTCGGGACTGGGTGCCGGGTAATGCGGCTTGGAGGGCAAGGCCACGCGGCGGACGCTCCAGTCGCGCGTGTCGACGACGACGAGTTCGTCATCCACGCGGTTGAGGGTGAAGAGGTAGCGGGAGTCGAGGCTCCACGCGTTGTGCATCGAGGTGGGGGCGGGGCCGGGCAGGCTGCCGCGCACCTCTAGCTCGATCAATTTGCCCACGCGATCGGTCGCGACGTCGATGAACGTGAGCCGCAGTTTGCCGTCGTCGAGCCCCCAGTGATTGACGAACGCCCACTTGCCATCGGGCGACACCGCGGGATGCTTTGGCCGGTTGCCAGTTTCGAGCCGAGCCACCTCCTTGCGCTGGACGAGATCGATCACGAAGACGTTACGCCCGCCGATCGCTTCGTTGGCCACGTAGACCTTCCGACCATCGGGCGTGGTCGCGCCGAGGTTCGCCATGGCGCCCGTGGGCAGGTTGGTCACAACCGTGTCAGTCTTGGGATCGACCAAAAACGCGCCTTTCGTTGCGTGCAGGTGGACGATGAGATCAGGCCACGTCACGGCCGTAGCGCTGCCCGGGCCACTGCCCGAGCTGGCACATCCGGCGAGAAGCCCAATGCCAGCGAGTGCCGCAAGACGATGAGGTGATCGAGACGACGACATATTGCATTCCTCCTAGAAGTCAACGACGCTGCCCTACGATCAGGCCCGGCACACTTGCACCGACCACAAGCCGCCCGGTCTGTCAAGGCTGCTTGAATGATGATCGACGACCTGATCCACGACCTGATCCACGAAAGCGCAGGCTCTTCGTCCGTAACGAGACGCGACGCGATGGCGCCCTACGTGCGGTCGCCTCTGCATCATCGGCCCGCCAAATTCAAATACATCCACGCCGCATCAGCAACCGAAATCGCCCAGCCCCTTGCCGGGATTCATGAGCCCCTGCGGGTCGAGCGCCCGCTTGATCCGCCGCATGAGATCGAGTTCGACGGGTGACTTGTAGCGCGCGGCCTCGTCGCGCCGCAGCACACCCAGGCCGTGTTCAGCCGACACGGTTCCGCCGAAACGCACGACCGCATCATGCACGAGGGCGTTGATGGCCGGTTCGAGCGCCAGCACGTCATCGCCCGGACCCGGCCGCGGCGAGACGTTGTAGTGCAGATTGCCGTCCCCGAGATGGCCGAAGACGATCATCCGCACGCCGGGGAAGCGCGCAGCGATCGCGGCGTTCGTCTCACGGACGAAGTCCGCGATCTGGGAGATCGGCACCGCGATGTCGTGTTTGATGTTGCGTCCTGCGCGTTGCTGGGCTTCGCTCATCCGCTCACGCAAGGCCCAGAACTCGAGGGACTGGGCAAGGCTGCCCGCGATTGCGGCATCCATGATCAAGCCCTTGCCGAGCGCCGCCTCGAGCAGCGCCTCGAGCGCAGCCCGGCCGTTCGCCTCGTCCTCGAACTCGGAGAGTTCGATGAGCACTGCCGGGTGAGCGCGCTCTGACAAGGGCCAGCGCAGTTCGGGCAATTGCTCGGAGAGGAGCGCGATGCACGGCGGCGTGAGTGCCTCGAACGCGGTCAACCGTGCGCCGAGCCGAGCCTGGGCCAGTTCGAGCAGACGAATAGCCTCAGAGAGCGAGGGCACGGCGGCCCAGGCGGTGATCTTCGCAACCGGTGCCGGAAACAGTTTGAGCGTGGCCGCGGTAATGACACCGAGCGTGCCTTCGGCCCCGATGAAAAGATCCCGCAGGTCGTAGCCGGTGTTGTCCTTGCGCAGCCCGCGCAGGCCGTTCCAAAGCTCGCCTTCTGCCGTCACCACCTCGAGCCCGAGGCAGAGCTCGCGCGCATTGCCGTAGCGGAGCACGGCCACCCCGCCCGCGTTGGTCGAGAGATTGCCGCCGATCGTGCAGGAGCCCTCTGACGCGAGCGAAAGCGGAAACAGCTGCCCATGTTCCGCTGCGACCGCCTGAGCGCGGGCGAGCGAAACGCCCGCCTCGACGGTCATCGTCTCATTTGGCGGATCGACCGCGCGGATGCGCGTGAGCCGAGCGAGCGACAGCACGATCGCCCGCCCGGACGCATCCGGCACGCTGGCTCCCGACAGCCCCGTGTTGCCGCCCTGAGGGACGATCGGCACCCGATGCTCGGCACACCAACGTACGATACGCGCAACGTCCTCCGCGGTGTCGGGTTGCACGACGGCGAGCGCCCGCCCTTGCCAGCGCCGTCGCCAGTCGATCAGAAAGGGGGCCGTGTCCTCAGGGTGCGTGAGTGTGCGGCCGGAAAAGCAGCTCGCAAGCGAATCGATGTCCATCGGCCGAGCGTAGCCGATGACGCGCCCTCGGGTCGACAGGCGATACCGGCACCGCAATAATCCGCGCCAATCACCATCGATGTGTCTCGCGGAGCCGCCATGTTCATCAACCGTCCCCATCACCTTGGTCGGATAGCCGCCGTCGGCGCGCTCGCCGGCCTTGCCTTCGCGGGCGTCGTTCAAGCGACCATCACCCTCTATGAGCACGATGGCTTTCGCGGCCGTTCGCTGACGCTCGGGCAGGGCGCGGCCAACCTGCGCGTCTACGAGTTCAATGATCTGGCCTCCTCGGTCATCGTCGAGCGCGGTCGCTGGCTTGCCTGCGAACACGAAGGTTTCCGCGGGCGCTGTGTGGTATTCGATGTCGGAAGCCATGCGAGCCTGCGTTCACTCGGCTTGAACGACACGATCAGCTCGATCCGTCCCTATCGACGCGGCATGGACGAGCGCTGGGAGGTCGCCGGCGTCCTGCCCCCGGCGGAGGTCTACCCGTGGTACCAGCGCCCCGGGGAGCGGATCTATGAGGCTCCCGTCATTTACGTGCGTGCGGTCATGGGCCCACCCGAGCAGCGCTGCTGGACCGAGCATCGGCCAGGCTCGGGCGGCGACCCGAACGTCGGCGGCGCTGTGGTCGGCGCGATCATCGGCGGCATCATTGGCCACCAGATCGGCAGCGGACGCGGTAACGATGCGGCGACGGTGGCCGGTGCGGTCGCTGGCGCCGCCCTCGGCGCCCAAACCGGCGGCGGCGGCCTGCCCTACTCGCGCGACATCCGACGTTGCGAAACCGTGGGCGGCGGGAATGTCGCCTACTACGACGTGGGCTACACCTTTCGCGGCCAGGACCATTACGTGCAGATGAGCCATCCGCCCGGCCGAACCATTCGTGTCAACGCTCGGGGTGAGCCCCGTCAGTAGTCAGCAAGCGGGCCCGAGAACGATCCCGAGCGCGATCAGCAGCGGTAGCGCGACGCTCGCGATCACGTTGAGCGGCATCGCTCGAAGCCAGGCGGCGCGGTCGTCAGGTCGCGCCAATACCGTCCGCACGGCCATGAACGCCGGAATCGCAACGACCAGGCCGAGGAGCGCTCGCGCCAGGCCATCGCCGCGGCAACGGCCACGACCGCGGGCGAGAGCGCGATGAACGGCGGGCGCAGTGTGGCAAGCAGTGAGGGCATGGTGCGGGCGGATCCTCGGCCGATAATGTCTCAAACGAACGCAGCGCACTGCAACCGCACGCCCCCCTTGGAGAAACCCTGCGCATGAGCCGATACCCCGATCCCCGCACCTTCCGCGACCCGGCCGAACGCGAAGCCGACCTCTTGGCCCGCCTGCCGCTGCACATCGCCCACGCCAAGGCGAGCGCGCCGTGGTTTGCGCAATCGCTCGCGCACATCGACGCGGCCGCCATCACCTCGCGCGAGGCGCTGGCCAAACTGCCCGTGCTTCGGAAGAGCGAACTGCTCGACCTGCAGAAGGCGAATCGCCCGTTCGGCGGCGTGGCCGCGATCGGCTGGGGTGCCGCAGCCGTCCGTCGCGCGGCGCGCGTGTTCGCCTCCCCGGGGCCGATCTATGAGCCCGAGGGCCCCGAGATGCACGCCTATGTGCGCACGGCGAACGCGCTCGATGCGGCGGGCTTCCGGCCCGGGGATCTGATTCACAACAGCTTCAGCTACCACATGACGCCGGGCGGCTGGATCCTGGACGCCGGCGCGGTGGCGCTCGGCTGCACCGTGTTCCCCGCCGGTGTGGGCAATACCGAGCAGCAGATCGCAGCGATGCTGGATCTTCAGCCGGACGGCTATGTCGGCACGCCTTCCTTCCTGCGCATCCTGATCGAGAAGGCCGACGAACTGGGCACCCCGATCACGAGCCTCAAGAAGGCCTCGGTCTCGGGCGAATACTTCCCGCCGGCACTCCGGCAGATGCTGCGCGAGCGTGGCATCGTGGCAAGCCAGGCGTACGCAACTGCAGACATCGGCCTGATCGCCTACGAGGCGCCGGATGCGATGGGCAACGTGGAAGGCATGGTGATCGACGAGGACCTGATCGTCGAGATCGTCCGGCCGGGCACGGGCGACCCGGTGAGCGAAGGCGAGGTGGGCGAGATCGTCATCACGACCTTCAACCCGGACTATCCACTGATCCGCTTCGCTACGGGAGACCTCTCGGCCGTGCTGCCCGGCTGCTGCCCGAGCGGGCGGACCAACACGCGCATCAAGGGTTGGCTGGGCCGCGCCGACCAAACGGCCAAGGTCAAGGGTATGTTCGTTCACCCCTCCCAGGTCGCCGAACTCGGCCGCCGCTTCCCGGAACTCGGCCGCCTTCGCCTCGTACTCACGAACCCCGACGACCGCGACCAGATGACGCTCCGCGCCGAATGCGCTGCACCCGGCGAAGGCCTGGCCGAGCGCGTGAAGGAGGCCCTGCGAGAGGTCACCAAACTGGGCGGAGAAGTCGAACTCGTCCCGCCCGGCACACTCGCCAACGACGGACGGGTGATCGACGACGCGCGTCGTTACGGCTGATCAACGACGGCGCAACCAGAGATTGCGCGCGGGGGCGCCCGTCTACGGGTCCCGGGCGGGTTCGCCGGGGCTGGGCTGAACCGGCAGCTGCACCCCAGCGCCGCCGCCGACCGTCGTCAATAGCGCACCCGGCCGTCGCGCCCAAGTGAGGTGAGATCGACGAACTTCGAACCGTTGTGTTGGGTGGGACTGAAAGAGACCGTAAAGCCCCCCAGGTCATATTCACGCATGCCCTCTAACGCGCGAACGAGCGCTTCACGAGAGGCAGCTCCGCCGCGGCGCAGCACCTCGACAAACACCTTGGCAGCGATAAAACCTTCGAGGCTCGTGTAGGAAGGCGGTTGCTTCGCAGCTTCGATCGCCCTCAAGTACTCGCGCACCACGGCGAACTTCTTTGCGCTGGGCGGCGGCATCACCTGGGAAATCATCACCCCATCGGCATCTGGGCCGAGTGCATCGGCAAGCGCTTTGGTGCCGACGAAGGACACATTGAAAAACTGCGCGCGCAGGCTTCGCCGCTTCGCCTGCTTGATGAACTCGCTGCACGAGGCGTAGGCGGAGACCAACACGACCGAGCATGCATACGGTAGACCGGACCAGGCTATGGATGCGGTTCACGAAACGCCTCCTCGACTCCGACGTCGTTTTGCTTGATGAATCGACGGCTAGGCTATCCTCGTCGAGCGCGCTGCTCATCGGGGTTTGATTGGATCGTGGACGAGTGCCGCGATCTAGTGTGGCATAGGCGAACGGCCCGGCGCGCGCACGCCCGGGTCGGCTACGATCCGCCTTCGATGTTGCTCGACTTTTTCTATCACCTGCGCGAGCGCGGCCTTTCGCCCTCGACGCGGGAATTCCTCACACTGCTCGAGGCACTCAAGGCCGGCGTGATCGGCCCCTCGGTCGAGGACTTCTACTTTCTCGCCCGCAGCACATTGGTCAAGGACGAGACCCAGTTCGACCGCTTCGACGCCGCCTTCGGCGAGTACTTCAACGGGGTGGCCGCGCTCGTCGATCTGAAGACGGCGATCCCGGAAGACTGGCTGCGGCGGATGATCGAAAAGGCCCTTTTGCCGGAAGAACGCGCGAAGCTCTCCGCGCTCGGCTGGGACGAGCTCATGGAGACGCTCCGAAAGCGCCTGGAAGAGCAGCAAGCCCGCCACCAGGGGGGCAACAAATGGATCGGCACCGGCGGCACCTCGCCCTTCGGTGCCTATGGCGACAACCCCGCGGGTATCCGCATCGGCCAGGACCGCTCACGCCAGCGCAGCGCGGTGAAGGTGTGGGACGAGCGGCGATTCCGCGATTACGACGACACGGTCGAGTTCAACACGCGCAACATCAAGGTCGCGCTCCGACGCCTCAGACGCTTTGCCCGCGAGGGTGCCGCCGAGGAGCTCGACCTGCCGCACACACTCGAGGAGACCGGCAAGAACGCCGGGATGCTCTCGATCCAGATGCGCCCCGAGCGGCGCAACGCGGTGAAGGTGCTCCTTTTGCTCGATGTCGGCGGCTCGATGGATGATCACGTGGAGGCAGTCGAGGCCCTGTTCTCCGCTGCGAAGAGCGAATTCAAGCGGCTCGAGCACTTCTATTTCCACAACTGCCTCTACGACTTCGTCTGGCGGACCAACCGCCGGCGCTCGACCGAGCGCATACTCACACTCGACCTTCTGCACAAGTACGGCCCCGACTACCGGGTAATCTTCGTTGGCGACGCTGCGATGAGCCCCTACGAGATCGAAATGCCCGGCGGCAGCGTCGAGACCATGAACAGCGAATCCGGCCGGGTCTGGCTCACGCGCGTGGTCGAGCATTTCCGGCGCGTGGCGTGGCTGAACCCGATGCCCGAACGCACCTGGGGATACACCCACTCGACCGATCTGGTCCGCGAAATCGTCAAGGACCGGATGTATCCGACGACCGTGGACGGGCTCACGCGGGCGATGCGCCAACTTGGACGGTGAGTGTTCACAAAGCTACCGCGGTGCATCAAAATAATGGGTCATGCCTCTCTCCCGCCCATGGCAAGCCCTCCGTCATCACGCGCTCGCAGCGGGCATCGCTCTCCTTGCGCTGGCCGCCGTCTACGCGCTCTACGCCCGGGTGCTTCCGGCACCGTTGTTTTTCGACGATGAGCTCATCACTCGCGAGGGTTTCCGGGCAGAGTACGGACAACTTCTGACCGCCCGTGTCCGGGTGATCGCCTATCACTCGATCGTCGCCCTCGAGCGGTTCTTCGGCGACCAGCACATCCCCTTCCAGCGGGCCGTGAACGTGGCGCTGCACGCGCTCGTGGCGGCGCTTCTGTTCGTGTTCTACCGGCGCCTGCTCGATGCGCTCGGCGCGCCCCTTCAGTCGGCCACCGACTTCTCCTCGACTGCCGCCACGAGCCCGGCCGCGCTACCCGTCGGGCGCTGGGCGACGTTTCTGTGCGCGTCTCTGGCGCTCGTTTTTCTGCTCCATCCGGTCGCCGTCTACGCCGTCGCCTACCTCGTGCAGCGCTCGATCCTGCTGTGCACGCTTTTTTCCCTGCTTGCGCTCCTGGCCACGATCGGCTGGGCGCAGTACGGCGGCGCGCTTCGGCTGATTGGCGCGTTTGCCTGCTACGGCCTTGCTCTCCTTTCGAAGGAATACGCGCTCGCGCTACCGGCGGCGATGTTCGGTCTCATCATCATCATCCGCCGACTGCCGCCGGTGCAGGTGCTGCGCGCACTCGCACCCCTGGCGCTGCTGAGCCTGCTAGCGGGCGTCTTCCTGTGGCGTAAGTACGGCCAGTTCATCGGCCAACCGTTCGACCAGACGTCCCTCGGCTATGTCGCGCAGCTCGCGCAACTCGAGCCCGGTATCGAAAAACGCATCTGGCCGCTTTCGATCGCCAACGAGATGCGGCTGTTCTTCCACTATGGCGCACTCTGGCTCGTGCCCAACGTCGCGGCCATGTCGGTCGACCTGCGCCCGCGCTTCCCCTTGCATTTCGATGACCTCGGCCTGCTTCTCGGTGTGGCGGGTTATGTCCTGCTTCTCGCGGCCGCTGCGGTGGGCGTGTTCTCCTCGCTGCCCAGGAGACGGCTCCTCGCCTGGGCACTGCTCACAGTCACAACGCTGTACGTAACCGAATTCGCCACGGTCTGGATCCAAGACCCGTTCGTGCTCTACCGGAGCTACCTCTGGGCGATGGCCCTGCCTGGCGTGGCGCTCGCGCTCGCCCCCGCGTCTGCGCCCGAGCGCACCGGGGCGCGGGTCGCGCTCGCTGCCTTGGCGCTCGTCCTGCTCGGCGGGCTCGCCTCGCTCGCGCGCGATCGCATCGAAAGCATGCGCTCACCGCTTGCCCTTTGGTCGGACGCCGTCGCCAAGCTGCCCGAGGCGCTCACCCCCGGGCAGAGTCGCCCGTATTTCAACCGTGGCGCCGCCTACCGCGACGAGGGTCGCATGCAGCTCGCGCTGCGCGATTTCGAGCAATCCACCCGGCTCGGCGACGGTGGCGAGGGGCTCTTCGCCACGGCGGAATGGCTGGTTGCGACCGGTCGCAGCACTCAAGCACTGCAAGCGCTCGCCGGCGCGCTCGCGCGCGGCATGGATGGCGCCGTCGTACTCATCAACGCGGGTGCATTGTTCGAAGCGCAAGGTCAACCGGAGCTTGCCCTGCGAGCGTACAGCCGAGCCATCGAGGCGCCCCGTGCCGCGCCCGAGTTCGTGGCCGAAGCCCGTGCCAAACGCGCCTTGCTGTCGTTCGCGCTCGGCCGTCCGAGCCCAGAAGCGTTCGCCGATGTCGAGCAGGCGCTCCAGCTCGCCCCCAGAAGCTTCACGAGCCGGCTCGCCGAGGCCTATGCGCGGCTCGCGCGGGGCGAGGCTGCCCTCGCGCGCGAACACTTCGAGCGCCTGCACGCCGAACGGCGCTCACTGCCGACGGCCGCAGGGCTGTTGCAATCGCTCAAGGCCGCGGGTGACGGCGAAGCTGCCCGCCAACAGCTTGAAGCCCATGCCGGTCTGACCGACGAGCAGGACCGACGCGCGCTCGCCGAACTCGCCGCTCGGCTTGGCCTGAGCAGGAGGTGAGCACCCATGCGTTTCACCGGCCGAGTGCTGCACGTCTGCAAATACTGGTCGCCTTTTCACGGAGGGGTGGAGCGGTTCGTCGAAGATCTCGTGCATGAGCAACGTCGACAAGGCATCGAAGCCTTCGCGCTCGCCCATCATCCGCCCGGCTTCCCCCTGCCTGATGACGACCCACCCTGGCTGCGACGGGTTCCCGTGCTGCGCGAGGTCGCCTTCGTGCCAGTGGCACCGCGGTTTGGCCGGGCGCTCGCCCGCGCGATTGCAGACTTCCAGCCGGACTACCTGCACTGGCACATGCCCAACATGGCGCCGCTCTTTGGCTTCGCCCTGGGCGCGGCACGGAGGCTACCCTGGGTCATCCATTGGCACAGCGATGTGGTCGCCTCCAAGCATCAGCGCCTGCTGCGCTGGCTCTACCCCTTCTACCGCCCCTACGAACGCGCAGTCCTCGATGCGAGCGACCTGATCATCACCACCTCGGCCTCCTATCTCATCACCAGTGAGGCACTCGCCGCCCACCGGGAGCGCTGTGTCGCCATACCGCTAGGGCTCCGCTCGGCCGACCGCGCGCCCAATGCCGAGGAGCACGCCTGGGCGGCGCGGCAATGGCCGCCCGGCCGCTTTCGGTTGCTCGCCATCGGTCGGCTGACCTACTACAAGGGCTTCGACACTTTACTGCGCGCACTCGCTGAGGTGCGCGACGCCGCGCTCGTGCTCGTTGGCACCGGCCAGGAAGGAGAGCGGCTTCAGCGCCTCATCGCTGAACTCGATCTCGGCGAACGTGCGCGCTGGATCGAACGCATCACCGAACACGAAAAGATCGCGCTCCTGCAGGCAGCGCACGCCTTTGCGCTACCGAGTCGCGAACGCACCGAGGCCTTTGGCCTCGTCCTGCTCGAAGCGATGCGCGAAGGTCGCCCCCTGCTCGCCAGCCGCATCGAAGGCAGTGGCATACTGCTGCTTGCGCGCCACGAAGAAAACGCCTTGCTCGTGCCACCGGACGACGTTTCGGCCTGGCGTGCCGCCATCGCGCGGCTCGCTTGCACACCCGAGCTTGGGCGACGGCTCGGTGAGAGGGGGCACGAGAGGGCACGGACTGAGTTCGATCTCGTTCACCTGGCACGGCGCATCACGGATACCGTTGCTGCCGTGCTCGACCCCGACCACCCGCGTCACGAGGCCCACAGCCGACCGCTCGTCGTCATTCCGGCAAAGAATGAGGCCGCCACCATTGGCGGAGTTGTCGCAGCGGTACGTGCCCGCGGACTGAGCGAGGTCCTGGTCATCGACGATGCGAGTGTTGACGCAACCGGTGCTCTCGCCCGGCAAGCGGGCGCCCGCGTATTGCGCACCCATCATCCGCTCGGCGCGTGGGGGGCCACGCAATGCGGCATTCGCTACGCGCTTCGTCATGATTACTCGTCCGTGCTCACGATGGATGCCGACGGGCAGCACCTCGCGCATGAGCTCGACCGTCTGCTCGCCCAGAGCGGTGCGGCAGATGTGATCATCGGCAGCTGCCCGAGTCGCGGCAGTACACTTCGTCGCCTCGCCTGGGCGTGGTTTCGGCTTCTCACTGGGCAACCCGTCGTGGACTTCACCTCGGGGTTTCGGCTCTATTCTCGGCGCGCGATGGAAGCGCTCGCCTCCAGCGCTGCAACCCAGCTCGACTACCAGGACGTTGGCGTGCTCGATCTGCTCGCGCGACACGGCCTCACTGCGATCGAGATCCCAGTGCAGATGCAACCGCGAACGGTCGGCCAATCGCATGTCTTCGCCAACTGGTTCATTGTGGCCCGCTACATGGTTGAAACCACGCTGATCGCAT
>CALDYQ010000097.1 GCA_937944385.1 uncultured Burkholderiales bacterium | reverse complement strand
CGGCGAGCTCATCGCGGTCGAGTTCCTTCACGTGATATTCATTCTGGTAGCCGGTCTTCTCGCTGTACTCCGGCCGGTTGGGCGAGGAGATCACAAACAGTCCGCCCGGCGCGAGTAACCGATCGACTTCGGCGAGGAAGGCTTGCTGTTCGCGAATGTGTTCGATCGTCTCGAAGGAGACGATCAGATCGAAGCTCGCCGCGGGCAGGGGGATGTCGGTGCAGGAGGCCGCGATGTAGGAGAGACCGTCGCGGCCGTAGCGGGCATTTGCATGCGCCACGGCCTCGGCTGAGAGATCGACGCCGACGGCCGACGCCGCGACTGTGGCGAGCAGATCGGTGCCGTAGCCCTCGCCCGAGGCGACATCGAGCACGCGCTGGCCGCGGGCCAGCGCACGGGCAAACAGGTAGCGGTGCCAGTGCTCGTAGACCATCTCGCCCTGGCAGGAGGGCAGGAAGCGCTCGCCGGTGAATTCGAGACTCATGCCGGATCTCTGTCGGTTCGATTGGTGGGATCGGCGCAATCGGTGGGATCGGCACTGCCGTAGTTGCGGGCGAAGAAATCGGCCAGACGGCGCCGGTCCTGCTTGGTTGGGCGCCCGACGAAGGTGGGCATGTAGGTGGCTTGGGCTGCGCGGGCGAGGCGGCGCGCCTCGCGTGCTGCCATGCTCTCGGGCGTCTCGGCGTAGAGCGTGGCTGCAACCTCGGCCGAGCCGCGACGGTCGGAGACGGCGCGCACGTCGATCGTACGGATGTCGTCGCTGCGCTGGATCACGAAGCGCATGCCCACGCGGACGGCGAGCGCGGGTTTGACGCGCTCCGGCGGCGCGTCCGGCGAGCTCACACGACGCACATGCCCGGCATCGATGGCCTCGACCGCCAGTCCGCGCGTCTTGAAGAAGCGTGCCGCCCAGAGCCATTTGTCGATGCGTACGGCATCGTCCGGAGCGCTTTCGGTCGGAGTCGAGCGACTCATTGCAGCGTACTCGTACCGGGCGGATGCTTGCCATCCACGCGCTCATCATGGAAGAGGGCGAGCAGTTGCGCCTTTTCTACGCGGTAGCGTCGCCCGCAGAACTCGCAGCGGGTTTCGACACCGCCCTGCGCCTCTGCGAGGGGCATGAGTTCCTCGAGCCCCACCAGACGGAGTGCGCCCAGCACGCGCTCGATCGAGCAGGGGCAGGCAAAGCGCACGGCAGACGGCGTTTGGGCCTGCACCGTCTCATTCGGAAAGACCATCTCCAGCCACTCGGTGTACGGGAAAGGCATGAACGGATCGGCGAAGGCTCGCTCCATGTTCGCTTCGGCGGCTTGCCAGCGCGCCAGTGCAGCTTCGGCGTCCTTGCTGTCCACGGGCAGGCGTTCGAGCAGCGCCGCCTCGAGCGTCTCGCCATCCTCGCGAAGCCAGAGCCGGGTGTCCGTCTGCTGCGAGTTGCTCAGATAACTCTCCAGCAGGCGGGCGACCGACGCGTGCTCCAAGGCGACGATGCCCTGGTACATCTGGCCGCGCTCCGGGTCGATCGTGAACACGAGCCGACCGCTGCCCGAACCGGCCACCCAGTCAAGCAGATCTCCGCCCGAGGGAAGCGGGCCATCGCTCTTGACGCTCGCGTAGGCACGGCAGCTGAGCGTGTGCGTGGCCTCCACACAGAGCAACGGCGCCGGACCCTCCCCCTGAGCCTGGATCACGATCGCGGCGGGCTGCTTGAGATTGCTCGCCAGCAGCAGCGCGGCCGCCGCGAGCTGACGCAGCAGCGCCTTGACCGGCGCGGGATAGTCATGCTCGGCCAGCGCCCGGCCGAGGGATTCATCGAGACGCGCCACCACGCCCCGGGCCGGCGCGCTGCCGAGCCAAAACCGCGTCAGGTGGTCGAAACCGAGGGCGGCGCGATCCATGGGCTGTGTCGGTCAGTCGGTCAAACGGTGCCGGAGAAGGGCTGGAGCTTCACGGTGACCACCTGCAGCGGAAGCGCCGAGTTCTTGTCGAACAGGCAGCCCGCTTCGACACCGGCACGTGCGATGTCCTCGGCACTGTCCAGACGGTCGTAGAGCGCGTGCATCGCCCCGAGCGCAAACTCGCGGCCCGAGCCGGCGGCCCAGAAACGGCGGAAGGCGAACACCTCGCGCATCGAGTAGATGCCGTAGATCCCGGTGGGGTTGGCGATGAGCGCCGTGATGTGGGTGCTCTCGTAGGCGTCTTCCTCTTCTTCCTTCGGGTTCAGGTAGTGCTGCTCCTTGAGCGTGGCGTGGAGCTTCCGGAAGGTCTCGTAGATTTCTGACTTCGAGTTGAAGTTGAGATCCTTCGCGGTCGAGAAGAGGTTTTCGTAGACGAGCTGGTGCGCCGCGCTGCCACAGAAGCCGACGTACGTGTCGCCGTGGCGCACGATCTTCTCGGACGAAGCGTCGAACGGCTCAGAGAGGCGCATGTCGCCGAAGGTGGTGAGGGAATCCGCCGCGATGGCGGCCTGGTCGTCCTTACGGACGACGACGAGCGTGGTCATGCCAGTTGAACTGCGAAAAACTCGCCATTTTAGTTCGCGCAGCGGACCGCGACTGGCGATCGTCGGCAGCTGGCGACGGGTAGCGAGATCAGCGGTCAGATCGATTCGCGCGGGGCGGGCTGGGGATGATCCCGATCCGGCCGACGCCACGGATCCACGTGCGTGAGCAGGTTCAGCACGCGGTGGCGTTCCATCACCCGGCGGCGCGCCTCCACCGCGATGTCATGTCCGGCTTCGACGGTGAGGTCGGCATCGACCTCGATGTGTACATCCGCGATCAGCATGTCGCCCATCTTGCGCGTGCGCAGGTCGTGCACGGAACGCACGCCGGGCGTGCCTTCGACGGTCTTTCGGATGGCTTCGGTCTCGGTCTCGTTCGCGCCCCGGTCCATCAGATCTTCGAGTGCGTTCCAGGCGAAGCGCGCACCCATGCGCAGCACCATGAGGCCCACGATGAGCGCTGCGATCGGGTCGAGGATCGGGTAGCCCGCCAGCGAGCCGGCGATCGCAAGCGCAACGACCAGACTCGATGCGGCATCCGAGCGCGCGTGCCAGGCATTGGCCACGAGCAGCGTGGACTTCACGCGCTTGCCGATCGCGAGCATGAAACGGAACAGGAGTTCCTTGGCGATGAGCGTGCCCACGGCTGCGGCGAGCGCGATCACGCTCGGCGGTGGGACGGTCTCGGGCGCGATGACCTTCTGCCCCGCGCTCCAGAGCATGCCGCCGCCGACCGCTACGAGAATCGCGCCCAGGGCGAACGAGGCGGCCGTTTCGTAGCGATGGTGACCATAGGGGTGATCGGCATCAGCCTCCTTGCGCGCAAGCCGCGTGGCGACCAGCACGATGGCGTCGGCAAAGAGATCCGACAGCGTGTGGATGCCGTCGGCCACCAAGGCCTGAGAGCGCGTGGCCAGGCCGATGGCGATCTGGGCCGCCGAAAGCACGAGATTGACCGCGACACTCGTCCAGGTGGAGCGGGCGATGGCACGCCTGCGGACCTCGGGGGCGACGGGCGAGTGCTCTTCGTCATCTGGCCAATGCAAATCCGTGGGGTTGTTTCGGATCATGTCGAGCATTGTAGGAACCGAAATCATGCGCATGGCCACGGTCGGGCGAGACCGGCATGAAAAGAAAAGCCCCGCCGAAGCGGGGCTCGTGGGATTCTCGACCGCTGTCGCGCGAATGCCGTCCCCGGGATCCGCGCCCCCGCGCCGGGGAGAGAGACTTCTGTGGAGGAGGCGGCGCGGGGGACGGAAGCGGTGGGCAGTCGATCAGCGGTTGTAGGCGGTCTCGCCGTGCGAAACGATGTCGAGACCCTCGCGCTGCTCGTCGTCGGTGACGCGCAGTCCGACGATCAGGTCGGCGATCTT
>CALDYQ010000096.1 GCA_937944385.1 uncultured Burkholderiales bacterium | reverse complement strand
CCGCGCCATCCGGTCGGGCAGCGCAGCCATGACCCGCGAGCGCTCCTCGGTGGACATCGCGCCCCAGCGGGCAATCTCCTCGAGCGTCCGCCCGCAGCCTGTGCAGAGGCCCGCCGCCTCATCCATCACGCAGACCTGGATGCAGGGTGTCGCAATCGGCGCCGTCATGACGCACCTCGAGGGACCGAGCAAAGCGCTTCGACCCCGAGCACCCGCTGCGCGTTCGCGCTCGTCGCCTCGGCGAGCGCCTCGGGGGACAGACCACGCAGCGGGGCGAGCAGTGCGCCGATGGCCGGCAGGTGCTCCGGGCTGTTACGCGCGCCCGAGCCCAGGGTACCGAGAAAGGCCGGGGCCAGGTCGGGCGCATCAGTCTCGAGCACGATGGCCTCGAGCGGCGCCTCGGCGAACAGGCGCCGGATCTGGCGCGCCTGCGGGAAGGTGGCCACCCCGCCAAAGCCCAGGCAGAAACCGAGCTTCACGAACTCCGCCGCCTGCTGCGCGCTGCCGTTGAAGGCATGGGCAAAGCCGCCGGGCACGCGGATGCGGCGCAGGTGATAGAGCAGCCGATCCTGGCTCCGGCGCACATGCAGCGACACGGGCAGCGCGAAGCGCCGCGCGAGCTTCAGCTGCTCGACGAAGAAATGCTCCTGCTCGGCCGGGTCGGTGTCCGGGACGAAGCCATCGAGCCCGATCTCGCCCACGAGCGCGGGCCGCTCCCGCGCGATCCACTCGGCGAGCACGGCGATTTCCTCGCGGCGTGAATGGCCCGACGGCCCGGCCACCCACATCGGGTGGATGCCGTAGCCTGTGATGCAGCCATAGCGGCGGCCGCTCTCGCGCGCCGCCTCGAAGTGATCGACATGGCCCGGCAGGTTGACGATGGCCGACACGCCCGCCGCACGGGCGCGTTCGACCACCTGCGCCCGGTCGGCGTCGAACTCCGGCGCATCCAGATGGCAGTGCGTGTCGATCCACATCGTGCATTTCGCCGCTTGCGCCGTCCGGCACTGCTGCAGGTGCAGCCCGCGCCTCAGGCGCCCGCCAGATAGGCCGGCGGGGTGGCTTCGCGCGCCACCACCGTGTCGTACAGCCCGTAGTGGATCAGGCCCTGGTGGCTTTCGATTCCGGTGTAGCGCAGCGAGGCGTCTTCATAGCGGCGGAAGGCGAACACCGCCTGGTTCATCTGCTCGGTGTTGAACACCTTGAGGCGTACCAGCAGGTGGAAGTCCTCCACCGTGAGCCCAGTCACAGCGAGGAACAAGTCTGGTTCTAGCCTGGTGATGACGTCCTGCAGCGTGTTCTCGCGGAAATCGGTCAGGTACATGAAGGCCGGGATGCGGGTGGCGAACTTGATGAGCTTCTCCTGCACCAGCTTGCGTTTGGACTTGTACTCCTTCTCCTCGGCGGTGAGTTCCTGCCTCTCCTTTGCCGACAATTCCCTGTCCTTGGCCTTCTTCTTGAGTTCCTTCAGCTTCTCGCTCTTGTTGACGATCGCCTCGATGATGTTGTCGCCCAAGGCACGCCAGCCCTCGATGCGCTTCAAGGCGGCCATGGCTTTGGGCTCTTCGAGAATGCGGCGCAGCGTGTCGTTGTCCACGTTCACCAAGAGTGCGCTCTCCCACTTGCGCGCGAGCAGTGTCGCCGAGGTGCCCGCCATTGCGATGTCGAGAATGCCGCCGGCGTCGATCTGCGTCATGTTCGCGCCATCGAACGCCAGCACCGGCAGGAAGGACACCAGGTCCTGCACCGCGTTCTCAGGGTTCGGTTCGTTGGGCGAGAGTCCGATGGCGTATTCGGAGAACTGCCTAAGCGCCCGCGTGGGCGCGAAGTCGAACACGAAGCAGACCGGCTTCAAGATTTCCTCCGCGTTCGGGTCGTCACCATGGGGGTTCTTGATCGTCCACGGCGACTGCACGCGGAAGGCGGCCTGGAAATAGGTCTCCGGCGACTCGAGATTGCGCAGCATCAGGATGGACGACCACTGCGGCACGGTAACCCCGGTGGTGAGCTTGCCGCACGAGAGCGTGATGGTCTTGCTCTCGAACCCGCTGCCGATGGCCTTGCGCACCGGCGGCAGTGCGTCCAGTCCGATGCCCGCCGCAGCGCCCGCCGCGACAACCACCTCGTAATCGTGCCAGAACACATTGTGCTTCTCCGCAAGCAGGTTCGCCATCGCGTGGCAGGCTGCCACATTGGGCAGGAACCAGAACGAGTGTTGCAGGTAGGGCCGCAGGCGCACGTCCGAGTACGGAAACGGCGGCCGCGTGCCGGTCTTCAGATACTCGTGCGACTTGGGCGCATACTGGCCGCGGAGGATGTCCAGCCACTTCTGCACATCGTTCTTGTGCTTGAACTGCGCGCTCTTCCCAGTGCCGGAGGCAGCGAAGAATTCGTTGAGATCGAATTCGTCGAACTCGCCGCCGCTGGCGATCGCCAAGAGCTCGTCCGGCATCTGGTAAGTGAGCAGACGCATCTGCGGCAGCGCGGCGTAGGGGTTCGGCGCGTTCGGGTACTTCCGTGCGAATTCCTCCTTGGCGCGCTGCTCGTCGGTGTAGGTCCAGTTGAAGATCTGCTCCTCGATGAACTCGCCCGTGGCCAGCGCCCGGAACGGCGTGCCGGAAAGGAAGAGATAGGCGCGGGTGGTGATGGGCAGGAACTCGGCCTCTTTCTCCGAAAGCATGGCGAGATCCTCGTTCACACCCGCGAGCCCCTCGGCGTATTCGACCCGGGCCGCCTTCTTGGCGACCGCCTCCTCCTCGCCCTCGAAGAGTTCCTTGGCCGTCTCGCGCCAGGCGCCGAAGTGGTATTCGTCGAACACCACGAGGTCCCACTTCACCTCGTGAATCCATTCGTTTTTCGGCTTGATGTTGCCCGCCGCATCGCGCCCGAGCAAATCCTGGAAGGAGCCGAAATAGACCACCGGCTTGTTGCGATCGATCTGCGTCGGGTCGCCGCCCGAATTGCGCGAGAGGTACTGCCAGCCGACGAAATCCTCGTGCGATTCCAAATCGGTTTGCCAGGCGTCTTCGACCGCTGGCTTGAAGGTGACGACCAGCACGCGCTTCGCGCCCAGCTTTTTCGCCAACTGGTAAGCGGTGAAAGTCTTGCCGAAGCGCATCTTCGCGTTCCACAAAAAACGCGGGGCGGCGTTTTTGTCCTCGGCCCAGATCGACCGGTAATAGGCCAGGGTCTTTTCCACCGCATCACGCTGCTCGCAGCGCATCGGGAAGCTCTGGTGATGCGTGCCGATCAACGGCTTGCCGGTGCGCAGCTCGATGAGCACCGTCTTCACATCGGCCACGGTGCAGCGCACCCACTCGCCGGTGACGATTTCGAACTTCCTTTTCGCCAGTGCCGCGCGCACCTCATGGTCGCGGAAGATCGTCCCGTCCTCGCGCTCGGCTGGTTCATCCAGCTCGATCGTGTAGTTTGTGATCGCAGCCGTCTTCAACTGCTCGGCCACGCGCTGCCGCACGTCCCGCGTGGTCTGGCCGATCTTGAGCATTCCGGCGTGCGCCGCGTCATCGATCGAATAGGCATAGATGCGCAGCCGGGCTTGCGGCTTGGGGGCGAGGATGTCG
>CALDYQ010000095.1 GCA_937944385.1 uncultured Burkholderiales bacterium | reverse complement strand
GACGCGCATCATGCGTGAACCATGGGATACGTGCGCCCGAAACGGGCAAAACGGCCTGCAAACAGGCCGAAATGGCCGCTTCAATCGCTGCGCAGACCAGTTTGAGCGACCCGTCTCTTCGAAACCCACGACCCTGGCGCGCTCGATGAGCATTTTTTCAACGGCCTGTTAAACCGCTCGGCCACGCTTCCCTCCCGGCCACGAATTCTAGGGCGTGACCTCGCTCTGACGGGGAACACAAGCGGCGCGCAAGGACAGGATGAGGTGGCGGCCGGTCTGCGGCGGTGCGCTGACGGGCAAGGCCACGTGCAGTTTCCTGTTCATCATGCGATCGGCGCCGTGGGTGCGCGCGAGCACTGCGACCGATCGCCCCGGGGCGGCCTCGAGTACCTTCGCGATGAAGTCGAAGTTGAGTTGAGACCGTCCCTCAAGCGCGGTAGCTTCATCTCGGCGAGGACGTGCCACCAACTGGAGCGTTGCTCCGCAATCCCTCCGACCCGGCATTCGATCAGCATGTGCTGCGTTTTGCACGGCACACACCGCCCGTGGCCGCGACCTCCTCGGCGTCCTAGCTCGAATGCGGGAAGGCACGGCCTGCACGCTTCAGCGTCTGGCGGGCCGCCTTGCACCACGGGTGACGTGATCTAGCCCGCCAACCGATTCGCAGACCCTTCGTCGATCCAGCTCAGACCTGCTGCGCGACCCAACTGGCGATCGCGGCCCGGATCGATTCCACCTCGCCGAGCGCCGGGGCGGTCGAGAACACGACGCCGGGATACTTGAGCTGGGCGGCATCCACCCGGTCGTCCAAGTCACGGCGGAGGTGCGCGCCCCGTGCGAGAAACAGCGGGATGACGCGGATCGCGGTCGCGTTGCGGGCGACGAGATTGGCGACGCCTCGATCGAAGTCCGGCTCCATGAACTCGAGGAAGGCGAGCTCGCAGATGCGCGTGGTGTGCATGCCTCGGAACTCGGCCACGATCTGATCGAAGGGCGCACGCCAGAGCGGGTCACGCGAGCCATGACAGAAGAAGAGAACGGCATTCATGGAGGTCTTCGCTCAACACGCTGCAGAGCGCAGAGAAGCGGGCGATTCCGCGCGCTGGATCATAGCGATACAGATCGCAAAAGTCGGGCGCCCGGCAGTTCAGGCGACGCAACGACGGCCACGGCCACGGCGACCAGGCGCGGGTGCGCAGGCTCCTTTCCCAGTGCGGGCAGGTCGCGCAGCGCGGCCAGGGCCAGCACCACGAACGCCAGCGCGCAGAGTCGATGGGTCCAGCGCGCCCATCGTCCATCCGCCCGGCGGAACAGGAGCGCCACACCCCCGGCGAACCGTCTCGGCAACCACCGCACCGGGGGCCGCGTTGAAGAGAAGGCCGAGCAGGAAGGCGGAGGCAACGAGCAGCATGACGCGAATCCATCGGTACGCGCCGAGGCGTGCTGCACCGCACTAAAATCGGTGCTTCGCGATCCGCGCCCCCACTCTCTGAGTCACCCGAGCGGCAGCAGCCGAGCGAATCTCGCCGATTCACTTGCCCATGCTGCCGTCTACAACCCTCCATCCCTGCCCACGCCTCGGCCACACCCGCTGCCGCTGCGTCCGAGTTTGCCCATGAACAACACCGCGATCCGCAACATCGCCATCATCGCCCACGTCGACCATGGCAAGACCACGCTGGTCGACTGTCTGCTCAAGCAGTCGGGCACGTTCGCCGCCCACGAACAGGTCGCCGAGCGGGTGATGGATTCGAACGACCTCGAGCGCGAGCGCGGCATCACGATCCTCGCCAAGAACTGCGCCGTGACCTACGAAGGCACGCGCATCAACATCGTGGACACGCCCGGACACGCCGACTTTGGTGGCGAGGTCGAGCGCGTGCTCTCGATGGTCGATGGGGCCCTGCTGCTCGTCGATGCGGTGGAAGGCCCCATGCCGCAGACCCGCTTCGTGACCAAGAAGGCACTCGCGCTCGGCCATCGGATCATCGTCGTCGTGAACAAGGTCGACCGTCCCGGCGCGCGGCCCGACTGGGTGGTGAACCAGACCTTCGAACTCTTCGACAAGCTGGGCGCGAGCGAGGCCCAGCTCGACTTTCCCGTGATCTACGCGAGCGGCCTGAACGGCTGGGCCACCCTCACCGCGGGCGAGCTCGGCACCGACATGAAACCGCTCTTCGATGCGGTGCTGCGCGAAATTCCGGCACCGACGCTCGACGTGGACGCCCCGCTCCAGCTCCAGATTTCCGCGCTCGATTACTCGAGCTACGTCGGCCGCATCGGCATCGGCCGCATTCATCGCGGCACCATCCGCCCGGGCCAGACCTACGCACTCCGCTACGGTGAGGACGACCGCGGCACGGCCCGCGTCAACCAGGTGCTCACCTTCCGTGGCCTCGAACGGACCGAGGCCGCGGAAGCGCGGGCCGGCGATATCGTCGCCATCACGGGCATTGCCGACATCGGCATCGGCTACACCGTCTGCGACCGTGAACGCCCCGAGGGCCTGACGCCGATCGCGGTTGACGAGCCCACGCTCACCATGAGTTTCTGCGTCAACACCTCGCCGCAGGCGGGTCGTGAGGGCAAGTTCATCACCTCGCGGCAGATCCGCGATCGTCTGCACAAGGAACTGCTCTCGAACGTGGCACTGCGGGTCGAGGATACCGAAGACGCCGATGTCTTCCGCGTTTCGGGCCGGGGCGAACTGCACCTGACCATCCTGATCGAGAACATGCGGCGCGAGGGCTATGAGCTCGCCGTCGGCAAGCCGCAGGTGCTCTTCAAGACCATCGACGGCGTGCTCTGCGAGCCGATGGAGGCGCTCACGGTCGACGTCGAAGAAGGCCACCAGGGCGGAGTGATGCAGGCGCTCGGCGAGCGGCGCGGCGAGCTCCTCAACATGGAGAACGATGGCCGTGGCCGGGCCCGGCTCGACTACCGGGTGCCGGCGCGCGGGCTGATCGGCTTTCAGACCGAGTTCATGAACCTCACGCGCGGCACGGGCCTCATCAGCCATGTCTTCGATGGCTACGCGCCGCACCGCGGCGACGTGCCCGGACGCCGCAACGGCGTGCTCGTGAGCCAAGAAGACGGCAACGCCGTCGGCTACAGCCTCTTCTCGCTGCAGGAGCGCGGACGGCTCTTCGTCTCGCCGGGCGACATCGTCTACGAGGGCATGATCATCGGCATCCACAGCCGGGACAACGACCTGACCGTCAACCCGATCAAGGAAAAGAAGCTCACCAACGTGCGCGCCGCAGGCAAGGACGAGAACATCCTGCTCACGCCGCCGATCAAGCTCACGCTCGAATACGCGGTGGAATTCATCGAGGAGGATGAGCTGGTCGAGGTCACACCCAAGTCGATCCGGCTCCGCAAGCGCTTCCTCAAGGAGCACGAGCGCAAGTCGGCCGCGCGGCGGGCCGAGGCGGCCGCGCTTGCGGGGTGATCAGCCCTGCTCGAATGGCAGAAAACCGCAGAAACTTACCGGTTTTTATAATTCGTTGCGTGTGTGACTGGCGTCAGCGCGGTGTGCTCCGTAGGCAACGCGCGAGGGGATGGACCCTCAGGAAGCACACCCGGAGTACACCGGTTTCGCCGTCCGCCTGGGCATCCCGTCTCTGATCCGTGTTCATGCCGCGCGCATGCCGATCACGCTCGGCGCGGCACCGCCCCGAGGAGTTGCTTTCAATGAACGCCCGTCCCGAGTTTTTCACCTCGAATCTCGCCCAGGTCGACCCCGACCTTTTCGCCGTCATCCAGCGCGAGAACCAGCGCCAGGAAGACCACATCGAACTGATCGCGAGCGAGAACTACACGAGCCGCGCCGTGATGGAGGCGCAGGGCTCGCAGCTCACGAACAAATACGCCGAGGGCTACCCGGGCCGTCGCTACTACGGCGGCTGCGAGTATGTCGATCAGGCCGAAACGCTCGCGATCGAGCGCGTGAAGCAGCTCTTCGGCGCGGGCTTCGCCAACGTGCAGCCGCACTCCGGCGCACAGGCCAACGCAGCGGTCTACTTCGTACTCATGCAGCCGGGCGACGGCTTCCTCGGCCTCTCGCTCGCCGAAGGCGGCCACCTCACACACGGCATGGCGCTCAACATGAGCGGCAAGTGGTTCAAGCCCACGGCTTACGGCCTCACCCCAGATGAGAAGATCGATTACGACGGCATGCGCCAGAAGGCGCTCGAGACGCGCCCGAAGATGATCGTGGGCGGCGGCTCGGCCTACTCGCTTGCGTGGGACTGGAAGCGCATGCGCGAGATCGCCGACGAAGTCGGCGCCTACCTCTGGGTGGACATGGCCCACTACGCAGGGCTCATCGCCGCCGGCCTCTATCCGAACCCGATGCCCTATGCCCACGTGGTGACCTCGACCACGCACAAGACGCTGCGCGGTCCGCGGGGCGGCATCATCCTCACCAACGACGAGGAGCTCGCCAAGAAATTCAACAGCGCCGTCTTCCCCGGCCTGCAGGGCGGCCCGCTCATGCACGTGATCGCCGCCAAGGCGGTCGCCTTCGGCGAGGCACTCCGACCCGAGTTCAAGGCCTATCAGGCCCAAGTGCTCGCCAACGCCAAGGCCCTCGCCGCCACGCTCACCGAGCGCGGCCTGCGCATCGTCTCGGGCGGTACCGAAAGCCACCTGATGCTCGTCGACCTGCGCGCGAAGAAGATCACCGGCAAGGCCGCCGAGGCCGTGCTCCACCGCGCGCACATGACCTGCAACAAGAACGCGATTCCGAACGACCCGGAGAAGCCGATGGTCACCTCCGGCATCCGTCTCGGTTCCCCGGCCTTCACCACACGCGGCTTTGGCGAGGCCGAGGCACGGCAGGTCGGCCACTTCATCGCCGACGTGCTCGACGCCCCCGAGGACGAAGCCACGCTCGAGCGCGTCAAGCGCGAGGTGGTCGCCCTCTGCGC
>CALDYQ010000094.1 GCA_937944385.1 uncultured Burkholderiales bacterium | reverse complement strand
CGAGCCGCTGCGGCAGACCAACAATGATCTGCGCGGCGGCGTCTCGGTCGAGCGCGGCAAGGTGTCGCCCGATCTGGGCTGGACGCGCAATGACACCTTCAGTGCGAACGGCACCTACAACATCACCGCCTCGGCCCGGCGCCCGCACCAACTGACCGACACCGAGACCGACACGACCTATGCCGACACGCCAGACGGCCGTACGGTGCTCGAGCAGCATTCATTTGGGCAGAGCGAGAGCCGGACGCAGCATTACGTCGCGCAGACGCGGCTGCAGTGGCGGTTGGGCGCAGGCGAGATGGCCTCGATCCAACTGCTCGGCGGCCACAACCTGAACGACACCCGCTCGACCGGTGTGTTGAACCAGCCGATCGGCCTGGAGCCCCCACCCTATGCGACGCGCCGCGGTCTGTCCGATGGCGAGTTCAACTTCGGCCGCCTGAACCTGATGCTGAACCGTCGCTGGGACGCGCAGCTGCGCTACGAACTCTCGGGCGGTTTCGGTGGCTTCGGTTCGGAGACGCATTCGATGACCGAGAACTTCAATGCGGACGGCTCGCGCAAACTGATCCAGACCACTGACGGGCGGGTGCGTGACCGCGGCGGCCGCTTCGCAGGCAAGTTCATCTACAACACGACCGGGGAGACGTCTCACGCGCTGACCTTCGGCTGGGAGGTCGAGGGTGTGAAGCGGCGCGAGGACTCGCTCACGCTTCTGAACGGTCGGCCACAGCTCGAGGCGCTGGGCAGCGTCTTTGATGTCTCCTCGCGCCGGAGCGCGCTTTACCTGCAGGACGAGTGGGACCCTGCGCCTGACTGGTCGGCCAGCCTCGGATTGCGCTATGAGGAAATCGTCACCCGATCGAGCGATCGGGTGGACCGCTTCCGCAACGTGAGCCGGGTGCTCACGCCGCTCGGGCACGTGGTCTGGCGCTTCTCGGCGCCGCGGAGCGATCAGGTGCGGCTCTCGCTCACCCAGAGCTACCGCCCGCCCAACATCCAGCAGCTCATGACGCGGCCGCAGCTCTCGGCCAACTATCCGGTGCCGGGGCCCAACCTCTTCAACCAGCCCGACCGCGCGGGCAACCCGAACCTCAAGCCCGAGCGCGCGAACGGCCTCGATCTCGCCTACGAGCAGTATCTGCGCTCGGGCGGCGTGTTTTCGGTCAACCTCTTCGCGCGGGACATCAAGGACCTCGTGCGCAACGTCACCGCGCTCGAGACCGTGAGCTGGGCGAGCGTGCCGCGGTATGTAAACCGGCCGGCGAACTTCTCGAAGGCCACCACGCGCGGCATCGAACTGGATGCCAAGTTCCAGCTCGCCGAGGTCGTGGACGGCCTCGGGGCGCTCGGTCGGCTTTCGGTCAAGGCCAATGGCGCGTTCTACACCTCGCGCGTGGCCGGGGTACCCGGCCCGGACAACCGCATCAACGAGCAGCCGAAGTTCACCGGCAACCTCGGGCTCGACTACCGCTTTCCCGGAACGCCGCTCGCCGTGGGCGGCACCGTGGCCTGGACGCCGGCGTACGAGACGCAGTTGACCGAGACCCTTCGCCAGCGTCTGTCCACCAAGCGCCTCTTCGATGCCTACGCGCTTTGGAATTTCAACGCGACCACGCGGCTTCGTTTTTCGGTGTCGAACATCGCCCCGCTCGATGTGATCACCACGCAGACCCAGATCGAGGATGCGATCCGGCAGACGACTGTGAGCCGCGGGCGCACGGACACGAGTTACGCACTGCGTCTCGAGATGCGTCTTTGAACGCGGCTGGCTGAATCCTGGTCGGGCCCGTCGGGCTTTCACTAACATCCAGCCCACGCTCCGAAAGCGGAGCCTGCACGGAGGAGCGCCGACCGGCGAGCTGAGCATGTATCGATTCTTCGAACGACTGGCCGCCTGGCTTGCGATTGCCGGTGGACTCATTCTTTGCGCGATCGCGCTCATGACGGTGGCGAGCGTCACCGGCCGCGCCTTGGTCTGGGCCGGGCTCGGGCCGATTCCCGGCGACTTCGAACTGGTCGAGATGGGTGTGGCGGTCGTCGTGTTCTTCTTTCTTCCGTGGTGCCACCTGCGTGGTGGCCACGCCGCGGTCGATCTGCTCTACACGCGCTTGCCGATCACGGTGCAGCGTCGGCTCGCGCTCGCCTCCGACTGGCTCATGCTTGCCGTGTGGCTGCTTCTCACCTGGCGGCTTTGGCATGGCCTCGCCGACAAGCTTGGCGACCGAGAGACCACGTTCATCCTCCAGCTTCCGGTGTGGTGGGCCTATGCGCTCTGCTTCGCCGCGGCCGTCCTTGGCTGCTTCGTCTATCTCGCCAAGGCCATCCATGAGAGCCGAGGTGGCGTGGCGGTCATGGCCACGGGGGCAGGGCACGCATGACGATCCTGGGCATCTCCGGCGTGGCGCTTGCGCTCTGGGCCTTCGTGGTGCTGCTCGGGCTCATCTTTCTGCGCGTGCCGATCGGGCTCGCGATGCTCGTCTGTGGTCTCGGTGGCGCATGGATCATGTACGGCAACCTCGCGCCGATCCTGAACCAGTTCAAGCAGTTCACTTATGCGACGTTTTCGAACCACTCGCTTTCGGTCGTGCCGCTCTTTCTGCTGATGGGGCAGTTCGCGATGATCGGGGGGCTGTCGCGGGCGCTGTTCAAGGCGGCCGAGGCCTGGATCGGCCACCGCCGCGGCGGGGTGGCGCTCTCGGCTGTCGGCGCCTGCGCGGGCTTTGGTGCGATCTGCGGCTCGTCGGTCGCCACCGCCGCGACGATGGGGCAGGTGGCGCTGCCGGAACTGCGCCGCACTGGCTACTCGGGCGGGCTCGCCACCGGGGTGCTCGCCGCAGGCGGCACGCTCGGCATCCTGATTCCGCCGTCGATCATCCTCGTGATCTACGCCGTGCTCACCGAGCAGAACATCGCCAAGCTCTTCCTCGCCGCCTTCGTGCCGGGCATCCTCGCGATGATCGGCTACATGATCGTGGTGACCCTCGTCGTGCGGCTTTCACCCGGCTCGGCGCAGCCGCTGCCGAAGGCCTCGCGCGAGGAGCGCATGGCGACCACGAAAGCGGTCTGGCCCGTCGTCGTGATCTTCCTTGCGGTGGTCGGCGGCATCTACGGCGGCATCTTCACGCCGACCGAGGGCGCGGCGGTCGGTGCCGCAGGTACCGGGCTCGTCGCCTTCCTGAACGGCAGCCTGCGCTGGGCACAACTCAGGGAGGCGCTCAAGGGCACCGCGGTCGCCTCGGGCATGATCTATCTCATCCTGCTTGGCGCCGGCGTGTTCAACACGTTTCTCGCGCTTTCGCAGCTCCCGCAGACGGCCGCGGCCACAGTCGCCGGTCTGGGGCTCTCGCCCTGGCTCGTCCTTGCGCTGATCCTCGTGCTCTACCTGATCCTCGGGTGCGTGATGGACTCGCTTTCGATGATCCTGCTCACGGTGCCGATCTTCTTTCCGATCGTGATGGGGCTCGATTTCGGACTCAAGCCCGAGGAGGTCGCGATCTGGTTCGGCATCCTCGTCCTGATGGCGGTCGAGGTCGGCATGATCACGCCGCCCGTGGGCATGAATCTCTTCGTGATCAACTCGATCGCGCGCGACATCCCGATAGGCGAAACCTTCCGCGGTGTGCTGCCGTTCGTCGCGAGCGACCTGATCCGCATCGCGATCCTCGCCGCCTTCCCGGCGATCACGTTGTTCGTCCTGAGGCTCTAGGGCCGCCCCGTCGAGCAGCGCGAGCGCTGGGCGCCTGTCCGGTACCGAGTTCTGAGCCGAGCGCTCGCGACAGCACTTCGACGATGAGCCCGCGGGCCGCCTGCTGGGTGCCGGTGAGCTGTCGCTGGGCGTGCATGGCGAGCACGAGCGGGTGGGTGAGGGCGGGGCTGAAGGGCTGTATCCGCAGCTGCCGGGCGGGCGCAAAGCCCGAAAGCGCATAGCGCGGCAGGACGGCATGGCCAAAGCCGTCGGCCACCAGGGCGAGGATGGCGCTCACGCCGTCGATTTCGAGTGCGATCGTCGGTTTGAGGCCAAGGCGCGCGAGCTCCCGCTCGATGCGCAGGCGCACGGCGTTCGGGCGGGACGGGATGACGAGCGGAAGGCGAGCGAGATCGGCGAGCGCGAGTGCACGGCGCGGCTTGCGGTCAGCGTTTCGGCTCACGAGAAACAGCGCTTCGGCGAACAGGCGTTCGAGCTCGATGTCCGGGGCCGGCGGCGGGTCGTAGAGCAGGGCGAGGTCGAACCGGCCTTGGCGCAGCCCTTCGGCGAGGGCGCTCGAGAGACCCTCGCCGATGGTGAGCGTGGCCTCGGGCAGCTGCTCTCGGAAAGCGCGCGCCAGCGGCACCGTGAGCAGGCGGGCCAGGCTCGGCGGCAGGCCGATCGCGGCATGACCGGCCAGCCGACCGCGGGCACCGGCGAGCTCCTCACGCGCGCAAGCGAGCCGATGCAGGATGGCACGCCCATGCTCGAGCAGGAGCGCGCCGGCCTCGGTTGGCTTGGCGCCGCGCCCGTCGCGCAGGAGAAGCGTCTGCCGGAGTTCGACTTCAAGCTGCCGAATCTGCCGCGACAGCGCCGGCTGGGCCACTCCGAGGAGGCGGGCGGCGCCCGAGAAGCTGCCGACTTCGGCGACACGCACGAAGGTTTCGATTTGCTTGAGATCCATGAGGAGGGGTTCGCCGGTGAGCGACCCGGCCGGCACCAAGACCAAAATCGTATAGCTGCAAGATCAAAAAGCGCGCGCCGAAGCGCCGTGGACGACGCACAATCCTCGCGTATGACGACCCCCATCGCACGTCCTGACCCGCGCGCCGCCCGCGCTCAGGCGCCAGCGCCTCCGCCAGCGCTCCGCGCGCTCACGTCGATGGCCACCTGTCGGCTGCACCAGGCACTCATTCTCGAACTGTCGAAGCGCAACGGCCCACCGATTCAGCTCGAGGCGCTGGGCGGAGTCGACGTCGAGCGTCGGGTGGCCGACGGCGAGGCGGTGGATCTCGTGCTGCTCGCGCTGCCTGCGCTCGAGCGGCTGGCGCAGGCCGGGCGCGTCGTGGCCACCTCGATCGTGCCGATCGCGATCTCACCGACGTGTGTGGCCGTGGCCGAGGGGGCGCCAGCGACCGAGATCTCGACGCTGTCGGCGTTGCAAGCCGCGCTCCTGCAGGCGAAGTCGATCGGGGTGTCGACCGGGCCGAGCGGGCGCGTCTTTCGGGCCGCGCTCGAGCGCTTGGGGTTGGCTGAGCAGATCGCACCGCGACTGATCGAAGCGCCGCCGGGTGTGCCCGTGGCCGCGTTGATCGCCGAAGGGCGAGTCGACATCGGCCTGCAGCAGGCGAGCGAGCTGGTGGGCCAGCCTGGGGTCCGGGTGCTCGGGCCGCTGCCGCCCGAGGTGGCGATCGATACGGTGTTTGCCGGTGCGGTGGCTGCATCGTCTCAACAGTCCGAGGCGGCAGCGAGCTATCTGCGCTTTGCCAAGTCACCTGCCGCACGGCAATGGATCGAGGCCGAGGGTATGCGCCCCGTGGAAAACTGATCGGGGAACAACACGACGATGGGACTGGTCATCGATTGTCATGGTCACTATACGACCGCACCGAAGGCGCTCGCCGACTGGCGCGAGCGGCAGGTGGCCGCAGTGAACGACCCGGCCAACCGGCCGGGCACGTCGGAGCTCGTGATCTCGGATGAGGACATCCGCGCCTCGATCGAGGGCAATCAGCTCAAGCAGATGCGCGAGCGCGGCCATGACGTGACGCTCTTCTCGCCGCGCGCCTCGTTCATGGCCCATCACATCGGCGATTTCGAGGTCTCCTCCACCTGGGCTGCGATCTGCAACGAGCTCGTTTTCCGGGTGAGCCAGCTCTACCCCGCGCATTTCGTGCCGGTGGCGATGCTGCCGCAATCGCCCGGTGTGGATCCGCGCACCTGTATCCCGGAGCTCGAGCGCTGTGTGCGCGACTACGGTGCGGTGGGCATCAACCTGAACCCCGATCCCTCGGGCGGGCACTGGCGCGAGCCGCCGCTGACCGACCGCTGGTGGTATCCGATCTACGAGAAGATGGTCGAGTACGACCTGCCGGCGATGATCCATGTCTCGACGTCCTGCAACGCGTGCTTTCACACGACCGGTGCGCATTACCTGAACGCAGACACGACGGCCTTCATGCAGCTTTTGCAGGGCGATCTCTTCCGCGACTTCCCGACACTGCGCTTCGTCATTCCGCACGGCGGCGGTGCGGTGCCCTATCACTGGGGGCGCTTCCGCGGGCTTGCGCAGGAGCTCAAGAAGCCACCGCTGCCGGAGCATTTGCTCGGCAACGTCTTTTTCGACACCTGTGTCTATCACCAGCCGGGCATCGATCTGCTGAACCGCGTCATCCCGGTGGCAAACGTGTTGTTCGCAAGCGAGATGATCGGCGCGGTGCGCGGTATCGACCCGGAAACCGGCCGTCATTACGACGACACGAAGCGCTTCATCGAAGACTGTGCGCAGTTGTCGGACGCCGACCGGCGGGCCATCTTCGAAGGCAATGCCCGGCGGGTCTACCCGCGGCTCGATCGGCGGCTCGAGGCGCAAGGGAGGTAGCGATGCAAGAACTCGGCGTGGTCTACCGAAACATCGAGCGTGCGCCGGTCGAGGTAGCAGATCGACTCGCGGCCTTGGGCGTGGCGACCGTGCACGAGGCGATGGGCCGGCTCGGACTCATGGTGCCGGCGATCCGGCCGATCTACGCGGGCGCACAGGCGGCGGGTACGGCCGTGACCGTGCTCATGCACCCGGGAGACAACTGGATGCTCCATGTCGCGGCCGAGCAGATCCGGCCGGGAGACATCGTGGTTGCTGCCGTCACGAGCCCCTCGACCGATGGCTATTTCGGAGACCTGCTCGCGACGAGCTTCAAGGCGCGCGGGGCGCGCGCTCTCGTGATCGATGCTGGGGTGCGTGACGTGCGTGCGCTCACCGAGATGCGCTTTCCGGTGTGGAGCCGAGCGGTGAGCGCAAAGGGCACGATCAAGGCGACACTCGGCTCGGTCAATGTGCCTGTGGTGTGCGCCGGGGCCCTCGTGCATCCGGGCGATGTGATCGTGGCTGACGACGATGGCGTGCTCGTCGTCTCCCGCGCGCGCGCCGCGGCCGTCCTCGCCGCGGCCGAGAAGCGCGAAGCGAGCGAGGCGGAGAAGCGCGCGAAGCTCGCCGCCGGCGTGCTCGGGCTCGACATGTACGGCATGCGCGAGCCGCTCGCCAAAGCCGGTCTGCGTTACGTCGATTGATCATGACCGCGGTTGCGCTGATCGGCTACGGCGAAGTGGGCCGTATCCTGGCCGAGGATCTGCGCCAGGCGGGCCATCCGGTGTCCGCCTTCGACCTGAAGCTCGGCGATGAAGCCACGCGGGGTCCGCTCGTCGAGCACGCCGGGACGATCGGGGTGCGGCTCGCGCGTGATCACGCCGAGGCGGTGCGCGGGGCTCAGCTCATCGTGAGCGCGGTCACCGCTGCGCAGGCCGTGGCGGCGGCAGCAGCCTGTGCGCCGGCCATGGGACCGGCCGCCTTCTTTCTCGATCTCAACTCGGCCTCGCCTGGAGCAAAGATCGAGGCTGCTGCGCTGATCGAGGCCGCGGGCGGACGCTACGTCGAAGCTGCGGTCATGACCTCGGTACCTCCCTATCGACTTGCGGTGCCGATGCTGCTCGGCGGGCCCAATGCGACCGCGGCGCAACCGCTGCTCGAGGCGCTCGGCTTTTCGGCGCGGGTGGCGAGCGAGCGGCTGGGTGTGGCGAGCGCGACCAAGATGTGCCGCAGCGTCGTCATCAAGGGCATGGAGGCCATGCTGATCGAAAGCCTCACCGCCGCGCGTCATTTCGGTGTCGAGGAGGCCGTCCTTGCCTCGCTCGCCGAGACCTTCCCGGGCATCGACTGGCAGCGTCAGGGGAGCTACTTCTTCCAGCGCGTGATCGAACACGGCCGCCGCCGGTCCGAGGAGCTGCGCGAGGTCGCCCTCACCGTGCGCGAGGCCGGGCTCGAACCGTGGAGCGCAGCGAGCACAGCCGAGCGGCAGGCATGGATGGCCGATGCAGCCGATCGCGGCGTGTTCGGTGAGCGCGGTGCGCCGGGGTTTGCGCGGAGCGCCGACTGGCGGGTGGAGGCCGACCGGCTGCTTGCCGATCTTCGCGGGGGCAGGGCATGAAGACCCAGGTTGCGATCATCGGGAGCGGACCCGCCGGGATGATGCTTGCGCAATTGCTTGCGCGCCATGGGATCGAATCGGTCGTGCTCGAACGCCAGACGCGCGAGCACGTGCTTTCCCGCATCCGCGCCGGCGTGCTCGAGACGACCACGGTCGAGCTGCTGCGCGAGATCGGTGTGGCCGAGCGCATGGAGCGCGAAGGCCATGCCCATGATGGCGTGCGGCTCGCCTTCGCCGGGCGCGAGAGCTTCTTCGTCGACACGGTGAAGACCGTCGGCAAGCGCTTCGTCGTCTACGGTCAAATCGAGATCCAGAAGGACCTCTACGCTGCGGCCGAGGCACGCGGACAGCTGCTGATCGATCGAGTGGAGGCCGTGGCCTTGCATGATTTCGACGCGGCGCCGGGACGACGCCCTTCCGTGAGCTATCTGCGCGACGGTGTGCGCGAGCGTATCGACTGCGACTTCATCGCCGGCTGTGATGGCTTTCACGGGGTGTCGCGGCGCGCGATGCCGCCGGGTGTCGGACGCAAATACGAAAAGGTCTATCCCTTCGGTTGGTTGGGCGTGCTGGCGCGTGTGCCGCATCTGCCGGATGTCACCTACGTGAACCATCCGCGCGGCTTCGCGCTCGCGAGCTATCGTGCGGATCGCCTCTCCCGCTATTACATCCAGGTGCCGCTCGAGGACCGGGTCGAGGACTGGCCCGACGAGCGCTTCTGGCCGGAGCTCAAGGCGCGCTTCCCCGAGGACCTGGCCGTACGGATCGTCGAAGGTCCCTCGATCGAGAAATCGATCGCGCCGCTTCGAAGCTATGTGCATGAGCCGATGCAGTACGGGCGGCTTTTCCTCTGCGGTGATGCGGCCCACATCGTCCCGCCCACGGGGGCGAAGGGACTGAACCTCGCCGCAAGCGACGTGGCCTACCTCGGTCGGGCACTCGTCCGGCACTATCGCGACGGCGACGACCGCGCGCTCGCGGCCTACAGCGACACCGCGCTGCGCCGCGTCTGGTCGAGCGTGCGCACCTCGTGGTCTCTGACCAACCTCTTGCACCGCTTTCCGCACTTCACGCCGTTCGACCAAAAGGCGCAAGAGGTGGAACTCGACTTCCTCATGCGTTCGCCGCATGCGCTCGCCGCACTCGCCGAGCAATATGCCGGGATGCCACTGGAGCCGCTGCCATGAGCGCCTCCGCCGCCCCCTTCGAGAAAACCCCAGGCTGGCTCGACTTCTGCCCGAGCCCCAGCGAGCCGCACTTCGTGCTGCCCGCGGGCGCGGTGGATGCGCATTGCCATGTGTTCGGGCCGGGGGCGGAATTCCCTTACGCGCCCGAGCGCAAGTACACGCCGTGCGATGCCGGGAAGGCGGAGCTCTTTGCGCTTCGCGATCACCTGGGCTTTGCGCGCAACGTCATCGTGCAGGCCACCTGCCATGGTGCCGACAACCGGGCGCTCGTCGATGCCTGTCTCGCCTCCGGCGGGCGCGCACGCGGCGTGGCTACGGTGCGACGGAGCGTGACCGAGGCCGAACTCGATGCGCTCCACGCGGCCGGGGTGCGCGGCGTGCGCTTCAATTTCGTCAAGCGCCTGGTCGATTTCACGCCTAGGGACGAACTGCTCGAGATCGCCCGTCGAATCGCCCCGCGCGGCTGGCATGTGGTGGTCTACTTCGAGGCGGCCGATCTGCCGGCGCTCTGGGACTTCTTCACCGCGCTGCCGACCCCGGTCGTGGTCGATCACATGGGCCGACCGGATGTGCGCCAGCCGATCGATGGGCCGGAGTTCACGCGCTTCCTGCGCCTGCTCGATCGGCACCCGAACATCTGGAGCAAGGTGAGCTGTCCCGAGCGGCTTTCGCACAGCGGGCCGCCCGCGCTGCCGGGGCGCTGCGACCCGGCGCACCCGCCCTATGCCGACGTGATCCCATTCGCCCGCGCCGTGGTCGAGCGCTTTCCAGATCGCGTGCTATGGGGCACCGACTGGCCGCATCCGAATCTCAAGGATCACATGCCGGATGACGGGTTGCTGGTCGATTTCATCCCGCAGATCGCACCGACGGCGGAGCTCCAGCGACGTTTGCTCGTGGACAATCCGATGCGGCTTTACTGGCCCGAGGAGGTGGGCTGACATGCCACTCGAAAAGCCCTATCTGGACATTCCCGGCACGGTGATCTTCGACGCCGAGCAAAGCCGAAAGGGCTACTGGCTCAACCAGTTCTGCGCGAGCCTCATGAAGCCGGAGAACCGCGCGCGCTTCAAGGCGGACGAGCGCGCATATCTCGACGAGTGGCCGCTTTCCGAGGCGCAGAAGCAGGCGGTGCTCACGCGCGACTTGAACGAGTGCATTCGCCTGGGCGGCAACATCTACTTTCTCGCCCGGATTGGTGCAACCGATGGTCGGAGCTTCCAGCAGATGGCGGCGTCGATGACCGGCATGAGCGAGGAGGCGTATCGCACGATGATGTTGGCTGGCGGCCGCCCGGTGGAGGGGCAGCGCGGGCGGGTGGACTGGCCTACGGGGGATGCGGGCACGCCGACCGCTGTGGCCGGCGCGCGCATGACCGCCTCGGTCTACACCTCGCACGTGCCGGCCATGGGTGTCGCCATGGATCTCGGCAAGACCGGGGAGGACTACTGGCGTCCGCTCTTCGCGGGCTATGCGTTCTCGCGTCAGTGGCTCGCCGAGCACACGCCTGACGTGGTCGTTCTCGTCTACAACGATCACGCCACCGCCTTCGGTCTCGACCTCATTCCAACTTTTGCCCTTGGCACGGCCGCGCAATTTCACGTGGCCGACGAGGGCTGGGGCCCGCGGCCGGTCCCGCCGGTCATCGGGCATCCGGAGCTTGCAGCACACATCGCGCACAGCGTGATCGAGCAGGGTTTCGACCTCACGCTCGTCAACCGAATGCCGGTCGACCACGGCCTGACGGTGCCCTTGTCGATGCTCTGCGGCGAGCGGGATCCACGACATGAGGCTTGGCCGTTTCGAGTGATTCCTTTGGCAGTCAACGTCGTGCAGTACCCGGTGCCCTCCGGGCGGCGGTGCTTCGAGCTCGGGCGCGCGATCCGGCGCGCGGTCGAATCGTTCGACGCTCCCCTCGATGTGCAGATCTGGGGCACGGGCGGCATGAGCCACCAGCTGCAGGGGCCGCGCGCCGGGCTCATCAATCGCGCCTGGGACAACGCCTGGCTCGACCAGCTGATCGAGGACCCGCGCGCCTGCGCAGCGATCCCACACATCGACTACGTCCGGGAGGCGGGCAGCGAGGGGATCGAGCTCGTCATGTGGCTGATCGCCCGCGGCGCGATGGCCGACTGCGCCGAGCCGCCGGGTCCGAAGCCGCGTGTCCTGCATCGCTTCTACCACGTGCCGGCGAGCAACACCGCCGTCGGACATCTGATCCTCGAAGAAACCGCACCATGAAACCCGTTCGCATCGCGCTCGCCGGCCCCGGCGCCTTCGGCCAGAAGCATCTCGACGCCCTGCGCCGAATCGAAGGGGTCGAAGTCACGATCCTGATCGGCCGCGAGCCGGAGAAGACGCGTGCCGTGGCCGAGAACTACGGTATTGCCCACACGACCACCGAGCTCGACGAGGCGCTCGCACGGCCCGAGGTCGATGCCGTGATCCTCTGCACCCCGACGCAGCTTCATGCCCAGCAGGCGCTCGCCTGTCTCTCGGCGGGCAAGCATGTGCAGGTCGAAATCCCGCTCTGCGACCGGCTCGACGAAGGCCGAGCGGTCGTCGAGGCCCAGCGACGAACAGGGCTCGTTGCGATGTGCGGCCACACCCGGCGCTTCAACCCGTCTCACCAGTGGATTCGCAAGCGTATTCTCGCGGGCGAGTTCGCGATCCAGCAGATGGACGTGCAGACCTACTTCTTCCGGCGCACGAACATGAACGCACTCGGTGAGCCGCGCAGTTGGACCGACCACCTGCTTTGGCATCACGCGGCGCACACGGTGGATCTGTTCGCCTACCAGACGGGCAGCCCGATCGTCGCGGCCAACGCACTCGAAGGGCCGAAGCATCCGGAGCTCGGCATCGCGATGGACATGTCGATTCAGCTCAAGGCGGCGTGCGGTGCAATCTGCACGCTCTCGCTCTCCTTCAACAACGACGGGCCGCTTGGCACCTTCTTCCGCTACATCGGTACCACCGGAACCTACATCGCGCGCTATGACGAGCTCGTGCAGTCGCACAGCAGAGGACCCGAAACACCGGTCGATGTCTCTGAGGTCGCGATCTCGATGAACGGTATCGAACTGCAGGAGCGGGAGTTCATCGCCGCCATCCGCGAGGGGCGCGAACCCAACGCGAGCGTGGCCCAGGTGCTGCCGTGCTACGAGGTGCTCGACCGGCTCGAGCAGCAGCTCGTGCGCGCGGGCTGAGGCTCACCCCCGCGCGCCGTCCGCGCTCACTCACGTGCGGAGATCGGCTGCGCCGCGCGCGGCCGATCAGTAGGTGTGTTCGCCCTCGACCGGGAAGGCGCGCGCCTTGACCGCGGCGACATAGCGTCGGAATGCATCCTCCACGCCGTCGGCGCTGGCGAGAAAGTTCCGCACGAAGCGCGGCGGTTTGCCCACCGTCATGCCGAGTGCGTCATGCGCGACGAGCACCTGCCCCGAGCAGCCGGCGCCGGCACCGATGCCGATGGTCGGGATCGGCACCGCCGCAGTCACGCGGGTGGCGAGCACCGAAGGGGTCAGTTCGAGCACGAGCATCGCTGCACCCGCCTGGGCCAATTCCTGCGCTTGATGGAGCAGGCGCTCGGCTTCCGCCTCTGCGCGCCCCTGCACACGATAACCGCCGAGCGCATGCACCGACTGTGGGGTGAGCCCGAGGTGGCCACAGACCGGGATGCCACGCTCGACGAGCGCGCGCACGATCGGCACCGTAAAGCCGCCACCTTCGAGCTTGACCATCTGGGCCCCGGCGCGCATGAGCGTGACTGCGTTTTCGATGGCGCAATCGATGCCGCCCTGCTCGCTGCCGTGGTAGCTGCCGAAGGGCATGTCGGCAATCAGCCAGGCGCTGCCGCGTCCGCGGCTCACGGCGCGCGTGTGATAGGCCACATCCGCCACGGTCACCGGCAGCGTCGAATCCTGGCCCTGAATGACGTTGCCGAGCGAATCGCCCACGAGGAGACAGTCGACGCCCGCGCGGTCGGCCAATCGGGCCATCGTGGCGTCATAGAGGGCAAGCATCGTGATCGGCTCGCCGGCCGCGTGCATCGCGCGCAGGGCGGGGAGGGTGACGGGCTTTCGTCCCGCCGTCTCGGCGGAGGATGTCGAGTGGCTGCTCATGACGGCGAACGATAGCCGAAGCGACGCGGGATGGGCACGAGCATGGCCGCCCTTACTGCCCTTCCGTCCGCGCGGCAGCGGCCGGGTCACGCCCCTACAATCGGCCGCATGCC
>CALDYQ010000093.1 GCA_937944385.1 uncultured Burkholderiales bacterium | reverse complement strand
TCGATTTCCGCGATGGTCGCATCACACTGGTGCGCGATGTCTATCCGCCGCTCTCGGGTTGCCAGAACGGCACCGGTATCCGCTTCGGAGCGGCCGCGACGGGACAGGTTGGGCGCGGCAGCGTCGAGAACACAACGATCGAGACCTTTCAGAAGAACGGCATCACGGTCGATCACGTGGGCAGCAATGCCGTGATCACGGGTAACACGATCAACGGCGAACTGCCGCCGCCCGGCATCGCGCAGAACGGCATCCAGGTGAGCCGGGGTGCGACCGCGACGATCACGGGCAACACCGTGCGCAACGAGCAATGTGGTGCGGCGAGCTGCGGCCCATCATTCACACAGGATACGGCCACCGCGATCCTCCTCTACAACCCGGGCAACGTGACGATCTCGGGTAACACGCTCGCCACAAGCGATTACGGACTGCTGCTCGCGAACGATCAGGCCTCGAGCGCAGTGATCACCGTCTCCGGCAATACCTTCACCGACAACCGCTACGGCGGCGTTTTCGCCTCTGGCGGAACGCTCGATCTGAGCGGCAACACCATCAGCGGTGGCCAATTCGGCGTGGTGGCCGCCAACTACAACGGCGATGTGCAGGCTGGCGTCATCAATCTCAACGGCGGCAATCTCATCACGGGTGCGTCCGTCGCCGGCATCACGGTGTTCGACGAAGACACCGCGGACACGGTGAGCCCGTTGGTGCAGGGGTCGAACAACCAGTTCGTGGGTAATGCCGCCGGGGCAAGCAATGTGCCGCCGCAGGGCACGATCAGCCTGACCTGCAACTGGTGGGGCAGTCCGACCGGGCCGGCGGCACCGGGTAATCCCCTCGGTACCGGCAATGGCGCGACGGCCAACACCGTGTTCACCAACTGGGCGACCAACAACACGACCTTCCTCTGCAACGGCAACCCGGCCAACAACGAGCTGCTGGCCAACCGCGCGATCCCGACGCTCGGGCCGTGGACACTCGCCGGGCTGGCGCTGCTGCTCGGCGTGATGGGGGTTGCGCGCCGTCCACGAGTGCTGCGACCGCACTGATCACCGCGTCGGCGTAGCCGCGGTGCGGTGCGTGTCCGCGCGCGGGCAGCACGAGGCGTCTCACTTGCGGTGCGCGCTCGGCCAACCGGTCAATCTGCGCGAGTGTCGCGTACTCGTCATCCTCGCCCTGAATGGCCAAGAGCGGCGCACGTCCGTTCGATGCCCTCGATCGCCGCCGCTTCGACAAATGTATGTGGCGCGAGCACCGTCGCCGAGGCTGCGCGATCCGCATGTTGGGCCGCAAAGAGCAGCGCGATCGTCGCACCGTCGCTGTGACCGAACAGATGCACCGGCACGGCTGAGAGGCCGAGCCGCTAGAGCAGCGTCGGCAGTCCCTCGCGCGACCGCCGATGCAGGTAGTCCGGCCCCCAGCGTTCATCGGGGGCCCGCGGCGTCGATTACCCATGGCCAGGACGCGAGTAGACCCATCCGGGCCGACTGAGCGCTGCGCGCAGCCGTGCCGGAAAGTCGCACCACACCGCGATCGAGCCGAGGCCCTCATGCAGAAAGACGACCGGTGCACGACCGCAAGCCGTGGGGTACGACGAGCCGGCTTCGATCTCCACGGAGCGACCCCGCCAGGCGATCGCGATCCGCTCTGTCTGGATGGGCGGGAACGATAGAGCGTCGTGCGCCTCCACCGGGGCGGGCCGTCGGGCGGGACCTCGGGTGGGGTAGAGCCTTTCGTCTAGCCCGGTCAAACGGATTATGTTCAAAATTCGAACGTTCGTTTGAATTTTGGGCCCCAGCATGCGATACCCCAATACCCTGCTTTCGCCGCTGACACCCTTCACGCCCTCGCTGGCCGCCGCAGGTCGGGCGCACGCCCGCAGCCGAAGCGATCGCAGCACGACCCGTCAGCGCATCCTCGCTGCGGCGGAACACCTGTTCCTCACGCATGGCTACGAGGCCACGAGCATGCGGGCGATCACGACCACGGCCAACGTGAACCTCGCGGCGGTCAACTACCACTTCGGCAGCAAGGAGGAACTGTTTGCACAGATCCTGACCACGCGCCTCGATCCGATGATGCGCGAACGGCTGCGCCTGCTCGACGCGCTCGAGGCGGGCAAGGGCATGGACCGCCCGCATGCGGTCGAGCAGTTGATCGCCGCCATGTTCCTGCCCGCACTCGCCCTTGCGCGCGATGCCGAGCGCGGCGGCGAGAACTTCCTCAAATTCCTGGGTCGCGCCTTTGCCGATCCGTCGCCCTTCGTGCAGCGGCTCCTCGCCGAGCGCTATGCCGACGCGCACCAGCGATTCAAGCGCGCCTTTGCCGCCGCGTTGCCCGCGCTGCCGGCGCAGGACCTCTCGATGCGCCTGCACTTCATCCTCGATGCCATTTCCTCGACGCTCGCGAGCGAGGACGCCCGGCGGCTGATCGCGGCGATCGATGCCGGCGGTGAGGGCGGGGCAAGCGATGACGTGTCGTTTCTCGCACGCTTCGCACCCTTTCTTTCGGCGTCGCTGCGTGCCCAGGTCAATCAGCCTGCACAACGCGCCGCGATTGCGGCCGTGCAGGCCCTTCAGTGAGGCTTCGAATCCATGGCACCTGCCCTGCGTGAACCGATCTATGTGGTGGATGGAGTCCGTACGCCGTTCCTCAAGGCGCGAAACGCGCCCGGTCCCTTCGCCGCGAGTGACCTGGCGGTCGCATGCGGCCGCGCGCTACTTGACCGCGTGCCGATCGCACCGACCGAACTCGACGAGGTGATCCTCGGCTGCGCGAACCCGTCGGCCGACGAGGTGAACATCGGCCGCTACGTGGCGATGCGCCTGGGCTCGGGCGACCGCGTAACCGGCTGGACCGTCATGCGCAACTGCGCCTCGGGCATGCAGGCCCTGGACAGTGCAATCAACAACATGCTCGCGGGACGCGCGCAACTCGTGCTCGCGGGCGGCGTGGATGCGCTCTCGCACGCGCCGCTTCTCTACAGCCGCGAGGCGGTGCTCTGGTTTGCGGCACTCGCGCAGGCGGAGACCTTCGGCCAAAGGGCTCACGCCTTCGCACGAATGCCCGTGCGCGCGCTGCTCTCCCCGGTCATCGCGCTCATGCGGGGGCTCACCGACCCGAAGGTCGGCCTACTCATGGGCCAGACGGCCGAGAACCTCGCCTTCCGCTTCGGCATCACCCGCGCCGAGATGGACGCCTTCGCTGCCGAGAGCCACGCCCGAGTGCTGGCCGCGCAACGGGCCGGGCTGTTTGCGGACGAGATCACGCCGCTGATCGATCCAAAGGGCAAGGTCTACGCCGCCGACGACGGCGTGCGCGAGGACTCGACCCCGGAAAAGCTCGCCAAGCTGAAGCCCTTCTTCGACAAAAACTATGGCACCGTCACTGCGGGCAACTCCTCGCAGGTGACCGATGGCGGTGTCTTCCTGCTGCTCGCCACACGCGAGGCGGTCGATCGCCACCGTCTGCCTGTGCTCGGCAAGATCGTGGACAGCGAATGGGCCGGCTGCGACCCGGCGCAAATGGGTCTCGGGCCGGTCTATGCGGCCACGCCGATCCTCCGTCGCAACGCGCTCGGTCTCGCCGACCTCGACACCGTGGAGATCAACGAGGCGTTCGCGGCCCAGGTCATCGCCTGCCTGCGCGCCTGGGAGGACGACGCCTTCTGCAAGAACGAACTCGGGCTCGACGGCGCGCTCGGCGCGCTCGACCGCGCGAAGCTCAACGTGAACGGTGGCGCCGTGGCGCTCGGCCATCCGGTGGGCGCGAGCGGCGCGCGCATCGTGCTCACAGCACTCAACACCCTGAAACGCACCGGCGGAAGGCGCGCGCTCGCCGCGATCTGCATCGGCGGTGGCCAGGGGGGCGCGATGCTCCTCGAACGCGCTTGAACGAAGGGCGGTGGACGTGATGGACTTTCAGCATTTCAAACTGCGCACCGATGCCGAGGGCATCGTCTGGGTCGGCATCGATGTGGCCGGAGCGAGCGTCAACACGCTGGGCGGCCCGGTGCGTGCCGAGTTCCGCGCCCTGCTCGACCACTTCGAGGCCACGCCACCGAAGGGCGTGGTCTTCTATTCCGAAAAGCCGAGCGGATTCGTCGCCGGTGCCGACGTGGGTGAGTTTCAGGCCATCGCGCGCTCGAACGACGCGCAGGCGGCAAAGGCCCTCGTCGCCGAGGGCTACGACATGTATGAGCGGCTTGCCGCTGTACGCTATCCGACGCTTGCGCTCATCCGTGGCTTCTGCATGGGCGGCGGTCTCGAACTCGCGCTCGCCTGCCGCTATCGCGTGGCGGTGGATGAACCGGCGACCAAGCTCGGTCTGCCCGAGGTGATGCTCGGCATCCTGCCCGGCTGGGGCGGCGTCAAGCGCCTGCCGCAAGTCGTGGGCGCGCCTGCGGCGTTCGACATGATGCTCACCGGCAAGATGGTCGATGCACGACGCGCGAGGACGATGGGGCTCGTCGACGAGGCCGTCCCATACCGCATCATGTGGAACACCGCACGCGGCCTCATCGCGAAGGCGCCGCCTGCGCGAAAGCTGCCGTTCCTGCAGAACCTTCTCACGAACGGCCCGCTCCGCGGCTACGTGGCCGCGCAGGCGGAAAAGCAGGTCGCCCGCCGCGCCCGCCGCGAACACTACCCCGCGCCCTACGCGATCATCGAACTCTGGAAGCGTTTCAACGGCGATATCCACAAGCCGGCACCGACCGACGCCTGCGCGCTCGAGACGCTGCTCAACCACCCGACGGCGCGGAACCTGATTCGCGTCTTCGGCCTGCGCGAGGCGCTCAAGGCGCAGGCGAAAGGGATCGACTTCCAGGCGGCGCATGTGCACGTGGTCGGCGCCGGGGTGATGGGGGGCGACATCGCCGCCTGGTGCGCGCTCCGCGGTCTGCGGGTGACGCTCGAGGATCTCGACGCGGCGCGGATCGCACCGGCCATCCAGCGCGCGCACGCGCTCTTCACGAAGCGGCTGCGCGACCCGCGCCGCATTCGCGACGCGATGGACCTGCTGGCGCCGGATCCTGCGGGGGCCGGTGCTCGGAAAGCCGACGTGATCATCGAGGCGATCGTCGAGAACCTCGAGGTCAAGCGTCGGGTGTTCGCCGCACTCGAAGCGCGCGCCCGACCCGAGGCGATCCTCGCGACCAACACCTCCTCGATTCCGCTCGAGCAGATCGCCACCGCTCTGAGCTCACCGTCGCGGCTCGTTGGGATCCACTTCTTCAATCCGGTCGCGCAGATGATGCTGGTCGAGGTGATCCGGGGGGCGGACACCGATCCGGCCATCGTCCGAAAGGCGCTCGCCCTCGTCGATCAGATCGACAAGCTGCCGCTCGAATGCAAGAGCGCGCCCGGCTTCTGGGTCAACCGGATCCTCGCGCCCTACCTGACCGAGGCGATGCGCTGCCTCGATGAGGGCATCGCGCCCGAGACGATCGATGCGGCCGCGCTCGCCTACGGCATGCCCATGGGCCCGGTCGAGCTGGCCGACGTCGTCGGGCTCGATGTCTGCGCGGCGGTCGGCCGGGTGGTGGGTGGCGAGGCTGCGCTCGCGAATGCGCCCCGAAAGCTCACCGAAAAGATCGACGCCGGGCAGCTCGGCAAGAAGACCGGGCAGGGCTTCTACCGTTGGGTCGATGGCAAGCCGCAGAAAGCCAAGGCGGGCGCCGTGCCGCCGGGGCTCGACCTGCGGCTGATCACGCCAATGCTCGATGAGGCCGAACGCGCGCTCGCCCAAGGGGTGGTGGCGAACGCCGATCTCGCCGACGCCGGCGCGATCTTTGGAGCGGGCTTTGCGCCGTTTCGCGGCGGGCCGATCAACGCGCGGCGCGCCGAAGCCGCCGCCTGAGACGACGCGCGCCGTCGCTTCGCTACCTCTGCGCCGCCCGCCGGAGCCAAGCCACGAGGCGCGCGCGTTCGTCCTCGGTCATGCCGGTCGAATTGTTGATCGGCATGAGGCGTGAGCTCACCTGCTGAAGCGCGCCACGGGCGTGCTGCTCGAGCAGTTCGGGCGTATGCAGCGCCACGTTCTTCGACTGCACCTGCGCGTTGTGGCAGGCAAGGCAGCGCGCTTCCACGATCGCCTGCGCCTCGGCGAGCGTCGGAGGCGTGAGGCTGGCCTGGCTCATGGGCCGGTCGGGCGCGAGCGCGACGGCCACGGCGATGATCAGCCCACCGCCGAGTAACCACCAGCGCCACTCGGTGCGCCCGAAGTGCCGCGCGATGAAGAACTGGCGGATGAGCGCGCCCGCGAGCATGATCGCAACGAGCACGAGCCAATTCGAGGGCGCGTTGTAGGCACTCGCGTAGTGGTTCGAGATCATCGCGAAGAGCACCGGGAGCGTGAAATACGTGTTGTGCACGCTTCGCTGCTTGGCGCGCTTTGGGTGAATGGGGTCAGGCGCAACACCCGACCGGAGTGCGGCCACCGTGCGCCTCTGGCCGGGGATGATGACCATGAGCACGTTCGCGCTCATGATGGTGGCAAGCATTGCGCCGGTAAGCAGGAACGCGGCACGTCCGACGAACAGCTGGCAGGCGATCCACGCGGCCACGATGACATAGACGAACACGAGCCCGCCCACGATCAGGTCGCCCTGTGCCCGCTGGCCGAAGACGCGGCAGATCACGTCATAGACCACCCAACCCGCGGCGAGATAGACGAGTGCGGCGACGATCGCCGCCCACGAGGAGCCCCAGGCGTAGACCTTCGGGTCGATGAGCATCGTCTCGGCCTGCGCGAGGTAGAGCACGACGAAGAGCGCGAAGCCCGAGATCCACGTCCAGTAACTTTCCCAGTAGAACCAGTGCAACCCCTCGGGCAGTGCCTTGGGCGCAACCATGTATTTCTGCGCGTTGTAGAAGCCGCCGCCGTGCACGGCCCATAGCTCGCCATTGACGCCCTTGGCGCGGAGCTCGTCGGCGGTGGGCTTGACCAGGTGGTTATCGAGCCAGACGAAATAGAACGAAGCCCCGATCCAGGCGATGCCGGTGATCAGGTGCAGCCAGCGCAGGAGCAGGTTGGCCCAGTCAAGCAGGTAGGCGTCCATCAGGCCCTGGAGAAAAGGCGGCCCTTTCTACCCACTCCCACCGGGAGAGGGTGCCGCGAAGCGGCGGGTGAGGGCCTGTTCATGCCGTGCCCCTCTCCCCAGCCTTCTCCCTGAGGGAGAGGCAGCCCCGTCAGGGGCGGGTGAGAGAGCATTTCATCAACTTCCACGATAGGTTGAATACGCCCACGGCGAACACACGAGCGGGACGTGATAGCTGCCTCCATCCTCGGCGATGCCGAAGTCGATCGTCACCCGGTCGAGGAAGGCCGGATCGGGCAGTGCGACGCCGTGCGCCCGGAAGTAATCCCCGACGTGGAAGACGAGGCGATAGCGCCCACGCCGGACCGCCTCGCCGGCAAGGAGCAGCGCGTCCGTACGGCCGTCCGCGTTGGTCATGGTCTCGGCGAGAAGCCGCGCAGCCCTCTCCCCATCGAGCGCATCGAGCGCATGGAGCGAGAGCTTCACGCCAGCGGCCGGCCGGCCGTGAAAGGTGTCGAGCACGTGGGTGGACAGCTTCGCCATCGACATCACTCCGAAACGAGATCAAGCAGCCGGAGCCGGGCGATCTCGCCCACCTGGGCGAGCGCGTTGTTCACTTCCATGCTCCGGGTGTTGGAAAGGCGTGCCTCGAGCGAGCCGAAGATCGCCGCCTGCGTGTGGTTGCGCACCGCGATGATGAACGGAAAGCCGAACTCGTCGCGATAGCGGGCATTGAGCTCGCGCAGGCGTGCCACGTCCGCGGCCGTCATCGCGGTGAGTCCGGCGCCCGTCTGCTCTGCGTGCGAAGCGGCCGTGAGGCTGCCCGAAGCCGCTTCCTTGCCGGCGAGCTCCGGATGAGCCTCGAGCAGCGCGAGCTTTTCGGCTTCGCTCGCCGAGTGCACCGTGGCGACGAGCGCCGCGTGCAGGTGCGCGCGCGAGGGGAAGCCGTCCGCGGGCCGGAGGCCGAACGCACGCTCGGCGATCCACGGCGAGTGTTCGTAGACCCCACCGAGCACCTGGGCGAAGGCTGCGGCGTCCATGCAGTTGAGTTCGGCAAGACTGGGCATGAGGGGCGAGTCTAGTGACCCACGCGCGTGCGAGCCATCGCGCGGCCTTGATGGACGCAATCACTGCGTCCGCTCGAACCACCCGAGCGTCTCCCGTGTGTCTGGCCGCGAGGGGCGGTACTCCGCGCCGATCCAGCCGCGGTAGCCGATGCGGTCGAGGTGGGCGAAGACGTGCGCGTAGGCGATCTCGCCCGTGCCGGGCTCATGCCGCCCGGGGTTGTCGGCAAACTGGATGTGCGCGATGCGTGGCAGGAGCCGCTCGATCGTCGCGCAGAGATCGCCCTCCATGCGCTGCATGTGGTAGCAGTCGTATTGCAGAAAGAGGTTCGTCGAGGCGACGGCATCGAGGAGCGCGATCGCCTGGTCGCTCGTGGTGACCAGAAAACCCGGAACGTCACGGTCGTTGATCGGCTCGAGCAGGAGGCGGATACCTGCGAGCTGGAGTTCCGCCGCTGCCCAGCGGAGGTTGGCGATGAGCGTGGCTTGGGCCTCCGCCCGGTCGAGGCCCGGCGGGACGACACCCGCGATCACGTTGAGCTGCGGGCAGTCGAGCGCAAGCGCATAGCGGACCGCCTCCCGCACGCCGTCACGGAACTCGGCTTCGCGGCCGGGCAGGCTGGCGAGGCCGAAGTCGCCTCGTGCGGGGTCACCCATCGGCAGGTTGAAGAGCACCTGCGTGAGGCCGTGCGCTGCGAGCCGTTCGCGCAGTTCGATCGGATCGAATCCGTAGGGCTGGTGATATTCGACCGCCCGGAAGCCCGCGGCGCGCGCCGCGGCGAAGCGCTCGAGGAAGGCCAGCTCGGGGAACAGGAAGGAGAGGTTGGCGGCGAAGCGGGGCACGGGTGGTGCGAGGTGCATGGCGCCCATCACGCGGCAGGCATGGGCACACCGCAGTGCGCCCGCTAGACTCGCGCGAATGAGCAGCTGGACTCCGGATTATCCCCGCGACCTCGTGGGCTATGGGCGCAGGCCGCCCGACCCGCAGTGGCCCGAGCGGGCGCGCATCGCGATCTCGTTCGTCCTGAACTACGAGGAAGGCGGCGAGAACTGCGTGCTCCATGGTGACGCCGCAAGCGAACAGTTTCTCTCCGAGATCGTGGGGGCGGCGGCCTACCCGGCGCGGCATCTGTCGATGGAGTCGATCTACGAGTACGGCGCGCGGGCCGGGGTGTGGCGGCTCCTGCGTGAATTCGCTGCACGCAGGCTGCCGCTCACGGTCTTTGGCGTGGGCATGGCGCTCGAACGGCACCCTGAGGTGACTGCGGCCTTCTGCGAGCTTGGCCACGAGATCGCCTCGCACGGCTGGCGCTGGATCCACCATCAGGACATGCCCGAGGCCATCGAGCGCGAACACATCGCCCGCGCGACCGAGACGATCCGCCGGCTCACCGGCGGGCTCTGGCCGCTCGGCTGGTACACCGGCCGCGACAGCCCGAACACCCGGCGGCTCGTCGTCGAGCACGGCGGCTACCTCGACGACAGCGACTACTACGGCGACGACCTGCCGCTCTGGCTGCCGGTGGCAATGAGCGATGGGCGCATCGTCGAGCGACTCGTGATCCCCTACACGCTCGACACGAATGACATGCGCTTTGCCACGGCGCAGGGCTTCAACACCGGCGAGCAGTTCTTCGCCTATCTGCGCGATGCCTTCGACCTGCTCTACGCCGAAGGCGAAGAGGCACCCAAGATGCTTTCGATCGGCATGCATTGCCGCCTGCTCGGCCGACCGGGACGCCTGATGGGCCTCAAGCGTTTTCTCGACCACGTCGAGAAGCACGACCGCGTCTGGATCGCGCGCCGGATCGACATCGCGCGGCACTGGCTGGCGGTGCATCCGGCGCCGGGGCGGTGGGCATGAGCATGGACGTGGGCGCGAACCTGCGCTTCGGCGCCGACATCCTCGCCCAGGCCGAGGTGCTAGCGGGCTTCACCGAGGTGCCCGGCGAGGTGACGCGCACCTACTGCTCGCGCTCGCACCGGCAGGCAGGCGACTACCTGATCGGCCTCATGCGTGAGGCGGGCATGGTCGCCGACTATGACGCCTTCGGCAACGTCGTGGGCCGCTACGAGGCCGGTGTGCCCGGCTCGCCCTGGGCGCCGGTGGTCATGACCGGCTCGCACCAGGACAGCGTGAAGAAGGCGGGCAAGTACGACGGCCTCTTCGGCATCCTCTCGCCGATCGCCTGCGTGCGCGACCTGCATCGCCGCGGCAAGCGCCTGCCCTATACGCTCGAGGTCGTGGCCTTCGGCGACGAGGAGGGCGTGCGCTTCGGCGTCACCCTGATCGGCAGCAAGGCGATGGCGGGCAACTTCGATCCGGCCTGGCTCGAGCTCACCGACAGCGACGGCGTGAGCCTGCGCGAGGCGATCCGTGCCTTCGGTGGTGATCCGGACGCCTGGCCCGCGCTCGACCGGCGCACGGGCGCCCACGGCGAGGTGGTGGCCTTCATCGAGAGCCATATCGAACAGGGGGCCACCCTGCTCGACGAAGGGCTGCCCGTGGGTGTGGTGACCGCGATCGTCGGTGCCACGCGCATGAAAGTCCGCGTCACGGGGCTTGCCGGCCATGCCGGGACGGTGCCGATGGGCGCGCGGCAGGATGCGCTCGCCGCCGCAGCCGAGATGGTGCTCGCCGTCGAGCGCCATTGCACCGAACACCCCGGGCTCGTGGGCACAGTCGGCAAGATGAGCGTGGCCCCGGGTGCGGTGAACGTGATTCCCGAAGACGTCGCCTTCACCGTGGATGTGCGCTCGGGAGACGACGCGCTGCGGCTCGCCGCCGTAGCGGCGCTCCGCGCCGAGTTTTCCGCGATCGCGGCACGGCGGCGCGTGACGGTTGCGGCCGAGCCGTTCTTCGAACTCGAGGCCGCGCCATGCGACGCGGGTCTGCAGGCGCGGCTAGCGGCCTCGATCGAGGCGCAGGGTCTGCCCGTGCGGTATCTGCCTTCCGGGGCCGGGCATGATGCGATGGAGTTCCCCGCGGTGTGTCCGATCGCGATGCTCTTCGTCCGGTGCGGCAATGGCGGCATCTCGCATCACCCGAGCGAGACGATGACGGCCGAGGATGCCGAGATCGCCACCTCGGTGCTGCTTCACTTCTTCGAGCACTTCGAGCCCGCGACCGTCGTACCCGATCGGGTGCCGCGTGTCGAGCGCAACCCATCGCCATGACGACCGACGACCTCCTTGCCCGCCACATAGACGCGCATCACACCGAGCAGATCGAATTCCTGCGCGCGATCGTGCGCGTGCCCTCCGACACGCCGCCCGGCGACAACGCACCCGCCGCGGAATGCGCGGCCCGGCTGCTCGAGGCACGCGGCCACACGGTCGAGCGTCATCCCGTGCCCCAAGCGGAGGTCGAGGCCTGCGGTATGCGCTCGATCACGAACCTGATCGTTCGGCGGCGCTTCGGCGATGGGCGCGGCCCGACGATCGCGCTCAACGCACATGGCGACGTGGTGCCGCCGGGCGAGGGCTGGACGCACGATCCCTACGCGGGCGAGGTCGTCGAAGGGCGCATGTACGCACGCGGCGTGGCCGTGAGCAAGAGCGACATCGCGACCTTCACCTTCGCGCTCGAGGCGGTTGCCGCGCTCGAGGCACCGGAGCGGGACGGCGTGCCCCTCGCTGGCACGATCGAACTGCACTTCACCTACGACGAGGAATTCGGTGGTCTGCTCGGCCCAGGCTGGCTGCTACGGCAAGGGCTCACGCGACCCGAGCTCGTGCTGGGCCCCGGTTTCTCTTACGACATCGTCACGGCGCACAACGGCTGCCTGCAGCTCGAGGTGACCGTCCACGGCCAGGCCACCCACGGGGCGATGCCGGAGACGGGGCACGACGCGCTCGTCGCGGCCACGGCCATCCTGAACGCGCTCTACGCGCTTCGCGAGACCTTCAAGGCGCGCCACTCGCAGGTGCCCGGCATCACGCATCCCACGCTCATCGTCGGGCGCATCGAGGGCGGCACGAACACCAACGTCGTGCCCGGCAAGGTCACGCTGCGCATCGACCGGCGGCTGATTCCCGAGGAGAACCCGGCCGAGGCCGAGGTGGAACTGCGCACCGCGATCGAACAGGCGGTACGCGGACGGCCGGGCATCCGTCTCGATGTGCGGCGCCTGCTGCTCGCCCAAGCGCTGAAACCCCTCCCCGGCCACGAGCGGCTCGTCGAGCCGCTCAGGCGGCACGCCGAGCGCGTCTTCGGCGAGGCGATCGCTGTCCGGGGCGTGCCGCTCTACACCGACGCACGGCTTTACGGTGAGGCGGGGATCCCAGTCGTCCTCTACGGCGCGGGGCCGCGCACCGTGCCCGAGTCCGGCGCCAAGCGGGCCGACGAGAACATCCTGCTCGAGGACCTTCGGCGCGCCACCCAGGTCGTGGCGTGCGCGCTTGCGGAGTTGCTCGCGCGCAAGGCGTAGGGGGTCCGTGCAGCCGCGACCTCGGCCGTCCCTCCGTCTCCCGCAGGGGAGGGGGTCGGGTGAGGGCGACCGCGCCCGGCCGCGTGTGCGCCCGCAATGAGCTTCCTAAAATCGGGCGATGCCTCGTTTATTCTTCGCCGCGCTCGCGATCGCGGCGGCACTTGCGACCGCGCTTCCCCTGCATGCCCTCACGCTCGAACTGCAGTCGATCCTCGGGCGTGATCGCGTGCGACTCAAGATCGACGGGGCGACGGCCGAGCTCGTGCGCGACCGCTTCCATGACGATGGGCTGCTCCTCACCGGCGTTCGCGAGGGCCGGGCCGAGGTGCTTCTCGCCGGGCGCACGTGGACGCTACCGCTCGGCGAGGTGGTGATCGTGGACACGAGCACGCCCCCCGGGCTGCCCACGCATCAGATCCGCGCCGACAACAAGAACCGCTATCTCACGCAGGCGCTCATCAACGGCGGTGCGGTCCAGGCGGAAATCGATCGCAACGTCGGGGCCATCATCATCGCGGCGAGCGACGCCGACCGGTTGAACCTGCCTTACAAGGACAAGCCGAGCCGCAGCCATCGCGCGCCCCGGCAGACGGTCACCGAGGTGAAGGACGGCAGGCAAGTGAAGACCGTCATCGAGCCCAAGGACAAGGACGGCAAGCCCCTCATGTACAAGGACTACCGGCTCGAGGTCAATTCGATCCGCGTCGGCAACGTCGATCTCTACGGCTTCACGGTGACCGTGAGCGAAAAGCCCGGCCAGACGACCGTGCTCGGCCGCGACTTCCTGCGCCGCGCCTCGCCCACGTGGTCGAATCGCGTGCTCACGCTCACGCGCCGCTGACCGGACGCTTCCAATGCTCAAGACCTTCAGGAACGATCTCTTCCTGCGCGCCTTCACCGACGAGCGACTGCCGCGTCCGCCGCTCTGGCTCATGCGGCAGGCCGGCCGCTACCTGCCGGAGTACCGCGCGACGCGCGCGCGCGCGACGAGCTTCATGGACTTCTGCCGATCGCCCGCGCTCTGTGCCGAGGTCGTGCTGCAGCCGCTCGAGCGCTTTGCGCTCGATGCGGCGATCCTTTTCTCGGACATCCTGACCATTCCGGATGCGATGGGCCTTGGCCTTTCGTTCGAGGCGGGCGAGGGACCGCGCTTCGCGCATCCGCTTCGGGATGAGGCGGCCATCGCCGCGCTCTCCGCGCCGCCGCTCGAACGCCTGCGCTATGTATTCGACGCCCTCGACGAATGCCGCCGGGCGCTCACGCGCGAGGGCGTGCAGCGCGTGCCGCTCATCGGTTTTGCAGGTTCGCCGTTCACGCTCGCTTGCTACATGATCGACGGCGGCGGCTCGGGCGACGAATTCATCCACACCCGGCGCCTGATGCACATGCGGCCGGATCTTTTCGCGCGTGTGCTCGCGGTCAATACCGAGGCGGTGAGCCAGTATCTTCTCGCGCAGGCCGAGCATGGGGCGGATGCGCTCATGCTCTTCGACAGCTGGGGCGGCATGCTCGCTCCGTCCGCCTACCGGCATCATTCGCTCGCCACGATGGAGCGGGTGGTGGCCGCGATCCGCGCCCGCCATCCGGCGCTGCCGATCATCGTCTTCAGCAAGGGCGCAGGTGCCTCGCTCGCCGCGACCGCGGGCATCGGGGCGGCTGCGGTCGGTGTCGATTGGCATACCGATCTCGCCGACGCTCGGGCGGCGGCCGGCCCGGCCATCACGTTGCAGGGTAATTTCGACCCCGCACTCATGGCGACGGACGAGACGAGCATCCGCCGCGCGGTCGCGGCCGCGTGGGCCGGATTCGACCCTGGCTACCGTTACATCGCCAATCTCGGGCATGGCATCACGCCCGAGGCGAGCCCGGAGCGCGTGGCCGAACTGGTCGCCGCCGTGGCCGAGCTCGGACGCAGCGCAGCAGCTCCCGAGGCGATTTGACAAACGCCGGTTTTGCTGATCCAGAGTCGGACTTATGCACAAAATCGGCCCTGCTTCCAGAGAATTCTGGGGAGCACCTTGGAAAGCCGCATAGAATGCAGCAAGTCATTGAAAAACAAGAGATTTTTATGGAGTGCCGCGAATTTGGGCAGCGCGCGGAAAGCGGCATCCGCAGGCCGTTTTGCGGCTGTCAAGAGGCAGTCATACACATTTTTGTCCACAGGCTGCGTGGGTAAGTTGCAAGCCCTGAACTGACGCACTTCGTCACGTATGCATGCGCTCACATCGGCCACGGTGGAGGTGCCGCTCGCCCTCGGTCGGGCGCTCGACTACGCGGTCGAGCCCGAGGCCGCTCCGCCGGTCGGCAGTGTCGTCCGGGTCACGGTCGGGCGGCGGAGCTACCCGGGTGTGGTCACGGCGGTCGGGCCGTACGACGGTCCACACCGACTCAAGCCGCTCGGGCCCGTGCTCGCCTCCCCGCTCGCGAACTCGCTCCTCGCCCTCGCCGATTTCGTGGCCGACTACTACCAGGTCACGCGCGGCGTGGCCTATGGGCTGCTCGTGCCCGCGGCGGGGTCTCCGGCGGTTGAGGTGGCGGCCTGGCGACTGACCGAGGTCGGGCAGGCCGCGCTTGCCGCCCTGCCCGACCGCCGACGGCTTGCACGGGAACTCGCCGGGCACATCAACCGGGAAGGCGTGCTCTCGCTTGCATCGATCGAGACGGCAGGCGACGGCCTTCGCCGCGAATTCGCAAGCTGGCGCAAGGCGGGCTGGTTGGCACCGGTGGCCGCGGTTACAGAAGACGGCGCGCCTCCGGCCGAACGCGGCCGAGCACGCCTGCCTGCGTTCACCCCGGCACAGCAGGCGGCGCTCGACATCCTGGCCGAAGAGGCCGGGCGCAGTCCGCCGCGGCCGGTGCTTCTGCACGGCGTCACGGGCAGCGGCAAGACGGCGATCTTTCTCGCCCGCGCGGCCGAGACGATCGCCGCTGGCCGCCAGGTGCTCCTGCTCGTGCCGGAGATCAATCTCACGCCGCAGCTCACCGATTGGGTCCGCACAGCGCTGCCTGCAGCGCGGATCGCGCTCCTGCACTCACGCGTCGCCCCCGGCGAGAGAAACCGTGCCTGGCACGCCGCGCACACGGGCAAGGCCGATCTCGTGATCGGCACGCGGCTTTCGGTGTTCGCCTCCCTGCCACGGCTCGGGCTCGTGATCGTCGATGAGGAGCATGACGGCTCGTACAAGCAGGACGAATCCCCGCGCTACCACGCCCGTGACGTGGCGGTCATGCGCGGCCGTCTCGAGGGCGTTCCGGTCGTGCTCGCCAGTGCCACACCGTGCCTCGAGAGCTGGCAGAACATGCGGCTCGACCGCTATGGCTATGTGCATCTGGCCGAACGGGCCACTCAGGCGCCGCTGCCTGCGATCCGCCTGATCCCCGCCCGCGGGCAGCGCCAGCAGAGGCAGGGTGGCGTCGCGCTCGGGCTCGTGGATGCGATCCGCGAACGGCTCGCACGTGATGAGCAAAGCCTCATTCTCGTCAACCGCCGCGGCTACGCACCGGCGCTCTACTGCCCACACTGCGCGTGGACGGCCGCCTGCCGCCATTGCGACGCGAAGCTCACCTGGCATCAAGTGGATCGGCGGCTGCGCTGCCACCACTGCGGCTGGCAGGAGGCCCCGCCCTCCCACTGCCCGGCCTGCGGCCACGCCGAACTCGCCGCCGTTGGCGTGGGTACCCAGCGGGTCGAGGCGGCGCTTCGCGAGCTCCTGCCGGAGGCGCGTGTCGCGCGGGCCGACAGCGATGCGCTCTCGGGCCGGCAAGCGTGGGAGGCGCTCGTCCGGCGCATGCAGCGGCGCGAGATCGATGTGCTCGTGGGCACGCAGATGCTTGCGAAGGGCCACGACTTTCCGCTGCTCACGCTCGTGGGCGTTCTCGAAGCCGACCGGGCGCTCTTCTCGACCGATTTCCGCGCGCAGGAGGATCTGCTTGCGCTGCTCACCCAGGTCGCGGGCCGCGCCGGACGTCATCTGAGCAGCGACGGACGCGCGGGCGAGGTGATCGTGCAGACCGATTTTCCGGAGCACGAGGTCTATCGCACGCTGATCTCGGGCGACTTCGCAGGCTTCGCCGACGCCCTGCTCGAGCGGCGGCGGGCGCTTGGGCTGCCACCGGCCACGCGCATGGCCCTCGTGCGGGCGGAAGGCAAGCGCGAAGAGGACGTCAAAGCCTTCTTCGATTACGCCGCCGGGGTCGTGCGAGGCGCGCTCAGCGAAGGCCAGGTCTACGCGCCGCAGGCCGCGCCGCTCGCCCGAAAGGCGGGCGAGACGCGCTGGCTCATGGTGGTCGTCGCCCCGCGCGTGAAGCCGCTCCAGGCCGCGCTTTCAACGCTTGCCCGGGCGCTCCGGCTCAACCGGCCGCGTGTCAAGTGGGTGATCGACATCGATCCGTACGACTTCGGCTGAGCTCGCGAAGCGTGGAGGCTGGCTTACTCCACCCGCTCCCAGGTCTGGGTGCGGCCGAGAATGGGTGAGCCGATGAACCCGCGCACCTGCAGCTTCTTGCCGTCCTCGATCGGCGTGATGCGCACACGGTAGATCTTGCCGTTGTTCGGGTCGAGGATGTCGCCGCCCTCCCAGACGCCGCTCTCGCTTCGCTTCACGTTGCGGATGATGGTCATCCCGATCACCGGCTTGCCCTTGCGCTCATCCGTGCATTCATCGCACTTGGCATCCTGCTTGGTGGGGTCGGCGATCTTCTCGACTTTCCCGGAGAGGACGCCGCCGGCTTCGGTGATGCGGACGAGCGAGCGCTCCTTGCCGCTTTGGTCATCGATCGTGCGCCAGAGCCCCACAGGAGATTGGCCATACGCGAGGGCAATCGAGAAGTAGCCGACCAGCACGGTGACTATGTGTTGTGTGCGCATGCCCGTGATTCCATGGATGGATGGTCCTATCCGAGCGGGGCTCGAGGCAGGCAGCGTGAGCTGCCGTTCGACCGAGAGCCGCTGTTTGACCGACTGAGTTTAGTGACCAAGCCGCGAGATCGCCAGAGGGCAACTAGAATCCGAGGTGGGTTCAGAAGACTGCGCGGCCCAATCGATCACAAACGAAGGCGCGCGCGACCGTAGGCGTAATCCCCGGAAGGATCGCTCAGGTTCCAGGCACTGGCCCGACCGATCATCTGGAGAGCGAGGCAGCACGGGCCGGCGCCCGTGCGAGAGCCTCCGCCGAAGGGGCAAGCCGAGCGCACCGTCGAAAGGCGGAAGCTGCGGTGAATCTCTCAGGCACAAGGGACAGATTCCGGGACGCTCGACTCCACGACACCAGGCGTCCCAGACATGCCCGATCCCGCTTCCATTCCACCGGCTCCCGACCGGCTCGCGCGTACACCGCTTCATGCGCTGCACATCGATCTGGGTGCGCGCATGGTCCCCTTCGCCGGCTACGAGCTGCCGGTGCAGTATCCCTCGGGCGTGCTCAAGGAGCACCTGCACACCCGAACCCAGGCCGGCCTCTTCGACGTCTCGCACATGGGCCAGGTCGAGCTGCACGGGCCGGATGCTGCAGCCGCCCTCGAGACCCTCGTGCCGGTCGACGTGCTCGGGCTCCCCGCCGGGCGGCAGCGCTACGCCTTCTTCACGAACGAGGCGGGCGGAATCGAAGACGATCTGATGATCTTCAATGCAGGCAGCCACCTGCACCTCGTGGTCAACGCTGCCTGCAAGGTGGCGGACATCGCCCTGCTTGGCCGTGAGATCGGCGGGCGCTGCGAGATTCGCGTACGTGAGGATCTCGCCCTTCTCGCGCTTCAGGGACCGGGCGCCGAGGCCGCCCTCGCGCCGCTGGCTGAAGACCCGCTACCGGCGAGCTTCATGCACGGCGCACGCGTCCGGCTCGCCGGCAGTGACTGTCTGGTCACCCGTTCGGGTTACACCGGCGAGGACGGCTTCGAGATTTCCGTGCCCGCGGTCGATGCCGAGCGTCTCGCACGGGCGCTTCTCGCCCAGCCCGGCGTCGCGCCGATCGGACTCGGCGCGCGCGACTCCCTCCGCCTCGAAGCCGGCCTCTGCCTTTACGGCCACGATCTCGACCCGACCACCACGCCTGCCCAAGCCGCGCTCACCTGGGCCATTCAGAAGGTGCGCCGCACGGGCGGGGCACGCCCGGGCGGCTTTCCCGGTGCTGCACGGATTCTGGCCGAGCTCGATGATCCGGCATCCGTCGCGCGCCGCCGTGTGGGGCTCCGTCCCGAGGGCCGGGCGCCGATCCGCGAAGGCGTCGAAATCACCGACCAAGATGGCCGACCCGTTGGGCGCGTCACGAGCGGCGGCTTTGCGCCGAGCGTCAACGGCCCCATCATGATGGCCTATGTCGAGCATGCCTACGCTTCGCCCGGCACGTCACTCGCCGCCCTGCTTCGGGGTACGCCGACGCCGGTCCGCGTCGTCGCGCTGCCCTTCGTCCCGCATTCGTATCGTCGTTGAACTTTCTCGGAGACCTCCCCCATGATCACCCGCTACACCGAAGACCACGAATGGATCCGCCTCGAGGGCGACGTCGCCACGGTCGGCATCACTCACTTTGCACAGGACAAGCTGGGCGATCTCGTCTACGTCGAGCAGCCCAGGGTGGGCCGCAAGCTCGCCGCGCGCGAGGACGCCGCCGTCATCGAGTCGGTCAAGGCCGCCGCGGAAGTCAAGTCCCCGGTGGCCGGTGAAGTGGTCGAGACCAATCCGGCGGTCGTGGACGATCCCTCGCTCGTCAACAGTGACCCCGAGGGCGCGGGGTGGTTCTTCAAGCTCCGGGTCGACAACCCCGCCGATGTCGCCGCCCTCATGGATGAGGCGGCCTACAAGGCCTCCGCAGTCTGAACAGGCAATCTCCACAGGCAACGCACCATGTCCGATTTCATCGCCCGTCACATCGGCCCCTCGCGCGAGGAGCGCCTGGAGATGCTCGCTGCCGTGGGTGCAAGCTCGCTCGATGATCTGCTCGCGAAGGTCGTCCCGGCCGAGATCGTCGGTCGGCCGCTCGACCTGCCCCCGGGTATCGATGAGGTGGCCGCACTCGCCGAACTGCGCGAGATCGCCAACCGAAACCAGATCTACAAGAGCTTCATCGGTCAGGGTTACCACGGCACCATCACGCCCAAGGTGATCCTTCGGAACGTGCTCGAGAACCCCGCCTGGTACACCGCCTACACCCCGTACCAGCCGGAGATTTCGCAGGGTCGGCTCGAGGCGCTCATCAACTTCCAGACGATGGTGTGCGACCTCACCGGGATGGAGATCGCCAATGCCTCGCTGCTCGACGAGGCGACCGCGGCGGCCGAGGCGATGGCACTCGCCCGCCGCCAGGCGAAGAGTGAGAGCAACGTACTGATCGTCGCCGGCGACTGCCACCCGCAGACGATCGAGGTCGTCAAGACGCGCGCCGAGCCGATGGGCATCGAACTGCGCGTGGGCTTTGCGCCCAAGCTCATGCAGGAGGGTGACTACTTCGCAGTGCTCGCGCAGTATCCCTCGACCTCGGGGCAGATCCACGATATGGCGCCCTACGCCGAGATGGCACACGAGAAGGGGGCGCTCTTCATCTGCGCGGCCGATCCGCTTGCGCTCACGCTGCTCAAGCCGCCCGGTGAATGGGGCGCGGACATCGTCGTCGGTTCGACCCAGCGCTTCGGTGTACCGATGGGCTTTGGCGGTCCGCATGCGGCGTTTCTCGCCACGCGCGACGTCTTCAAGCGCCACCTTCCGGGACGGCTCGCCGGCGTGTCGATCGATGCTCACGGCCAGCCCGCCTACCGGCTCACGCTGCAGACGCGCGAGCAGCACATCCGGCGCGAGAAGGCGACCTCCAACATTTGCACCGCGCAGGTGCTGCTCGCGGTGGTCGCCTCCATGTATGCCGTCTATCACGGGCCGCAGGGCCTCAAAGCCATCGCCGAGCGCATCCACGGGCTCGCGCGCCGCTTTGCCGCGGGGCTGCGCTCGATCGGTCTGCGGCCGTTGAACGATCACTTCTTCGACACGGTCACCTTCATCTCGGAGGCGCATCACCAAGCGATCAACTCGCACGCCGGCTATGCCCGCATGAACGTGCGGCACTACCGCGAGTGGAGCGCGATCGGGGTGGCCTTCGACGAGACACATACCCATGAGGACGTCGACCGGCTCCTGCGTGCGATCGCGGATGCGATGGGCACCGTCTTGCCCCCCTTCACCGCGCCCGCAGGCAGCGCGATTCCGGCAACGCTCCGGCGCACGAGCCCATTTCTCACGCATCCGGTGTTCAATCGTCACCACTCGGAAACCGAGATGCTGCGCTACCTGCGCAAGCTCGCCGATCGCGACCTCGCGCTCGATCGCACGATGATCCCGCTCGGCTCGTGCACGATGAAGCTCAACGCGACCACCGAGATGATCCCGATCACCTGGCCGGAGTTCGGCGACATCCACCCCTTCGCCCCGCAGGAGCAGGTCTCGGGCTATCTCGATCTCATCGATCGGCTCGAGGGGATGCTCGCGAAGGTCACGGGCTTCGACGCGGTGAGCCTTCAGCCGAACTCGGGCGCGCAGGGTGAGTATTCGGGCCTGCTCGCGATCCGGGCCTACCACCGCGCCCGCGGCGAGAGTGAACGCGACGTCTGTCTGATCCCTGCCTCTGCGCATGGCACGAACCCGGCCTCGGCCCAGATGTGCGGTATGGAGGTCGTCGTCACGCCCTGTGACGCGCAGGGCAACGTCGATGTCGCGGCCTTGCGTGCGGCGGCCGAGAAGCATTCCGCGCGGCTTGCCGCACTCATGATCACCTACCCTTCGACGCATGGCGTGTTCGAGGCGGCGATCAGGGAGATCTGCGCCATCGTCCATGCCCACGGTGGCCAGGTCTACATGGATGGGGCGAACCTGAACGCCCAGGTTGGCGTCACCTCACCGGCTGAACTGGGCGCGGATGTGGCGCACATGAACCTGCACAAGACGTTCTGCATCCCGCACGGCGGCGGTGGGCCGGGCGTGGGGCCGATCGGCGTCAAAGGTCATCTCGCGCCTTTCCTGCCGGGCAAGGGCACGGTCGGGCCGGTCTCGGCGGCGCGCTACGGAAGTGCCTCGATCCTGCCGATCCCCTTCGCCTACATTCGGATGATGGGCGGTGCAGGCCTGCGCGAGGCGACCGCGGTGGCGATCCTGAACGCTAATTACGTCGCCAAACGTCTCGCGCCACACTACCCTGTGCTCTACACCGGCCCAGGAGGCTTCGTCGCGCACGAGTGCATCATCGACCTGCGCCCGATCAAGGACGCCTGCGGCATCACCAACATGGATGTGGCCAAGCGGCTCATGGACTACGGGTTCCATGCGCCGACCGTGAGTTTTCCGGTGCCCGGAACGCTCATGATCGAGCCTACCGAAAGCGAGAACCGCGCCGAACTCGACCGCTTCATCGAGGCCATGGTCGCAATTCGCGAGGAAATCCGCGCCATCGAGACGGGCGTGTGGCCCAAGGACGACAATCCGCTCGTGAATGCGCCGCACACGGCCGAGGCGCTTCTCGTGGAAACCTGGGATCACGCCTACTCGCGCGAGCTGGCCGCCTATCCGGTGCCCGGGCTCCGCAAAAACAAATATTGGCCGCCCGTGGGGCGCGTGGACGATGTCTACGGCGATCGGAACATCATGTGCAGCTGTCCGCCAATGACGGCGTTCACCTCGACCGAAGCCGCCCATTGAAGCCCTCAGCGATGGCATGCGATAGCCGGTTGCACCGATTTCGCTAGCATTGCCGCGCGTCGACAGCCATCGCTTGGGTTTGCCATGACCGTCACGGATCCGTGTCGCCGACGTTTGCTGGGCCTCGGCGCCCTGACTGTTGTTGGCGCAGCCGGCGCAGGGGGGCCGCTTCTTGGGCAGCCGTTTGCTGCCACCATTGCGGCGGCCTCCGATCTGAAGTTTGCGCTCGATGAAACGCTTGCGCTCTTCGAGCGCGCGCGCGGGCAGCGCCTGCAGGCCGTCTTCGGTTCTTCGGGCAGCTTTTACGCCCAGATTCTTCAGGGCGCACCCTTTGCCCTCTATATGTCAGCCGACGAAAGCTTTGTCTTCAAGCTTGCCGACGCCGGCAAGACGCGCGACCGAGGCCGCCTCTACGCCTACGGCCGTATTGGTATCAAGGTCCCGCCGGGCTCTCCACTCAAGGCCGACGGCAGCCTGAAGGATCTTGCCGCTGCGCTCAAAGACGGTCGTCTGCGCAAGTTCGCGATCGCCTCCCCCGATCATGCGCCCTACGGGATGCGAGCCAAAGAGGCGTTAGAGCATGCCGGCATCTGGAAGCAGATCGAGCCCCGGCTCGTCTTCGGCGAGAACATTTCGCAAACGGCCCAATTCGCGACCTCCGGCTCGACCGACGGCGGCATCATCGCCTACTCGCTCGCGCTCTCGCCCCAGGTGGCGAAGCTCGGCCGGTTTGAACTGATTTCCGACGCCTGGCACAAGCCGCTCGCTCAGCGCATGGTGCTCATGAGGAATGCACCCAAGGCGGCCGCGGATTTTTATGACTACCTCGCCACGGCCGAGGCCCAGGCGATCATGACCCGCTATGGCTTTGCCGTGCCCCGGTAGCCGCACGCGCCGCCTGCGCTTGACCTCATCATCACACTGCAATGGATTGGCCTGCCCTCTGGCTCTCGCTCGAGCTCGCCGCAATGACCCTGCTTGTGCTGCTGCCGTTCGGGCTCTTGCTCGCGCGCTGGCTTGCGTTCAGTTCATTCGCCGGGAAGGCGGTGGTCGAGGCTGCCGTCGTGCTGCCGCTCGTGCTTCCCCCGACGGTGCTCGGCTATTACCTGCTCGTCTCCCTGGGCGGCGCCTCGCCGATCGGGCGTTTCATGCAGGAGACGTTCGACATTCGGTTCACCTTCAACTTTCTTGGTCTGGTCCTCGCCTCGGTGATCTTCAATCTCCCGTTCATGGTGCAGCCGATCCAGCGGGCCTTCGAGGCCATCCCCGTGAACCTGATCGAGGCGGCGGCGGTGAGCGGGCTCACTCCGGCGCAGACCTTTCTGCGCGTCGAACTGCCGCAGATCTGGCCGGGCATGCTTTCGGCCGTGGTGCTTACCTTCGTGCACACGCTCGGTGAGTTTGGCGTCGTGCTCATGATGGGCGGGTCGATCCCCGGCGAGACCAAGACCATTGCCATTGCGATTTACGACCGCGTACAGGCCTTCGATTTCGAAAGCGCCGACCGTATGGCGCTCTTGCTATTGCTGCTCTCCTTGACGGCGGTGGCCGTCTCGTTCCACGCCACCATGCGCAGGCTACGGCAGCCATGAGCGATTCGGCCAGCGCCCCGCCCGAGACCGGGCTCGAAGTTGCGCTCGAGCAATCCCGCCCGATGCGGCTTTCCGGCAAGCTCACCTGCGGCGCCGGCCAGCTCACGGCCCTCGTCGGCCCGTCCGGCGCGGGAAAGACTTCCTTCCTGCGCGCGGTGGCCGGTCTTTTGCGGCCTGAACGGGGCTATGTGCGGGTCGCCGGCGAAACTTGGTTTGACAGCGATCGCAGCGTGTTCTTGCCCACGCGCGAGCGGCATGTCGGGCTGGTCTTTCAGGACTACGCACTCATGCCGCATCTGTCGGCGCGAGACAACGTCGCGCTTTCGCTCTTGCACCTGCCTCGTCGTGAGCGTGATCTGAAAGCCGCTCAATGGCTCGACCAGATGCGCCTCACGACAGAACAACAGGCGCGTCGCCCAGCGCAACTCTCCGGCGGGCAACGCCAGCGCGTGGCAGTGGCGCGCGCACTTGCGCGGGAACCCAAAGTTCTGCTGCTCGACGAGCCCTTCTCGGCGGTCGATCAGATGAACCGGCAGGGCCTCTATGACCTGATCGCCGAGCTGCGCCAGAGCCTGCGCATTCCGATCGTGCTCGTCACACACGATCTGGTCGAGGCGCGCCATCTGGCTGATTCGATCGTCGCGCTCGAACAGGGGCAAGTGATGCAGCAGGGTAGCCCCGAGCAGATCTACCGTTCCCCGCGCAATGCCCGCGTCGCCGACATGCTTGGAATCGCCAACCGCTTCCGAGGCTGCTGGCTTGGGCCGGATGCCACCGCGGGGCCAGGCCGCGCCCGGCTTGCCTGGCTCACCGAGGCAGGGGAGCCGGTCGGCATTCAACTGCTCGTTCGTGACAAAGGGCGCATCCGCCCAGGCACGCCCGTGGACTGGGTGATCCAGAGCGACGGCTTGCTGGTCGGGGAGGAAGCCCGGCAGCGCGCGCCCGACGGCGAGTCGGCCTGTGCACGCGTGGCGACCATAGTCACCGCGGTGCGCAATCTGGGCGACACGACGGCGGCCACCGTCAGCCTGAAAGAGGCGCCTTCCGTGGGTCTGCGGCTGACCCGCTCCGGACCTTCGCGCCGTCTGCTCGAAGAGGGGAAAGCGCTCGAGGTCCTGCTCCTCTGCGAATGGGTGCATGTGATGCCGTCGAAACGCGGTCCTGGCTAGCCGGACGGCTCTCGACCTGCGCCGCTCGGCTCGGGCGCGTCGAACCCGGATTCACGCCCGTGGGTTCGCTTCCCATCGCCCGAAAAAAAAGGGCCGCTCACGCGGCCCCTACGGATGCTGGAGCGGGCGATGGGAATGCGCGGGCACTGACGTGTCCCGCGTCCCGCCC
>CALDYQ010000092.1 GCA_937944385.1 uncultured Burkholderiales bacterium | reverse complement strand
TGAACACGGGCGAGGGGCATCCGGGTGCGAGTGTCCAGCGCATCATCGAGGGGCTTGCCCGAGGCACGGCGACCGATTCATCCGTGCGCTGAAACGCCTCTCGCGACATAACGAGGGGCTTGCGCAGCAAACCATTCGGTCCCATCGAACGGCGCGATGGTGCGTGCCGAGATCAGGCGAACACGCCGAGCGAGAACGTACGGCAAGGGCTTCCGCGACGGAGACGAAAAGGCTGCCTCGAAGGCCGCCTGTCCAAGCGGGTCCAGCGAGAACCGGGATCAGGGATTCACGCAGGACACGTTAGCGCTCGCGATCTTTCCCGCACCGTCCAGGACCGACACGACGATCTGACTGCCCGCAGTAAACGATGCCGTGGTTGTCAGCGTGGTTGTCAGCGTGGTGTCGCTGAATGTACCGCGAGAAGGTTCGCTGCTAGCAAGCGTGTACGGGGTCACGCCGCCCGCGGGGCGGAACAGAATGGAGCGGCCGCCGCAGTTTCCACCCGACGCGACCAGCGTGACCGCCGTCGGAGTAATGGTGAGCGCATCCGGCGGCGGCGCAACCGGACGATCGTTGGCGCCCTCTTTTTCTTCGTAGGACACAATGAAATTGCGCCCCGTAGCGTCAGTTACGACGATCTGCGCCTTGAAGCCGGTGCAATTGAGGCTGAACACAGTCGATGCGCGGAACCGATCGCCCGCCGTCGGGATCGTGACCGGATCCGCAATCACGCCGCGGTAGGACAGCTGCACTGCATTCGGAAGCGACGAGCGCGCCGTGTAAGGCGGATTGCCACCATAGACGAGGAAGTCGCCCGAGGTGCCCCCACACTCGCCCTTGTAGAACGCCTGTCCAACGTAACCTTCTTTCGGAACGACGGAGAGTACCGCCTGGCCGTCGATCTGCTGCACGATGGTGAAGACGGTATCGACGCGGTTCCCGGTCACCGTATCTGTCGCGCGGATGATTGCGACCTGAGAGGTGACCCCCTCGACAACTTTGATGACCGCATTGGCGACGCCGTTCGCATCGGTCACCACCGTGGTGCTTGGCGCTGTGGTCGCACCGGCGCTGGACAGGCTGAAGGCGAAGGCGCCCTGAACGACGTCGAAGCGGACCTGCCGGCCAGCGACCGGTGTCGCCCCGGCGTTGCGCACGAGCGTCGACACACTTGCCGTGTCGCCGGAACACACAGGCACGGGTGCCGGCGGCGCGGCCGTTCCGCATTGCGTGTTGGCCACCGGCGTGACGACGACATCCGAGAGCACGGAGCCCGGGTTCACGTTGACCCCCACCGTTTGCTCCCGGCCAGCAGCGTCCCGCACCGTGAGCGTGACTGCAGTCACCGCACTGACCGCCGAGGGCGTGACCGTGATCGCCGTCCCCGAGACCGCCTGCGTGACCGGGAGCACTGCCGGGTTGCTCGAGAACGCGAGGAAGGGGCCCACGCCGCTGACTACGGAAATGGTGACCGGCGTGCCGGAGAAGGCCTCGACCGCCGTCGGGCGAACGACGAACGACGGCAGCGCAGGCCCCGGCGCGAATGGGTCGGCAGCGCCGCCGCCACCACATCCGGACAACGCCACTGCGGACACGGCCGCCGCCGCAAGCCATTTGAACGCACCCAAAGCCATATGCATGCTGAAGTCCTTTGCTGTCGCCGCCCGTCTGCGGCGTGGTGTCACGCTTGCCCGAATCCGGCGAAAAATCAAAGCGCTAGAAGCGCTTCTTCCGATTTAACCGCAACTTGTATTGCCGACGCAAGACGAATCCTTGTTCCGACTCCGCCGCGCGTGGCGCTCACGCATCGTGCGGACGACGCAGACAACGAAGCCCCGAAAGCATTCGCTGCTAAACTATGCCTCCCGCTAATCGAACTATACCGAAATGGCATCGGCGAATCGCGCCTGACGCGTGCTGCCTTGCCGGAGGAGTGATGCGCCGTGAGGCTGACCGACGCGACTGATTTTCCATCCCGCCCGCCCAAGCCGAAGTCGGCCGACCCCGCCGTGATTCGGGAAGACAGCGCCCTGCGCGGACTCTACAGACCGACGCACGAACGTGATGCCTGCGGCATGGGCTTCGTGGCCAACATCAAGGGCATCAAGAGCCACGACATCGTGCGGAAAGGGCTGCGCGTTCTCGAGAACCTCACGCACCGCGGCGCGGTGGGCGCGGACAAGTTGCAGGGCGACGGTGCCGGCATCCTGATCCAGATTCCCGACACCTTCCTGCGCCGGGAGTGCGGCAAGCTCAAGATCACCCTGCCCGCGATGGGCCAATATGGCGTGGGCATGATCTTCCTTCCCCAGGAACCCGCGTCCCGCATGGCTTGCGAGCAGGAAATAGAGCGCGCAATCGCCACCGAAGGGCAGGTCCTGCTCGGCTGGCGGGACGTGCCGGTCGACGCCACCGGGCTTGGCGAGGGAGTCAAGGCCATCCAACCGGTCATTCGCCAGGTCTTCATCGGGCGCGGCTCGAAAGACATGGATCAGGACGCGCTCGAGCGGAAGCTCTACGTCATCCGTAAATCCTCTGGCCACGCGATCCAGGCCTTGAAGCTCCGCCACGGGCGCGAGTTCTACGTGCCCTCGATGTCCACGCGCACGATCGTCTACAAGGGAATGCTGCTCGCCGATCAGGTCGGCACGTTCTACAAGGACCTGCAGGACCCGATGCTGGTCTCCGCGCTCGCGATGGTTCACCAGCGCTTCTCGACCAATACCTTTCCGACCTGGGATCTCGCCCATCCGTTCCGGCTCGTCTGCCACAACGGCGAGATCAACACCCTGCGCGGAAATTGCAATTGGATGCGGGCGCGTGAGGGCGCCATCGCCTCAACGTTGCTCGGAGACGACCTCAAAAAGCTCTGGCCGCTCATCTACGACGGCCAGTCGGACACCGCCTCCTTCGACAACTGCCTCGAGCTTCTGGTCATGAGCGGCTATTCGCTGGCGCATGCCGCAATGCTCATGATTCCCGAGGCATGGGCAGGCAACCCGCTCATGGATGAAGACCGGCGTGCCTTCTACGAGTATCACGCCGCACTCATGGAGCCGTGGGACGGCCCGGCTGCGATGGCCTTCACCAATGGTCGACAGATCGGCGCGACGCTCGACCGCAATGGACTGCGACCCGCGCGCTACGTGATCACCGATGACGGCTTGATCGTCATGGCCTCGGAAGTCGGCGTGCTCGACATCCCCGAGGAGAAGATCGTAAAGAAATGGCGTCTCCAGCCCGGCAAGATGTTGCTCGTCGACCTGGAGCGCGGCGAGATCGTGGACGACGAGGTGCTCAAGCGCGAACTCGCTGCCGAAAAGCCGTACCGCGACTGGCTTGCCCGGTCGCGGATCGAACTGGAGGACCTGCCCGAGCCCGCGCCGGCCGACCGCTCGACCGTCTCGCTGCTCGACCGGCAGCAGGCCTTCGGATACACCCAGGAAGATCTCAAGGTCATCCTCGCGCCCATGGCGGCCAATGCCGAAGAGCCCACCGGATCGATGGGCAACGACGCCGCGCTCCCGGTGCTCTCGAACAAGGCGAAGCCGCTTTACAACTATTTCCGCCAGCTCTTCGCCCAAGTGACCAACCCGCCGATCGACCCGATCCGCGAGGAACTGGTCATGTCCTTGGTCACGTTCATCGGCCCGCGGCCGAACCTGCTCGGCCATGATGCCACGGAGCCGCAGCCGCGGCTCGAAGCGGCGCATCCGGTGCTGACCAGCGAGAACATGGAGCGTATCCGCCACATCGAGCTGTTCTCGAGCGGTGCCTTCCGTTCGCGTGAACTCGACATCACCTACCCCGCCGCCTGGGGAGCCGAAGGCATCGAGGCGGCGGTGGCCAGCCTCTGCGCCGCTGCCGTGGACGCGATCAAGCTCGGCTTCAACATCCTGATCCTCTCGGACCGCACCGTCTCCGCCGAACGGGTGCCGATCCCGGCACTGCTTGCGACTTCGGCCGTCCACCAGCACCTGGTCAGAACCGGGTTGCGAACCTCCGCGGGTCTGGTGGTCGAAACCGGCTCGGCGCGTGAGGTGCACCACTTCGCACTTCTCGGGGGTTACGGTGCCGAGGCGATCCATCCGTACCTCGCGCTCGAGACCCTGACTCAACTTGCCGACGTCGTGCCCGGGGTGTCTGCCTACGAGAGCGAAAAGCGCTTCGTCAAGGCCATCTGCAAGGGGCTCAACAAGGTCATGTCCAAAATGGGCATCTCGACCTGGCAGAGCTACTGCGGCGCGCAGATCTTCGAGGCGGTCGGACTCAACCACGCCTTCCTCGACAAGTACTTCACCGGCACGGCAAGTGCCGTCGAAGGCATCGGCATTTTCGAAGTGGCCGAGGAGGCGATGCGACTCCACCGGCTCGCCTTTGGTGACGACCCCGTACTCGCCCATGCGCTCGACGCCGGCGGCGAATACGCGCTCCGCACACGCGGCGAGGCGCACATGTGGACACCCGAGTCGATCTCGAAACTCCAGCATGCCACGCGTTCCGGCAACTTCAAGACTTACAAGGAGTACGCCGAGCTCATCAACGAGCAATCAGGCGCACTCAAAACCCTGCGTGGGCTGTTCACGTTCAAATCGAACCGCGCGCCGGTGCCGATCGAGGAAGTCGAAGGCGCCAGCGAAATCGTCAAGCGCTTTGCCACGGGCGCAATGTCGCTGGGCTCGATTTCGACCGAGGCTCACGCAACACTCGCCATTGCGATGAACCGCATCGGCGGCAAGTCGAATACCGGCGAAGGCGGCGAGGACGCCAATCGCTACGCCCCGCTCAAGCCAGGCGAAACGCTCAAGAGTCGGCTCGGCGCGCATCGGGTCGAAGTCGACGTGCCCGTCCGCGACGGGGACGATCTGCGCTCGAAGATCAAGCAGGTCGCCTCCGGGCGATTCGGTGTCACTGCCGAGTACCTCGCGAGCGCCGACCAGATCCAGATCAAGATGGCGCAGGGCGCTAAACCCGGTGAGGGTGGGCAGTTGCCCGGCCACAAGGTGAGCGAGTACATCGCCCAGCTGCGCTTTTCGGTGCCGGGCGTGGGTCTCATCTCGCCGCCGCCTCATCACGACATCTACTCGATCGAGGATCTCGCGCAGCTCATCCACGATCTGAAGAACGCGAACCCGAACGCCTCGATCAGCGTGAAGCTCGTCTCCGAAGTCGGCGTGGGCACGATTGCGGCGGGTGTGGCCAAGTGCAAGGCAGATCACGTCGTGATTGCCGGACACGACGGCGGTACCGGCGCTTCACCCGTCTCCTCGATCAAGCATGCCGGCACGCCGTGGGAACTGGGCCTGGCCGAGACGCAACAGACGCTGGTGTTAAACCGCCTGCGGGGTCGCATCCGGGTGCAGGCCGACGGCCAGATGAAAACCGGGCGCGACGTCGTCATCGCAGCCCTGCTCGGCGCCGACGAGTTCGGTTTTGCCACCGCCCCGCTCGTGGTCGAGGGCTGCATCATGATGCGCAAGTGTCATCTCAACACCTGTCCCGTCGGCGTGGCCACGCAGGATCCGGTGCTGCGTCGCAAGTTCACCGGCCACCCGGATCATGTCGTCAACTACTTCTTCTTCGTCGCCGAAGAAGTCCGCGAGCTCATGGCGCAACTCGGTGTGCGGAAATTCGATGAGCTGATCGGCCGCAGCGACTGGCTCGACGTGCGCGCTGGCATCGATCACTGGAAGGCCCGCGGGCTCGACTTCACACGTGTGTTCCACGCACCGGCGATGCCGCCGGAAGTCGCTCGCCACCACTGCGAGGCGCAGGATCACGGCCTCGACGCGGCCCTCGATCACACGCTCATTGCTGCCGCCGCGCCTGCGCTCGAGTCGAAGAGGAAGGTCGAAATCCAGGCCGTCATTGGCAACCGAAACCGCTCCGTTGGAGCCATGCTCTCGAATGCGGTCGCTACGCGGTATGGCCATGCCGGTCTTCCGGATGACACGATCCATGTCCGCTTCAAGGGCATTGCGGGCCAAAGCTTCGGTGCCTTCCTCGCCCGAGGCATCACCTTCGAGCTCGAAGGCGTGACCAACGACTACACCGGCAAAGGACTCTCGGGTGGACGCATCGTGGTCTACCCCGACGCCCACTGCCCGGCCCGTCCGGAAGACAACATCGTCGTCGGCAACACGGTGATGTATGGCGCGATCGAGGGCGAAGCCTTCTTCCGCGGTATAGCCGGAGAACGCTTCTGCGTGCGCAACTCGGGTGCCACCGCCGTCATCGAGGGCACGGGTGACCACGGCTGCGAGTACATGACCGGCGGCACCGTGGTCGTGCTCGGCGCGACCGGGCGCAACTTCGCCGCCGGAATGTCGGGCGGCATCGCCTACGTCTACGACCCGCAGGGCAAGTTCCGCGAGCGCTGCAATCTCTCGATGGTGTCGCTCGAGCCGCTGCTTTCCGAAATCGAGCAGACCGGCGTCGAGCAGGAACTCATCGCTCAGGGCAAAGGCAGGAAGCGCCACCGCGACCAAAGCGACGAGGCCATCGTGAAGACGCTCATCGAGCGCCACCTGCGCTATACCGGCTCGACCGTGGCGCTTTCGATCATTGACGACTGGAGCAACCAGCGCAAGCACTTCGTCAAGGTCTTCCCGCACGAATACAAGCGCGCGCTGACCGATCAGTACGCCGAAAGCCTCCGCTCGCGCAGCACGGCGAGCGCTGCCGTCGCGAAGTAACCAAGAACGCGTTTCACCGCCATGGGAAAAGTCACCGGATTCCTCGAGTACCAGCGTCTGGCCGAAGCGGCCGAGGCCCCGCAGTCGCGCATCCAGCATTACCGCGAGTTCGTCTACACCTTGAAGCCCGACGAGGCGAAGCAACAAGGCGCGCGCTGCATGGATTGCGGCATTCCGTTCTGCCAGACGGGATGCCCGATCAACAACATCATTCCCGACTGGAATGACCTCGTCTATCGCGGTAACTATCGCGAGGCACTCGACACGCTCCATTCCACCAACAACTTCCCCGAGTTCACGGGCCGCATCTGTCCGGCCCCTTGCGAAGCCGCCTGTACGCTCAACATCAACAACGATGCGGTGGGCATCAAGTCGATCGAGCACTTCATCATCGATTACGGTTGGGAAGCCGGGTGGGTCACCCCGCAGGTGAACCCAAACAAGACCGGCAAGCGCGTCGCTGTCGTCGGCTCGGGCCCGGCGGGGCTTGCCGCTGCGCAGCAGTTGGCACGCGCGGGTCATGCGGTGACCGTGTTCGAAAAGTCGGATCGCATCGGCGGCCTCCTTCGTTACGGCATTCCTGACTTCAAAATGGAAAAAAGCCACATCGACCGGCGTATCGCCCAGATGGAGGCCGAGGGGGTCAGCTTCCGCACGCGAGTGCTGGTCGGCGACGGACGACTCGTTCCGGGTGTGGGCAACGATGCCACCGAAATCGTCTCGCCCGAGGCACTTCGGGCCGAGTTCGATGCCGTGCTGCTCGCAGGCGGCGCCGAGCATCCGCGTGACCTCCCCGTGCCTGGACGCGAACTGAAGGGCGTGCATTTCGCGATGGAATTCCTGCCGCTGCAGAACAAGCGCGTCGCAGGCGACGACGTCGAGGTGATCTCGGCCAAGGGCAAGCATGTCGTCGTGATCGGCGGTGGCGACACCGGCAGCGATTGCGTTGGCACGTCCAACCGTCACGGCGCAGCGAGCGTCACGCAGTTCGAACTCATGCCTCAGCCGCCCGAGCGGGAGAACAAGCCGCTCACGTGGCCGAATTGGCCGATCAAGCTGCGTACCTCGACGTCGCATGAAGAAGGCGCCCAACGCGACTGGGCCGTCACCACGAAGGAACTGATCGGCCGCGACGGTCGCGTGGTCGCACTCAAGGCGGCACGCGTCGAGTGGAAGGACGGCAAGATGAGCGAAGTGCCGGGCAGCGAGTTTGAGATCCCCGCCGATCTCGTGCTCCTCGCGATGGGTTTCGTGCACCCGGTCGCGCCCGTGCTCGAGGCTTTTGGCGTCGAACGCGACGCGCGCGGGAACGCCCGCGCATCGAGCGACGACGGCCCCACAGGCTACGCGACCAACGTGCCCAAGGTGTTCGCGGCGGGCGACATGCGCCGCGGCCAGAGCCTCGTGGTCTGGGCGATCCGCGAAGGCAGGCAGTGCGCGCGAGCCGTCGACGAATATTTGATGGGTTCGTCGTCGTTGCCGCGATGAAATCTTGAACCTAAATCCGGCAGTTGAGCGCGCGGCAGAGTGCGTGCGGCGGGCCGGCTGGCTAGGCGCGACGACGACGCAAGGCAGCCCCTTGCGAGGAGGAGCAACGACGCCAGCCGGTGCGCCGT
>CALDYQ010000091.1 GCA_937944385.1 uncultured Burkholderiales bacterium | reverse complement strand
TATGGTCCCTGGGGGCGGCCTGACATGGCGCCGTGGCTGTTCACCGAGGCCATGCTCGCGGGCCGACCGATCCGCATCTTCAACCATGGTCAATCGCTGCGGGATTTCACCTTCATCGACGACGTTGCGCGCGCAGTGGTGTCCCTCATCGACAAGCCGCCCGCGCGCGACCCGGCCTACGATCACGCACACCCGCGCCCCGATCGAAGTGACGCGCCGTGGCGCATCCTCAACATCGGCAACGAACGTCCGGTGCCCCTACTTGCCTTCATCGAGACGCTCGAACGAGCTCTCGGGGTCACGGCGGTCAAGCAATTCGAGCCCGCGCAGCCGGGCGACATGGTGGCCACTGCGGCTGACGTGTCGGCCCTGCGCGACCTGATTGGCTTTGCGCCAGCCACCCCGATCGAAGTCGGGCTCAAGCACTGGGTCGACTGGTACCGCAACTACCATGGCCTGGCCTGACCGGTAGGCGAAAGCCCCCCTTGTACCGTCACAAGTCCGTCACACGCCGAACGACACCGATTCACGCATGAAACACAACGACACGACGCGACGCATCCTGGTCACAGGCGGTGCCGGGTTTCTCGGCTCCCATCTGTGCGATCGGCTCCTGGCCGACGGCCATGAGGTCATCTGCGCCGACAACCTCTTCACCGGCTCCAAGCAGAACATCGCCCATTTACGCGACCATCCGCGCTTCGAGTTCATCCGCCACGATGTGACCTTTCCGCTCTACATCGAGGTAGACCAGATCTACAACCTCGCCTGTCCTGCGAGCCCCATCCACTACCAGCACGACCCGGTTCAGACGACCAAGACCTCGGTGCATGGCGCGATCAACATGCTGGGGCTCGCCAAGCGGCTCAGGGCACGCATCTTTCAGGCCTCGACCAGCGAGGTGTATGGCGACCCCGTCGTTCACCCCCAGCAGGAGGACTATTGGGGCAACGTCAATCCGATCGGTCTGCGCTCCTGCTACGACGAGGGCAAGCGCTGTGCCGAGACGCTGTTCTTCGACTACCACCGCCAGCACCAGCTCGAAATCAAGGTGGCGCGCATCTTCAACACCTATGGGCCGCGCATGCACCCGAACGACGGCCGAGTGGTGTCGAACTTCATCGTCCAGGCGCTCCGGGGCGAGCCGATCACCGTCTACGGCGAGGGCACGCAGACGCGTTCGTTCTGCTTCGTGGACGATCTGATCGAGGGGTTCGTACGGCTCATGGACAGCCCGCCCGAGTTCACTGGCCCGGTGAATCTGGGCAATCCCGGCGAATTCACCATCCGTGAGCTCGCCGAGATCGTGATCGAGCTCACCGGCTCGAAGTCCTCCATCGTCAAACGCCCGCTTCCTGCGGATGACCCGATGCAGCGCCGGCCCGACATCACACTCGCGCGTGAGCGTCTGGGCTGGCAACCCACCATCGCACTTCGTGATGGGTTGGTTCGCACGATTGCCTACTTCGACCAGCTGCTTTCGGGCCATCGCGCGGCCTAGGGGCTGACGAGCGCGACCAGCATGTGCGGTATCGCAGGCAGCATCGCATGGGCGGCGGCCGCCCGGCCGGTGGACACACGACGCCTTCGCGCCATGAGCGAGCGGCTCAGCCATCGCGGTCCGGACGGCGCTGGCGAGTGGTTCTCAGCCGATGGCACCACCGCGCTCGGGCACCGGCGTCTCGCCATCATCGATCTGAGCGATGCAGGCGCACAGCCCATGCAGTCCGCCTCGGGTCGCCACGTCATCGTCTTCAACGGCGAGATCTACAACCATCGGGAACTTCGGCGCGCGCTCGAGGCCGACGGGATTCGGTTTCGGTCGTCATCGGATACCGAGGTCCTGCTGGAGGGGCTCGAGCGTCATGGCGTGCCTTTCCTGTCGCGGCTTCGCGGCATGTTCGCGCTGGCGCTGCACGAGCCGGCCCAACGGCGAACGCTGCTCGCGCGGGACACCTTCGGCATCAAACCGCTTTATTGGTCCGTCGATGCCACGCACCTGCACTTCGCCTCGCAGGTTCAGGCCTTCGTTGCTGCCGGCATCGCGCGTACGCCGTGCGCCGAAGGGCGCGCCGGGTTTCTTCTCTGGGGCAGCGTGCCCGAGCCATGGACCTGCTGGCGCGAGGTCAACGCGCTGCCCGCTGGACACGTGCTGCGCATCGAAGGGGGGCAGGTTTTCGCACCCGAGCCCTTCCTCACCGTGCACTCGATCCTTGCTCATGCATCGCCGGCGCGTGCGGCCAAGTCGCGTGCGGATGCCCTCGAGCAGGTGGCAGAGGCGATCACCGACAGTGTCGGCGTTCACCAGGTCGCCGACGTGCCTGTGGCGTTGTTCCTTTCGGCGGGACTCGATTCCGCCATGCTGGCTTTTGCCGCTTCCGGCGATGCATCCGGCACATCCGGCGCTGCAACATGCCGCAGCATCACGCTGAGCTTCGACGAGCTTGAAGGGACACCGGCGGACGAAGCCCCGCTCGCCCGCGAAATTGCAGCCGCGGCCGGGGTCGAGTTCAATCCAAGGCGGATCGGTCGCAACGATTTTTTGGCCTCAGCCCACCTCTTTCATGCCGAGATGGATCAGCCCACCATCGACGGCATCAACAGCTGGTTCGTCTCCCAAAGCGCGCGCCAGCTCGGCATGAAGGTTGCGCTCTCGGGCTTGGGCGGCGACGAGCTGCTCGCCTCCTACCCGAGCTTTCGCCAGATCCCCACCTACGTGAGACGGACGCGGTGGGCGCAGCCGCTCCGGCCGCTCGGTCGCCTCGCGCGGCGTGCGATTGGCCCGTGGCTCGGACAGGTCACCTCGCCCAAGTACGCCGCGCTGCTCGAGCACGCTGGAGACTGGGCGGGCGGCTACCTGTTGCGCCGCGCGCTGTTCATGCCCTGGGAAATCGAACGGATGATGGGCGCCGAGGGCGGCCGAGCCCTCGACGCACTCGATACCCTGG
>CALDYQ010000090.1 GCA_937944385.1 uncultured Burkholderiales bacterium | reverse complement strand
GACGAGGTCGCGCCCCCGGGGGGCGCTGCTCGGCGGCGCGAGGGCGGAACGGCTCCGGGCTACGCCCGGCGCCGTTCCGCCCTCAACTTCTTTCTCATCCTGATTGACGCGCTGTTCTCATCTTGATTGACGCGCTGCAGGTCCAGCGCGATGCGCGCCACCGAGGCGCCCGGAACCAGCGTCTGCTCGATCAGCCGCCGCTTGAAGGCCAGGCTGTGCCGGCGGCGTGCGCCGGGCTCGCGCTTGGCCTGTCCCACTGGCTTGTGCTTGGTGTCCACCACGTCTCCTTGGTGGACACCTGCTCGGCACCACCGCCCCGCGATCGTGCCGCAGCGTCGGCGCGAAGCACAGATGCCGCGGCCGGACGCTTACGTCGAAAGCGCTTCTTCTCGTCCGAAGCAATGTGACATCCCCTCGTGGCGGCGAGAGCGAGGCACGCCGCCTCACCCATCCCCATGACGTCACGCAATTCGGCGAACAGTTGGAGCGACTCCATCGTGTCGACGACCACCTGTTCGAGATGGCCCTCTGTCAGTGCCCAAGAGAGGGCTTCCCGCTGGTCTGGCTCGGTGATCTCGTTCACCACTTCTGCGGGCACGAGGAAACGATAGCCATCCAGTTGGCCGAGAAGCGGCAACTGACCAATCCGCATCAGATTGATGAGCACGTTCGCGTCGGTGACGACGACGACTGTCTCGGCGTTCGTAGGCATTGACTGCGCTCGCGCCGCGGTGTCTCAATCCAGCTTCGCCGAAGCGAGCGCAGCCCCGAGTTCGTTCCTACCCAGGTGAACCATCGCTGCGAGCTCAGCAAGCTTGCTGCGCGTGATCTCCTCGCGGCGATAGGCCTCCAGGGCGAGCGCGAGGAAGCGGCGACGGAAGTCCTCGCGCGACGTGTCTTCCTTCGGCACTTCAGGTGCCGAGAGAAAGGTTGCGATCGCCTGACCTGCTCCACTGTCTTCCTCGGCCTTGAGGCGCTGGAACTCGCGCTCGTCGATCAGCCGCAGGTTCTTCATGCGATACAACGCCGAGATTCGGCTCGCCCCGAAGTGGTGAGCGAGCAATGCCACGTCGTAGAGCTGAATGTCCTGGGATCCGGGTGCAGCACGTTGCTCGACCTGCACCGCCTCGGCCTCATCAAACACGGCGACCTGGGCGCGGCTCGCGCCGCCCTTGCCGAACGCGACGACAAACTGCTCCACACCCTCCGCCGGCATGAGGAAGTCGGCGGCGAAGGCATTCGCCCGGACCTCCAGGAGATCCGATCGGTTCTCTGCGCGGCTGATGGCGCCGGCCCGACCTCGATCCAACAGGACGTGGCCGTACTCGTGAGCAAGAGAGAAGCGTTGCCGAACGGCCGCGTGCTTCGCGTTGATGACCACGAACACGCCGATCGTGCCGTCGACGAGCGTCAGCCCCGAGATGTTCTCGGGGAGCGCGACGGCGCCGGTGCGAACTCCCTGCGCCTCCAGCAGTTCGCTCAAGTCACCGATCGGCGCAGCGCCGAGCCCCAGCCTCTGCCGCTCTTCGGCCGCCACCTTCTGCCCCTGCTGGATGGCATCCCAGCGCGATCTGGGAACCGGTAGTTCGTACGACGCGGTGAGCAGCTGAACCCGGTCGATGCCTAGCAGGCGCTCGAGATTGGTCAATTCGTGGCCGAGCGCCAGGCTGTCCTGCAACGCCTTCAGCAGGTCAGCCTGCTCGGCGAATTCTGCGTCAGAACGAAACAGCGCGGCGAGGGCGTCCCGCTCTACGAAGGACTCAGCGAAGAAGGATTTGATGTCGCGCCCGACGGCGTGAGCGATTCGGTCCAGCTCCAGGCTGGAGACCGAACGCGACCCAGCCTCGATCTGACCCACCGCAACACGGTTCAAGTCGGCGAACTCGCCCAGCTGCTCTTGCGTAAGACCGCAGGTTTCCCGGGCGGACCGTATCCGCCGGCCTAGCTCTTCTCTGGTCAGTCCCATGCGCACCCCCACTTGACTTGATCGATGATGGCTTTTCTTGCTATAGTTGTCAAGAAATGGATTTTTACGAACGGAATACGAACATGCGTGAAGTTGCCCGCGACAGTCGCAGGAGCGTCGGCATCACCGCCAGTCCCTTCACCTCGCGGCCCCGCTGATCGGGCGATGAAAGATTTGGAGCACGGGTATGCACGCTGACCCCAAGTTGATCGAGTTGACCTCGCACAAACGGCGGATGCTGGGTGTGGTTCTCGACGAGCTGTTCGCGCAGATCGACTTGACCGACAGCCAGTACGCGACGGCAAAGGCCCGCTATGAAGCCGTCAGCGCCTGGCTCGCCGAAGACGAATCACCGTTTCTGCAGGACGCCGCGATCTACCCGCAGGGATCGATCGCGGTGGGTACTGCCAACAAACCGATCGGGCGCGCCGAGTTCGACGTCGACCTCGTTTGCCACCTGCCCTCCGTCGGCGCCACCTCCAATCCCGCCGCCGTCAAGGCGTTGATCGGTGATCGACTCAAAGCACACGCCACTTACGCGTCGATGCTGGAAGAGAAGCAGCGCTGCTGGCGACTGAGCTATGCGAACGAGTTCCATCTCGACATCACGCCGTCGATTCCCAATCGGGCGTGCGAAAACGGCGGCGAGCTCGTGCCCGACAGGGCGCTGGCGGCGTGGAAGCCCACCAACCCGAAGGGCTACGCGGCCCGTTTCGAGCAGTACGCAGCCCTGCGGCCCAGGCTGACCCTGCGCGAGGCTGCGATCGCTGCCAAGCGTGCGGACGTGGAAGACTTTCCCGAGCAGGAGATGCGAAAGCCTCCGTTGAAGCGCATCGTGCAACTTCTCAAGCGCCATCGAGACGTCTCGTTCGCCGCCCCTGGGCGCAGCGAGCTTGCGCCGATCAGCGTCATCCTGACAACGCTCGCGGCGCGATCCTATGCAGACTGCATCACCCGCTTCGTCTATGCCGACAACTACGGCCTGATTCTCGACGTGGTGCGCCGCCTGCCGGAGTTCATCCAGGTCAGCGAGCAGAACGGAATGCCGTTCTACTACATCGAAAACGAGACCACGACCGGGGAAAACTTCGCCGACAAGTGGAATCTCGATCCGCGCCTCCCCCGCGCCTTCTACGGCTGGCACAGGGATGCCGTCTCCATGCTCGAAGGACTCCTCGCCCTCGAAGGCAAGGACCGGCTCGGCGAGGCGCTTCAAAAGTCCTTCAGCGCGAGCCAGGAGGCGGTTCGCGCCGCAATGGCACCGCTTGCAACGACAGTTGGCAATGCCCGTACGGCGGGGTCCCTGCTCGTCGCGCCCGGCTTGGGCCTCGTCACCTCGCCCGCCGTGGGGCGCGTGAACGTCCGGCCGCACACGTTCTTCGGCCGGTAGCGTGAGGAAGCTCCGCGACCCTTGGCTTAGCCCTGAACAGCAGTGGATGCGTCTTCGTGCCAGCCCGGTCAGCCGTGGCCACGGCGTCGTGCGGCGGGGCGAGTTGATCTGGAATCTCGAAGTCAGACCCTCGCCGTTCGGTCGGATGTACAAGGTTCGCATTCGCTACCGCCGTGCCGATACGCCGGATGTGGTGGTCGTCTCGCCCGACCTCAACGAGTTGGCAGGCGATCGCCATCTGCCGCACGTGTATTCGACGAGGCCGGTGCGGCTCTGCCTCTTCGATCCGCAAACCGCCGAATGGTCTCCTGGCGCCGCGATTGCCGACACGATCGTGCCGTGGATCTACGAATGGCTGTTCTTCTTCGAAGAGTGGCTCGTCAGCGACGATTGGAAGGGCGGCGGGCGTCATCCGGAGGTACTCGATGCTTCCTAGACGACGAGTCCTTGCGCTCGATGGCGGAGGGATCAAAGGCGTGCTCGAGGCGGCGTTCCTCGACACTGTCGAGACCGCAACCGGAAAGCGGATCGCGGACCACTTCGACCTCGTCGCCGGTACGTCGACCGGGGGCATCATCGCGCTGGGCCTTGGTCTCGGCCTGTCCGCGCGCGAAATCGTCGAGTTCTACGTGCGGGAAGGGCCGCGCATCTTCGATCAGGCCGACCCGACGGTCGCAAACGGCATTGCGCAGCGGTGTTCGGCCATGTTGCGCAAGTGGAGACACCGAGGCCAACAGCTCGCCTGGCCGAAGTACGAGCCGGACGCCCTTCGCGTTGCGCTGACGAGGGCGTTCGGATCGAAGACGCTCGGCGAGAGCAGGCTCCGCCTCGTGATTCCCGCCTACCACGGCGACAAGGACGATCTCTACGTCTTCAAGACGCGTCACCATCGTCGATTACAGGTGGACTGGCGGGAACGAGCCGTCGATGTTGCTCTGGCCACCGCTGCGGCGCCGACCTACTTCCGGGCGCATGTTATGCCGAGCGGTGCGCCGCTGATCGATGGCGGTATCTGGGCCAACAACCCAGCGGGTGTCGCCGCAGTGGAGGCGCGCAGCATCTTGGGTTGGAAGGACGACGATCTCTTCGTCCTCAGCCTGGGCTGCACTGAAGAGATTTTCGATGTGCCAGCATCGGCCGGATACAAGGACCTGTTGCTGAAGTCGACGGAGCTGTTCATGCGTGGGCAGTCCCGGGCCGCGGCTGGAACGGCGAAGCTCCTCTGCGACCACACCGAGGCAGCCCCTCGATACTTCCGCTACCAAATGGCCGTTCCAACGGGCAAGTTCTCACTCGACCGGGTCGAGATGATCGATCGTCTGCGAGGCCTCGGAGCGAGCTGCGCACGCGATGCTCTGCCGGTTCTGCAGGCGAACTTCCTGGACACGCCCGCGGAACCCTTCGTACCGGCCGAGTGAGCGATCCCGCCCCGCGTCGTTGATTGCTTCCGGTGTCACGCAGTCAAGGCGCAAGCGACATGTGCAAAGTGTCGCGACGCGCAAAGCGAAGCAGGGTCGGCTGACTGAGCTACATGTGCTTCTTGTAGTACGCCCACTGCAAACTCGCCAAGCCGCCTGCCAGCAACGCGCCCAGCACCACGCACATTTCCCACTGCACCGGCCCTGGCCAGAGCAACACGGCAACCCCGCCCAGCCCCAGCACCGCCACCTGCAGGTACTTCGCCCGGTGGTACAGGCTGGCCGACTCGCGTCCGCCGCAAGCCCGGCGGATCGCACGCTGGGTGAACCCATCGGCGGCACCGACCGCATACAGAAGAAGCAAGAGCGGCGCGAACCGCGCCAGGATCGCCGCGCGCACGCCGAGCAGCTGCGTGCCGACCATCGCGGCCTCGATGCCCTCCCGGTGCGAGACATAGCTGCGCCGCATGATCGTGTCCGGGATCGACAGCGCGGACCCGTTGGCGAACTGTGTGCCCATGTCGTGGATGCCGGTGGCCTCGAACACGATCGAGTAGAGGGCATTCGCCGGCGAAGTGATGACGCCGGCGCCGGCGCCCTGCCGAGCCGCGAACGCGATGCCGCCTGCAACATCGTGCGCCAGGAGCTCGCGCAGCCGCTCGATCCCCTGCGGCCAAACCCTGAACACGAACACCCAGTCGACGATCCACGCGCACAGCAGGAGCGCGACCAGCCCCAGGATCAGCGAGAAGGCCAGTTTCAGCGGGCTCAGCAGCACACCGGCCAACGCGCCGTCGTGGAAGGCCGCATTCCTAGACGACACGTCGACCGTCCGGTTTGGAGGAGTCCCCCGGCTGATTCCAGGGCCCGTCGAGGCGCGCGCGCAGCGTCTCCCCGATCGCCGCCAGGCTCGTCGGCATCAGCGGATCGCTCGATGCCGATGGCAGCGGCATGCGGATCTTGTGCAGCTGGCCGCCGTGAATGAGCGCGAAGGCCTCGCCCTTGGGCAGTTGCACGAGATCCGTCGGCTCGAGCATCCGGACGCCTTCCGGGGCGATGCGGTCCTCATTGCGGCTGGCGAAGTCCGCGAAATCAACCGGGTCATTGGTGTCGGAGACCGACGACGACACGACGGTCGAGACCACATGCACTTCGGGCAGCTGGCTCGTCAACAGCTCGGCGGTCGCCACCTCCTTTACCCGCAGCATGATCAGGGTGTTGAAGTTGCCGGCGATCTGTCCGGCCTTGGCGGGCGAGCCGATGCGGACTTCCACGTCCGACCAGGTCTGCGTGTACGCCGTCACCTGGAAGCCTGCACCGCCCGCCTTGTTGAGCAGCGGAATGAACTCGTCGCCGATCAGCTCGTTGAACTCGTCGGCGTGGATCGCGATTCGCCGTGGCGTCACCTCGCCCGGCAGTCCGCGACCGGCGCCGAACTTGTAGAGGCTGCCGGCCACGCTCGTGAGGTCCGCGAACATGGAGTTCCCCACCGCCGCGGCCACCTCGTAGTCGGAGAGCGCATCCAGCCCGACGTAGACGATGCCGCCCAGGTGGATCACCGAGGTCCAGTCGAAGACCGGACGCCAGTCGCTCGAATCGTCGAGCTCCGGCGACAGCAGCGAGGCGGTGCGACCGGTGGTGAGCTTCTCCATCAGGGGCAGCAGCGACGCCACCAGCTTGTCGAAGTGGCTCTTCTCGTAGTTGAGCGTCGATGCGAGCGCGTGGGCAATCGGGTCGTAGAGCTTCTTGCGCCGCGCGTATTCCACGAGGCTCACCGCACGCGCGCCGCGCGACTGCAGACCCTTGTCGAGATTCTTCTTGTCGATGGCCAGCGATCGCAGCTCCTCGCGCCAGCCTGCGGCGGCGGGCTCCCGGTCGAGCCAGTATTCGAAGTAGTCGATCAGCAGCGGCTCGACATCGGACGCATAGCGGTTGACCTCCTGGTAGTCGGGCTTGCGACCGAGCGCCACGAGCGCCCGCGCCATCACGTTCACGAAGCGCCAGACGAACTCCTTGAAGGCGGCGGACTGGCCTTCCGAGGGCAACTGGCCCGCGATGCGGGTGGCGACCTCGGTGATGCGCGAGAAGCTGCCCACCGGGTTGTAGCGCGCGGAGATCTCCGGATGCCCGAGGTGGAACATGAAGAACTCGCCGCCGCGCCCCGCCCGCTCGGCTTCCGCGAACACGCGGCGCAGCAGATCGACGTCGCCCTTCGGGTCGAAGACGATGACCACCTCGCCGCGGCGGATGTCCTGGGCGATAAGCAGTTCGGCCAGACGCGTCTTGCCGACGCGTGTGGTGCCGAGCACCAGCGTGTGCCCGACCCGATCCTCCAGGTCCATCCAGATCTCGGCCTCGTCGGGCTCGACACCGTGGATGGTGGGATCCCCGCCGACGCCACCGAATTCGTCCGCGGTGGGCATGAACGCGGCCAACGCACCTGCGAAGCCTCCGCCCTGCAGCAGTGGCTGGTTCGCTGGAAGCCGCGCCTCGAACAAGCGTTGGGTGTGGCGCTGATCCCACCGGAAACCGCGCCCCAAGAAGAGCCGATCCGCCGACCAGGGAATGTCGGCGGAGCCCAACTCATAGCGCCGCCGGCGGCGCAGGTTGGCGCGATAGCGCAGCGTGCTCAGTCCGGCCGCGCCGCGCCACGCCGCGTGGCCCAGCAGCAGGCCTGCAAGCGCCAGGTGCCAAGGAGGAGAGACCAGAAAGAGCCCCGGGCTGCTCAGTACCAAGACTGCGCCCAGTGCCGACACCGAGGCCGCGCCGAGTTCGTGCGCCGGCCGCAGCCGGCCTTCGAGCGGATAGGCCATCACTCCGCGGCCGGCGCGGAGCCACCGACGCGCACGAGCGCCGGGTTGATCGGCGGTACCGGATCGAAGAATCGGCCCGGCGAGAGGATCACGACGCCGTGGATGCGAGCGACCGCGCCCCCGTCCTGCTTCCACGCATAGCCGTGGAGGTTCACGCCGCCATCGGCCCGCAGGTGCCATCCGGCCCGCAGGACCTCGCGCTGCAACCGCTTCGCGGCGTCGCCGGGTTCACCTTGGCCGGGGCCATCGCGCCGGACGAACGCCCGGAAGATGCCCGGTGATGCGAGCAGCAGGCCGTCCTCGACTCCGTGCACGAGTGCGCCGCGCACGTTCACCGGCAAGGTTCCGTCGGCGATCCCCTGCCGCACCCACTCCATGAAGCGTCGCGGTCGCTCGGCACCCGCCGCGTCGACGCCGTCGAGGAATTCGGGTCCGTCGGTCTCGGGCGCGATTGGCGCCGTCTCAACGCTTGCCTCCGCCGCGCCGGCGATCGACGTCGTCTGCGCAGGAGGCAGGGTCGCCTCGACACGCGGGCGCGCGCCGGTCGCGGCGCGCTCCGCCAGTTCGGCAATCGCGTTCGATGCATCCGCGCGGCCCACCAGCACGGCGCGCAGTTCCGCCATCAGCGGAGGATGTTCCGCCAGCCAGGCCTGGACGCTCGGCGGCACCCACCGCTCGAAGATTCTCACCCGGTCGTCCGACGGACCTTCGCCGACATCGCGCAGCAGCGCTGCCGCGAACACCGCGTACGTCCATCGATGCGCGAGCGCGCCCAGGATCTCGGGCGGCGCATTGCGCGGCAGGATCTGGCCGCGCCGGTGATCGAGCGCGCGCAGCGCGGTCACGAGCCCGCGCTGCAGTTGTCCGCCCGGACTGCCGTATCGACTGGAGCCCGGCATCGGCCGCAGCTGCACGAACTCCGCATAGCCGTCGATCAGTGGCCGCGCCGCCAGCGCGAAGCTCTCCGCCGGAAACCCCATCCTGACGCGAAGCAGGACGATCAGGTTCGCCGCCCCGCTGCGATCGACGATCGCTTGCGCGCAGAGCGCCGGCCGCTCGGGCACGAAGGGCCACCCGATCGCTCGCGGCGACGCAGACTCGGAGGGCATGTCGTTGAAGGTCATTCGACCAGTATTCCGGGCGCCTTGACGGCCATCAGCTTCGATCGAAGCCTCGACGAGGACCCGATGTCCTCTTGACGAGTTCGACCGAACTTCGTCGTGAGCCACGCCGTAGCGTGGGCTCCTCGCATCAGCCGCTCGTCGCAAATCGGCGGCAGAGATTCCGCGCCGATGCAAGCCGGATTCGGGGTTTCATCGAAGCCCCGATGGAGCCTGATTCACACGTCCTCGCTGCCTAGGATGGCAACGCAATGCGGCTCGCTCGATGCGCCGCACATCCGCGCCAACGTGAAGGGGGTTCCGATTGCGCAAGACAGCGAGCTGGGCGCCGACAGCAGCACTCATCACCGCGATCGTCACGCTCGCGGCCCTGCCCGCCCACGCTTGCTGGCACGAGGCGGCCGCGCGCTACAACGTCAGCAGCGAGTTGCTCTACGCGATCGCGCGCACCGAATCGGCACTCGACCCGCAGGCCGTTGGACGCAACCGCAACGGCACGCGCGACATCGGGCTCATGCAGATTAACTCGGCGTGGCTGCCCACGCTGGCCGCCCACGGCATAGGCGAGCGCGATCTCTTCGACCCGTGCACAAGCATCCACGTCGGCGCCTGGATCCTCGCCGGCAACGTCCAGCGCCTGGGCTACACGTGGGATGCGGTCGGCGCCTACAACGCCGTCAGTCCGGCATTGCGCCGCGCCTACGTCGACAAGGTCCGCCGCCACCTGCGCAGCGCCGACGACAGCGCACATCGCGCTCGCCACGGCGCCACCCGTACCGCCGTCACCCGAGGCGATCACCGAGCACCGGTGGTCGCAACCCTGCCCTGACCGCTCGCCCGAGCACTTCCCAGCCACCCAACCACGAGACACCACACCATGACTCTGATCCGCCGCAGCAGCACTGCCGTTCCCATCGCCCTCGTCCTGACGCTCGCCGCCGGCTCGGCCCTGGCCGGGACCACCGGGACCGAGTTCCAGACGACGTACACGACCCTGCTCAACTGGGCGACCGGCTTCCTGGGCAAGTCGATCGCGATTGCCGCCTTCATCCTCGGTGCAGGCATCGGCATCGCGCGCTCCTCGCCGATCCCGGCGCTCGCCGGTGTCGTCTTCGCGCTCTTCATGGTCTACGTGCCGACCATCATCGACTCGATCATGACGGCCGTGATCTGACGGGGCTTGTGCCGTGATCGACGCGTCCCTCGACATCCCCCGCCGTCTCAATGACCCGCCGCGCATGTTCTGGTGGGACATCGACGTGGCCCTGCTGGTGCTGGGGGCCGCGCTGGCGGGCATGGTCGCGGGCTTCTTCGTGAGCGGCTGCGCCGTCGGCCTGCTGCTCGCCTCGGCCTACGGTCGCGCGAAGGCGGGCAAGCACCCCGCCTTCGCGCTGCACCTGCTGTACTGGCACCTGCCGGCCTTCATGACGGGCCTGAAGCGCACCCCGCCTTCCTACCTGCGCGAGCTGGCCGGATGAAGCTCGACTGGCTGCGCGCCGACATCGCCAGCGCGCGCCGCGCGAGCGCCCTGCTCGTGCTGCTGCTCGTCGGCTCGATGCTCGCCAACGTGACGCTGGCGGCCTTCGCGATGCACATGGCCGGCCGCGAGCGCGTGGTGGTGGTGCCGCCCAGCATCAGCAAGACCTTCTGGGTCGAGTCCGAGCGCGTGAGCGCCGAGTACCTCGAGCAGATGGCCTATTTCCTCCTGCAACTCACGCTGAACGTCACGCCGCAGAGCATCGACCACCAGTCCCGGGTGCTGCTCCAGTACGCCGCGCCGGCCTCCTACGGAGAGCTGCGCAGCGTGCTGGCCACCGCCGCCGAGCGCGTCAAGCGCGACGGCGCCTCCACCGTGTTCAGCGCGCAGGACCTCGCCGTCGACGAGCGCACCCAGCGTGTCGGCGTGCGCGGCCTGCTCACCACATTTATCAGCGACCGCCGCGTGTCCGAGGTCTCGAAGGGCTACGCCATCGAGCTGCAGTACGCCAGCGGCCGAATCTTTCTGAAAGCGTTCCGGGAGACCAGTCCCAATGACCCGCTCGAAATCCAAGCTCAGTCCCAGCTTCGCCTGGCTCCTGCTGCTGGCACTGGCCACTAGCATCGCCAGCCAGCCCGCCCTGGCGCTGCAGGTCGTCGACGCGCGCGACGGCGAGACCGTGCTCGCCAAGGTCTCGCGCAAGGAGGTGACGCGCATCTCCGTCGATCGTGGCCGCATCCGCAAGGTGACGGGCAACGCCGGCGAATTCGTTCTGGAGAAGGACGACGAGAAGGGCCAGGTCTTCATCCGGCCGCTCTCCCCGGACAGCAGCAAGCCCATCAATCTCTTCGTCAGCACGGAGCGCTCGACGATCGGGCTGCTGCTGCAGCCGGTGGACACCCCGAGCGACGCCATCGTGATCCGCGAGGCACGGGACGCTCCGGCAGGGCCCGCCCGCATCGAACGCAGCGGCCGTCACGTGCGCACGATGAAGAACCTCCTGCTCGCGATGGCGGAGGACGCGCTGCCCGACGACATGGAGGTGCGCGAGCCCGGGCGCGAGCTGACCCTGTGGCCCGGCGCAAGGCTCACGTTGCAGCGCCAGTGGCTGGGCAGCGGCGTGGTCGGCGAGAAGTACCAGCTCGTCAACACCGGCGCGTCCACGCTCGACCTCGCCGAGCGCGATCTCTTCAAGCGCGGCGTGATGGCCGTGAGCGTCGAGCAGGCGGCCCTGCGCCCGGGCGAGACCACCCAGCTCTTCGTGATCCGGGAGCGCCGCGCCGATGACTGATCCTGTCCTGCCGCCCGGCATGTCGCCGACCGGCGCGTCTCATTCATCGGGCCATGGAGCTCCGTCAGCCCCAGCGGAGCCAACGGCTGCGGCCATCAAGCGCCGTCAGGTCCTGCTGCTCGCCGGCATCGCGGGCACGATCGTGGCCGGCACGCTGCTGTCGGTCTCGTTGACCGGCACGACAGGCAACGAGGCACAGCCCGCGAAGCCGCAGTCCACCAACATCCTCGCGCCGGGAGCGCAGGTCGATCCCCGCGATGCGTGGCGTGGCCAGGCCGATGCGCAGCTGAAGGCGATCGAGCAGCGCTCGCGCGACCTCGCGCAGCGCAACGCCGAGCTCGAAGGCCAGGGCAAGGAAATGCTCGAGCGCCTGAAGAAACTCGAAGGCAGCGGACTGACGCCGCTGCCGCCTCCTCCCGTCACCGCCCCGGCGGCGCGGCCGAGTTTCGGGCCGGATCGCCCAGGGAACGTGCTACCGGACTCCGGTCCGCAGCGCTTCCCACCGCCACCGATGCCACAAGGTGGCGTGCAGGGCGCCGGCCTGCCACCGCCGCCCGGCGGCGTTCCGAGCATGCCGACACCCACGGGCATCGTGAGCATCGTGCTGGGGGACGTCGCAGCGGGCAAGGGCGCCAAGCCGGCCGCGGACGCGGCAGCGACCAGCTCCACCACTCGCGACACGCGCCGCTATCTGCCCAGCGGCGCCTTCACCCGGGCCGTACTTCTCGGCGGCCTGGATGCACCCACCGGCGGCCAGGCGCAGCGCAATCCTCAGCCGGTCCTGCTGCGCCTCGCCGACAACGCGATCCTGCCCAACCACTTCCGCGCCCGTGTGAAGGAGTGCTTCATCGTCGGCGCCGGCTATGGCGACGTGAGTTCCGAGCGCGCCTACATCCGCACGGAGTCGCTGTCGTGCGTCACCCGCGACGGCACCGCCATCGACGTGCCGGTGAAGGGCTACGTGGCCGGCGAGGACGGCAAGGCCGGCATGCGCGGACGCCTGGTCTCCAAGCAGGGGCAGATCCTCGCCAACGCCCTGCTCGCCGGCGTGGCCAGCGGCATCGGTCATGCCTTCACGCAGAGCGCCACCACGCTGTCGGTCTCACCGCTGGGCACCACCAGCTCCGTCGACCCCGGCAAGCAGCTCGAAGCCGGTCTGGGCACCGGCGTGGGCAAGGCCCTGGACCGGCTCGCCCAGTACTACATCAGCCTCGCCGAGAAGGTCTTCCCGGTGATCGAAATCGACGCGGGCCGCAGCGTCGACGTGGTCCTCACGCAGGGCGTCGCCCTGCCCGGGACGCTGGACGCCGCCGGCACCGATCCCGACAACCTCGCGCAACTCGCCGAGCGCGCCCGCACCCTCCGGAGGAACGACGATGAAGACGACTGACGCGCGCCTCGCGCTGCGCGCTCCCGCTGCCAAGGCCACGTTGGCCGCGGCGCTGACCACCTGCCTGACCGTCACGGGATGGGCGCAGCCCAGCCAACCGCCAACCACGCCGGAGCTGACCAGCCTGTCCGGACGCCTGCAGGCGCTCTACCCCTCGACTCGCTTCGGCGAGATCCGTCCGACGCCGTGGCCGGGTGTCTTCGAAGTGGCGATGGGCGCCAACCTCGCCTACGTGGACGCGAGCGGCCAGTACTTTCTGTTCGGCCACCTGTACGACATGAAGGCGCAGCGCGACCTCACCGCCGAGCGCAAGGACACGCTGGCCCGCATCGACTTCAGCGCGCTGCCGCTGGCCGATGCGATCAAGGACGTGCGCGGCCGCGGTTCCCGTGCGCTCGCGATCTTCAGCGATCCGGACTGCCCGCATTGCCGCCGACTGGAAGCCGAGCTGAAGAGCCTGTCCGACGTGACGATGCACACCTTCCTGATGCCGATCGCCTCGCTGCACCCGCAGGCGCGCGCGAAGGCCATCGCCGTCTGGTGCGCAAAGGATCGCCTCGGCGCCTGGCAGGCGCTGATGACCCGCGACCAGGTGCCGCCCAGCGCGGAGTGCGTACACCCTGTCGATCGCAATGTCGCGCTGGCCGAGCGCCTCGGCGTGACCGGCACCCCGACGCTGGTCGCTGCCGACGGCCGCGTGCTGCCCGGCGCCGCGAGCGCCGAGCAGATCAGCGCCTGGCTGTCGCGCTCGACCACGAGTGCCGAGGGCCCCACGCCGAGCAACCCTGCTGGCCAGGCGACGGGCAAGGCGCCATGACGGGCATGCGACGCACCGTCGCCCTCCTCATCGGTGCGACCGCCACGCTGTTGGGTGGCTGCGCGTCCACCATGAGCGGCCTCGGCGGCGAGGGCAGCTACGCCTGCAAGGCCCCGGTCGGTTCGCAGTGCACCTCGGTCTCGGGCGTGTACGCGAATTCGATCCACGGGCAGCCGCCCGCCTCCGCCCTGCCGAAGCCCGCCAAGGGACCCACGAGCGCGGCGCCCACCGCACCGGCTGCCTCGGCATCCGCAGCCGCGCCGGGGCTCGGCACGCCGGCATCGGCTCTCCGCTCCCAGCCACGCGTGCTGCGCCTATGGATCGCGCCTTGGGAGGACGCCGACGGCGACCTGCACGAGGCCTCGGTGGTGCACGTGCTGGTCGACACCGGCCGCTGGCTGATCGAACGCGTCATTCCGGCGAATCGAAAGCGAGTCGATGCGGTCCGGCCTCCCATCCCGTCCACGGCGCCTGCATCCGGCCCGTCACCGGCGAGCGAGCCCGTGCCGTCCACGGAGACGGCTCCCGATCGCTTTCCTTCGCGCACGGGACTGCTGCCCGGTAGTGGCGCGACCCAGGAGCCCTGAGCGATGTGGCGCAGCCTGCTGACCGATCTGGAGTCCGTGCTGAAGGGCGCGAAGCCCGCGGACCTGATCCGCGTGCCCAAGTCCGGCCCCGCATCGCGCGGCGAGGACGCCGCCGCGTTCTCCGAGTGGCTGCCGTACCGCGCCTGGATCGCGGACCGCCAGGTTTTCGTCAATCTTGACGCGCTGGGCTTCTGCCTGGAACTGCGTCCGCAATCGGGCGCCGACGAGGAGATGGCGCGCGTGCTGACCGCGCTCTACGCGGCCTCTCCGCCCGGCACGGGCATCCAGTTCCACCTGTACGCGAGCCCCGCCATTCGCGCGCCGCTGGCGCGCTACGCCAACCTCCGTCTGCCCGACGAGGTCGTACCGGAGCTCGACACACTCGGCCGCGCCGGCAGGCACACCAACATCCACCGCACCATGGCCCGGCGTCGCGCGGGGCACTACCTGCAGGGCAGCCGGACATCGCTGCTCCCCGCACAGAGTTACCTGTTCCGCGACTACCGGCTGGTGGTCAGCATCTCGCTTCCCGGCAGCCCGGAGAATCTCTCCCGCCTGGAGGAGTTGCTGCTGCTGCGCGACGGGATCCGGGCTACGTTGCACGCCGCCGGCTTCCCGTCCCGTTCGTGGACGGCGGAGGACCTGATCAACTGGGTCTCCGCGCTGCTCGACCCGCACCGGCAAACCGGCGACGCCATCCCGCTCACCTACGACGACGGGCGCGAGCTGCGCGACCAGGTGATCGACCGGGCCACGCGCCTGCGCATTGACCGCCAGGGCATCGGCCTGTCCAACCCGGCCGCCGACCTGCAAACCGAGCTTCGCCTGATGTCGGTGCGCGCCTTCCCGCCGCGCTTCGCGCTGTGGAACGCCGGCAGCCTGATCGGCGACCTTTACCAGGGCACGCTGCAGTACCCCTGCCCGTTCCTGCTCACACTGGGCGTGCACGTGCTGGACGCCGAGGCCACCCGCAACTGGGCCTTCCTCAAGGCCGCCCGCGCCACCACGAACGCCACCAGCTACATGGCGCGCTTCCTGCCCGACCTGCAGGAGCGCAAGGCCGACTGGGACATCGTGCTCAAGGCGATGGACGACGGCCAGCAGCTCGTCGACCTCAACCTGCAGCTCGCGCTCTTCGCCGAGCCGCACGCGGTGACCCGTGCCGAACAGGCGGCGCGCGCCATCTTCCGTGCACGCGGCTTCGAGCTCTCCAGCGACACGATGATGATGACGCAGGCCCTCATCGGCTCGCTGCCGATGACGCTCTCGGCGCCGTTTCACGCCGATCTGCAGCGCATGAAGCGCGTCACCACCAAGACCTCGGCGAACGCGGTGCATCTGGCGCCGCTCGTTGCCGAGTGGCAGGGCACGGGCACGCCGGTGCTTCTGTTCGGCGGACGGCGCGGCCAGATCATGCAGATCGACGTCTACGACAACCCGGCGGGCAACTACAACGTGGCGATCGCCGGCACGTCGGGCTCGGGCAAATCGCTGCTCTTGAACGAGATCGCCGCCGCCTACCTCGGCACCGGCGCGCGCGTCTGGATCATCGACGTCGGCCGCTCCTACGAGAAGGCGTGCCGCAACTTCGGCGGCAGCTTCATCGAGTTCACCGAGGACGCCGCGCTGTCGCTCAACCCGTTCCCACTCGTGGAAGACATCGACGAGGACATGGAACTTCTGCAGCCGCTGCTCGCGCAGATGGTGTCTCCGCGCGAGTCGCTCGACGGCTTCCAGTACTCGACGCTGGGCGCGGCGATCAAGAAGGTCTGGAAGGCCAAGGGCCGCGCCATGACGGTCACCGACATTCACGATCTGCTCGCGACCGGACGCCTCGACGACGACGGCGCGCCATCCGCCGGCGAAGGCGACCGGCGGCTGAAGGATCTCGCCGCGATGCTCCACCCCTACACGCGCGACGGCGCCTACGGAAAGTACTTCGATTCCGAGGCCAGCATCGACTTCGGCGCCGACCTCATCGTGCTGGAGCTCGAGGAGCTCAAGTCCAAGAAGGATCTGCAGACCGTGGTACTGCTGATCGTCATGTACCGCATCACGCGCGAGATGTACTTCTCTCGCGACCGCAAGAAGATCGTGATCATCGACGAGGCCTGGGACCTGCTCTCCTGCGGCGCCACCGCCGAGTTCATCGAAGCCGGCTACCGCCGCGCGCGCAAGTACAAGGGCGCCTTCATGTCGGCCACCCAGGGCGTGGACGACTACTACCGCAATCCGGCGGCCAAGGCGGCACTGGACAACTCCGACTGGATGTTCCTGCTGCGCCAGAAGCCCGAGTCGATCGAGATGATGGACAAGCTCGGTCAACTCACGATGGACGATGCGATGAAGCGACTGTTGCTTTCGCTGCGCACCGAGCACGGGGCCTACTCCGAGGTCTTCATCCACTCGCCGGCCGGCAACGGCATCGGCCGCCTGATCGTCGATCCGTACAGCCTGCTGCTCTTCAGCAGCCGGGCCGAGGACTTCAACGCCATCAACGCCAAGCGCGCGACGGGCATGGACGTCTCCGCCGCCATCGACGCAGTGCTGCGCGAACGGGGACTCGCGTGAACGCACGGGCCGCCGTCCTGCTCGTGGGCGTCAACGCGCTGGTGAGCGCCGCGCTGATCGCACTCGTTCACCTGTGGCTCGTGCCTGAGCGCCTGCCGGCGCTGGCCGTGCTGGACGTGGCGGAGCTCTATCGCCTGAAGGAACTGCAGGTCGCCGCGGTGCTGGTCAAGCGCGACGCCAGCGACGAAGAGCGCGCCGGCGCACTGCGCCGCGCCGCGGGCTTCGGCACGGAGGTGAGCACGCTGCTCCAGGCGCTGCCTGGCGAGTGCCGCTGCATCGTGCTGGCGCGTGGCGCCGTGATGGGCTCCGAACCCCTGCTGCGAGACCTGACGCCGGACGTGCGGCGCCGGCTCGGTCTGTAGCTGCATCGGGAGTCCGCATGCGCACCCTGTTTCTGAATCGACGCTGGCGCGACCGTTTCGCATCGAGCGGACTATTCCGGCTGCGCACGTTCGCCGAGCGCTCGGTCGAACACCTGAAGCACTGGGTCTTCGTCTACGTCGCGATCGCCGCGATCGCGCTGTGGTTTCACGCCCACTATGGCTTCGGGCTGAACGCCTCGCCCAGCCTGCCGCACCGGCTCTACCTGATCCACAAGGGCGAGATGCCCAGCCGCGGCGACTTCGTGGCCTTCCGCTGGGCGGGTGGCGGACCGTACCCGGCGGGCGTCACCTTCATCAAGGTGCTCGCCGGTATGCCCGGCGACGAGGTCACCCGCGATGCGCAGGGCTTCCACCTCAACGGCGTTCCGGTGGGTGTGCCCAAGCCGGTGAGCCGGAAAGGTCAGTTGCTCGAACCCGGTCCCACCGGCCGGATTCCGGAGGGCCGCTACTACGTTCAAGCCGGACACCCGGACAGCCTCGACTCCCGGTACCAGATGACGGGCTGGATCCACGCATCTCAGATCATCGGGCGGGCCGATGCGCTCTTCTGACCGCGCGATCGCAAGGGGCACGGCCTGCGGCAGGCACCTGCGCTTCGCAGCGGTGGTCTTCGCCGTCATGTTCACGACGGTGTCCGCCCGCGCTCAGGACCTCGGCGTCATCGGCCCGGTCTACGCGATCGCCGAGCCGAACCTGCTGGAGGCGATCCTCGGGAAACTTCGCGCAGCCGGCGAGGACGGCACGCTCGCCCGTCTGCAACGCGAGTCGCTGGCAAAGGTCAGGCAAGGCGTCGAAGACCCGACGCCCGTAGCGGGGCTCTCGCGCACCCGCCAACCGCGCCGCTTCCACCACGACCCGAGCATCGTCGTGCAGGAGGCCATCCGCGACGCCGACGGACGGGTCATCGTGCCGCCCGGCACGGTGGTCAATCCGCTCGACACGGTGTCGCTCAGTCAGGCGCTGCTCTTCATCGACGCGCGCGATCGCGAGCAGGTCGCGCGTGCACGCAAGCTCATCGACGAGCGCCAGGGCAAGGTGAAGGTGATCCTCACCGGCGGGTCGTACCTCGACCTGATGCGCCGCTGGCAGCGGCCGGTGTTCTACGACCAGCAGGGCAACCTCACGACGAAGCTCGGCATCCGTCAGGTGCCCGCACTGGTCACCCAGGACGGCAGGAGGCTGCAGATCGATGAGCTCCTGTAGCCCCGTCCACCGGCAGCCAGGTCGCCCACGCGCGGCCCTATGGCTCGCGCTCGCCCTGTGGCTGCTCGCGCTGCTGCCCAGCCCCGCCGCGGCCGGCCCCACCTGCCACGGCCGCTTCATGAACCCGATCACCGACATCTGCTGGAGCTGCCTGTTTCCGCTCACCATCGGCTCGGCATCGATCCTGTCCGACGGTCAGCCCGACATCGGCAACCCGTCCTCGCCCGTCTGCTACTGCAGCAACCCGCCCCGCATCGGCGTGTCGATCGGCTTCTGGGAGCCGGTGCGCATGGTGGACGTGACGCGCACGCCCTTCTGCATGGTGGGCCTGGGCGGCATCGCGCTGGACCCCGGACTCGACGTGCCGCGCGGTGCCCACGTCGGACACGACAGCCAGACGCGCAACAGCTTCTATCACGCGCACTGGTACGCCAATCCGATCCTCACCTGGCTGGAGGTGCTGCTCGACTTCCCGTGTCTGGAGAAGGGCTCGCTCGATCTGGCCTATCTCACCGAGGTGGATCCGCTGTGGGCCGACGACGAGCTGACCGCCATCCTGAACCCGGAAGCGGTGCTGTTCGCCAACGCGCCCGCGAAGGCGGCGTGCGCCGCCGACTGCGTGGCCGCAACCGCCGGCATGCCGATCGCGAGCCTGTTCTGGTGCGCGGGCTGCCAGGGCTCGATCTACCCGATGGGTGGCCACGTCGCCACCCACATCGGCGGCGTGCAGGCCTCCACGCTGATCACCCAGCGCATGACGGCAAAGATGCACCGGCAACTGGTGACGTTCACCGGCGCCGGGTCGGCGGGGCTGTGCGGCTACTACCCGCTGCCGATCATGGACAAGACCCACTACAAGCTGCAGATGGTCTACCCGGTGCCGGCCACCGCCAAGGACGCCGGCCAGTGCTGCCAGCCCTACGGCCGCACGACGATGATCTGGGGCGCGGGCAAGTCCTACCCGGTGTCGGGCGAGGACTTCGCGTACCAGATTTTCCGCAAGAGGAACTGCTGTGCCGGCGCGTACTGAGACCCGCGCCGTCGCCGCGGTTGCCTGCGCGTTCGGCCTGCTCGTCGCCGGCATCGCGCTCGCCCAGGCGCCGCGCTGGCCCGATGCCGTCGACATCGAGCGGGCACGGAAAGCCCACCCCTTCCCGCAAGCCGATCGTCTCGGCGCCCAACCGGTGCCCGCGCCGCCGCGCGTGAACCTGCCTCCCGCTACGGCACCCACCGACATCGAAGGACTTGCCCGGGCCGGCGCGCGTCTCGGCAGCCCGTCCGCACAGACCACGGCCGCGAGCCCGCTTCGCATCTTCATCACCCTGGAGATGCCCCGCGCGAGCCTGCAACTGCTGACCGATCAAGCCGCGCGCAGCGGCGCGGTCCTAGTGCTGCGGGGCCTGAAGGCCAACTCGATGCGCGAGACCCTCGCGGCCGTCTCTAGCCTGATCGGTGAGCGTCAAGTCGCGTGGGTGATCGACCCGGAAGCCTTCGCACGCCATCGCATCGAACGCGCGCCGACCTTCGTGCTGAGTCTCGACGATCGCGCCGACACGGCGACGAGCTGCGGCACTGACTGCCGGACGCCGCCGGCCTTCGTCAGCGTGTCGGGAGACGTGAGCGTCGACCACGCGCTGGACACGCTGGCCAGGCAGCGCCCCGAAGCGCGAACGCTGGTGGCGCCGCTGCTCGCGCGGCTGAAGGGCTCCTGAGCATGCGGCCCGCAAGACGCCTCACCGGAAAGCTCGTCGCGTTCGCAGCCACGCTGCTCGCGGCGCAGCCGGCCCTCTACGCGCAATCGCCGCCCTCGCTGGGTGAGGCCTTCGAGCAGGGCAAGACACTCGGCCGGACCGGCAACGCCGCGGCCCGCGGCACCATCGGCGGCAGCACGGCGCAGTCCACCGTTCCGAACTACACCACCAATCCCCCGGAGGCGAGCTACTTTGGCAGCCCGGGGCTCGGCACCCAGGCCGCGGCACGTGCCAGTGCCTGCGCGAGCGGCCCCGCCGCCGATCCGTCCTGCACGGCAGTGCAGTTCTCGCAGACCAATCCGAGCCAACGGCCGAGCTTCAGCATCGCGCCGACCGATCCGCTGCTCACGCGCGGTCGCGCGATCACCGCAGACCCGCAGGCTATCGCCGGAAACATCGCCGGCACCTACAGCGGCTGCGCCGTCCAGACCGTCACCACGCCGGACCTCTTCGAGACGGCGATCTGCCACCAGTACCGCACGCTGGAGACCGTCACCTGCGACAAGGTGCTGATCGTCACGCCGATCCAGACGCCCGGCTGCTCGGCGGGCCAGTTCCTCACCCGCGTCACCGCCGACCCCTGCCCCGCCTGCATCGACTACCTGGCCTTCGACTTCAGCTGCGGGACCAGCAGCTACATGATGCACGTCTTCACCATCGACAAGGGCACTGGCGCGCTCTACATGGACCTGGGCTCGCAAGACGTCCCCGGCAGCCTGAACACACAGATCCCGCAGACCCCGGGCCCGTCGCGGATCGACGGCTTCTTCTGCTACCAGACCTACTACAGCCAGAGCTGCGCCGGCCCCAACTGCACCATCGGTGCGTGGTTCTACAACCCCTGCCAGGGCACGAGCTACTACGGCGCCAACACCTTCGCGATGCCGACCACGGTCAGCTTCAGCGACACCTGGGACAACCAGTGCGCGACGCTGGAGGCGCGCTCGCAATGACGGCCGCCCAGCGCTTGGCCTGGATCGCCGGCGGCGCGATTGCGCTCTGCGTGTTTGCATCCGCGCCGGCGAAGGCCGCCGACTGCTACCAGACCGCGGAGACCTGTGTCGAAGGCCCCGAGACCCGTGACATCGGCGGCTACCCGGTGCAGCGCGACTGCTGGCGTTACCGCGCGTCCTACACCTGCGTCTCGCAGAACAGCATCGACGACTGCCAGCCCTTGCGCGACCGCGGCTGCAGCCAGGTCGATTCGCGCTGCATGGACACGAACCCCCAGGGCGCCTGCATGCTCTACGAGCAGACCTGGCAGTGCCGCGTCGCCACGGGCACCACCTCGACGGTGACCAACTGCGGCGACCAGCAGTTCTGCCTGGACGGACGCTGCTTCGACACCGGCTACGCGCCGGACGCGGACTTCGCGCGTGCCGTTGCCGGACTGGAAGCGCAGCGCGAAGCCGGTCGCTACCTGGACCCGAACACGCTGGAGGCCTTCAAGGGCTACGACAACCGCTGCCGCAAGAAGCTCTTCGGTCTGGTGAACTGCTGCAAGGGCGGCGGCACCGACGGATCGCTCTTCTCCACCTTCAGCCTGATCACCGGCGCCGGCGGCCAGGCCATCGGCGCCATCGGCTCGAGCTACACCTACGACGCCCTCTTCACGGCGGATGCGCCCGACCTGGTGATCGCCGGCTTCGAGGCGCTGTTCGGCGCCGGCGGCGGCTCCTCCGCGCTCGCCGGGCTGATCGCTGGCGACCTGTCGGTGGGCTCCTTCGTGACCTCGCTGGTGCCGGGCCCGTGGACGCTCGCGATGCTCGCGATCCAGCTCTCGGGACTGCTGTCCTGCGAGGACGCCGAGCAGGTCCTCGCGATGAAGCGCGACAACCGCCTGTGCCACCGCGTCGGCAGCTACTGCTCGATGCAGCTGCCGATCATCCGCACCTGCATCGAGACCACCGAGACCTACTGCTGCTTCAACTCGCGCCTGTCGCGCATCATCAACGAGCAGGGCCGCGCGCAACTCGGTCGCAGCTGGGGCGGCGCCCAGGGCCCCGACTGCAGCGGCTTCGCACTTGCGCAGCTCCAGGCGCTGGACTTCTCGCGCATGGACCTCACCGAGTTCTATGCGGAGATCGCGCCCACGTTGCCCAACCTCGGCGACCTGCAGCAGCGTGCCCAGCAGAAGGTCAACAGCTACTTCGGCCCATGAACTTCATGGCTGACACTCCGTCCATCCCCACGCGTCGATCCGCGCTCGCCGCGGTCGTGCTCGGTGCACTCATCGCCATACCAAGCCAGGCACAGACGACGCAGCGCATTCCGGTCACGGCGATCAAGCCGCTGCTGGCGCTCGCCGCCGAGCGCGGCGCGGCGCATGGGGTACTCACAGGTCCCGGCGCCGACTACATGCGCCGCCGCTTCGATGCCACCGCGCCCATCGAGATCGACGTATCGACCTTGCACGCCCTGCCCCAGCCCGGCTGCGCGCGGCTCGAAGTCACCACGCGCCAGCGCGACGTGCTGGAACACGGCAAGCGCGTCGATCAGGAACTGCGCTGGCAGGTGAGCTTCTGCCGAGACGGCAGTTTTCCGGGAAAGCGGTAGATGCGTGCGAAGCCTCCGACGACCTGCAGGACCGCGCGAATCGCCGCGGCTCTCCTGGCCATGGCCGCGGCGCTTCCGACCGCGCCGTCGTGGGCGCAAGGCGCGAACGAAGCCATCAAGGAGATCGCCGCCGAACCACAAGACGCCGCGTACTGGCTGCGCAACCGCGAAGGCTGGTTCTGGTACCGCGACCCGCCCGCTGCAAATCCTCGGCCGGCGCCATTGACACCGAAGCCGCCGCGCGAGCTGGTCGAGTTCGAGGCGATGCAGAAACGGCTGGAGGACCTGAAGCGCGTTGCCGTCATGAACCCCACCGACGCCAACCTGACGGCCTACATGCGTTACCAGCGCATGGTGATGAACAAGTCCGAGCATTTCGCCGAACGCTGGCAGCGCCTGGTGTGGACCGTGCCCGATCTCGACTACGGCCTGAGCGGGCGGCCCACCAACGCGATGGCGATCAACGTCTTCGACGAACAGCAGCGTGAGCGGCAGGCGCAGACCCTCAAGAGCCTGGCCACCACCCACGGGCTGATCTTCGTGTTCCGCGGCGACTGCCCGCATTGCCACCGCTTCGCGCCGATCCTGAAGCGCTTCGAGCAGGAGTTCGGGTTCACCGTGCTCGCGATCAGCATGGACGGCCGCGCCATCCCCGAGTACCCGACCGCCCGGCCCGACAACGGCATGGCCGCGCGCCTGAATGCCACGGCGGTGCCGGCGCTCTACCTCACCGCACCCGCCACCCGCGAGATCCGCCCGGTGGGCTTCGGCGTGATGTCGATGACCGACCTGGTCGAGCGGATCGCCGCACTTGCGCAAGACGCCCCCGCCGGCGCCCGCCAGCCCTGAAGACCCGACCATGGCACGCCACCCGAACGATCGCCCGGCCCGACTCCTCGGCAAGCGCCTGATCGCCAGCCTGCTGGCCGTGACGTTGGCCACCACACCGCTGGTCAGTCACACCGCCGACCTGAACGCCGAGATGCAGGCCATGTTCAACGACCTGGGCGCGCTGGGTAACGTCACCACGCCGGGCGCATTCCGCGGCCAGGCGATGAACCTCTACACCGGCGGCAGCCTGATGATGCGAGCCCCGGGCCGCAACTATCCACTGGCCACCGCGCAGCTGCCCAGCCTGCGCGCCGGCTGCGGCGGCATCGACATCTACGGCGGCGCGTTCTCCTTCATCAACAAGCAGCAGTTCATCGCGCTGCTGCAGAACATCGGCGCCAACGCCGTGGGCTACGCCTTCAAGCTGGCACTGCAGTCGATCTCGCCCGACATCGACAAGCTGCTGACCGAGCTGCAGGACCAGATCAACAAGATCAACGCGATGAACATCAACTCGTGCGAAGCCGCGCAGGCGCTGGTGAACGGCGTGGTGGGCGAGTACGACAACTCGGTGATGAGCGGCTGCGCCAACATCTCCCAGTACCTCGGCAGCGTCTCCGACCGTGCCGAGGCGCGGCTCACTTGCGCCAGCAACGCGCCCGCTGTCGTGAAGACCGCCGCCAATAGCGCCGACCCCAACGTGCGCAATGCCACCTTCGTCAAGGGCAACGTCACCTGGCTCGCGCTGAACCAGGTAGGCGGCAGCATCAGCCAGCAGGAGAAGGAGCTGATCATGAGCGTGATCGGCACCGTGGTCCTGTATCCGCCAGCGGACGACGGCAGCGGCGCCACGCCGCGCTACGCCGAGCCCACCATCGTGGGCCTGCGCGACCTGCTGCTTGGCCGCGGCGCCTCGGCCACGGAGGGTAACGTCGACATCGAGGTGTACGTCTGCGACGAGCCCGCCGAGTGCCTGAACCCGACGCGCGCCACCGTCTCGGCCAAGCCCTTCACGCGCCTGGTGTCGGAGCGGCTGCGTCGCATGTCGGACAACATCGCCACGCGCAGCCCGCAGGCGCCGGCCGACATCGGCTTCGTCAACAACACCACCGAGCCGGTCTACAAGATGCTGTCGGTGGCCAACGCCGTGCCGGGATCGAGCACCGCCGAGACGCTGATCGAGACCTACAAGGACGTGATCGCGCTCGACTACGCGGAGACCTTCCTCAACCGCGCCATCCGCCAGGCCATGAGTGCCCTGTCGCAGGCGCTCAAGCGCACGGGCATCGAGCAGCAATACATCGACGCGATCCGCGAGAACGCCCAGGAAGCCCAACGCCAGCTCCTCGCCGAGAAGCAGGCCGCCTACGCCAAGGTGCGCTCGGTCTCCTCGATGACCCAGGATCTGCAGACGCTGGAGCGCCAGCTCTGGAGCTCGATGCCCTCTTCGGTGAAGTCGATGCTCGACTTCAGCGCGAGCAGCGGCGCCCGCGGCTCCTGAGTCCGGGCACGAGCCGCTCGCGCCCGCATGTTCGAGATCTACGCCTACGGCAACGTCGACACCCTGACGGGGGTCTTCAACGCGATCGCCGCCATCATGGGCGGCGCCGACTACTTCGGCCTCATCAAGGCAATCGCCATCACCGGCGTGCTGGTGGCGGCGTTCGCCGGTCTCTTCACGCCGGGCAAGTTCCACGGCTGGGGCTGGCTGATGGGCTTCCTGCTCGTCTACTACGCGCTCTTCCTGCCCAAGTCGACCGTGGTGATCGTCGACAAGCTCGGCAGCCAGCCGCCGGTGGCCGTGGGCAACGTGCCGATCGGCGTGGCCTTCTTCGGGCACGCCACCAGCAAGGTGGGCGACGTGATGACGCGGTTCTTCGAGACCGCCTTCCAGGTCATCCCGGCCACCAACGCGCAACTCCCCGGCGAGCTCGCGTACCAGAAGAACGGCGTCATGTTCGGCAACCGTCTGATCCAGGCCTCCCGCACGGCGAACGTGGCCGACCCGCAGCTGCGCACCGACCTCATCGCGTTCGTTCACAACTGCACCGTCTACGACCTGCAGGACGGCACGATCGATCCGGCCGCCTTCGCGCGCAGCACCGACATCTGGTCGCTGATGGGCACGCCCAACCCGGCGCGCTTCACCACCTACGGCAACCCGGTGCAGGTCGACACCTGCCCGAACGCCTACACCTACCTCGCCGCCCGCCTGCCGGCCGAGGTGGCGCACGCCAGATCGATCCTCGCCTTCCAGCTGAACCCCACGCTGGAGCCGGCCGC
>CALDYQ010000089.1 GCA_937944385.1 uncultured Burkholderiales bacterium | reverse complement strand
CGATCCGTGGTCGCTCTCCGGGCGCGAACTGCGGCGGCTGCGTGGGCGGCTGTTTCTTGCGGCGCAGGTACCACCGCTGCCGCCCCGGCAGCGCGTGGTGACGGCGGTGCTTGCAGGGCGGCTTCCCGCGATGAGCCTGGCGCAAAGTCTCCGCTCGCTCGTCTATCCGCTTGGCATCGAGACGGCGCAGGATGCGCTTGCGCGCTTCGATCTTGCCGAGAAACTGTTCGATCGGGTCGACCGGCTCTCGGGCGGAGAGCGCCAGCGGGTGGGACTTGCGCGTGCGCTCGTCTCCCCGGCCTCGCTCTGGTTGGTCGATGAGCCGCTCTCGGCGCTCGACCCCACGCGTGCGGCCCAGGCGATCGAGGCGTTGACCACCGGGGCGCGGGAACGTGGGGCCACCCTCGTGACCACGCTGCATCAGGTCGAGGTGGCGCGGGCACATTTTCCGCGCATCATCGGTCTGCGCGACGGGCGACTCGCCTTCGACCGGCCCGCTGCAGAGGTGACGCGTGCCATGCTGGCCGAACTCTACGCCCAGAAGGAACACGAGCTCATCGCTCCAGCGCCCATCGACGAGGGCCCTGAGCCTGCGCAGCCGGTGGTGATGTATTGCCGATGAGCAAAGAGACCACGGCCGGGCCATTGGTCGCTCGAAGATCGTCGCCGGTGAGTCGGGACCCCGCGTGGTCGAGCCGCGTATTCTGGGCGTTGGCCGGGCTCGTCGTGCTCTGGCCGCTGCTCGTGCTCTCCGAGTTCCGGCCGTGGATCCTGTTCGAGCCGGACAACCTGCGACCGACGCTCAAGTTTCTCGGCGACTTCTTCCCGCCGAAGGTCTCGCCCGAGTTTCTCGCCCTCGTCGCGCGGGAGACGTGGCGCACCGTGGCCATCGCCACCGCGGGCGTGGCGCTTGCGCTCGTGATTGCGATTCCGCTCACGCTCATCTCGGTGCGGGCGCTCTCGCTCTCGGCGCTCAGCGGTCGCATGGCCCGCTTGCCGTTCGCCGTGCGCTTCGCAGTGCGTGGGGTGCTGATCCTGCTGCGGAGTGTGCCGGAGCTCATCTGGGCGTTGGTCTTCGTGCGTGTGGTCGGGCTCGGACCGACCGCGGGCGTCATTGCGATTGCGCTCACGTACGGCGGCATGCTTGGCAAGGTTTACGCCGAGATCCTGGAGAGCGGGGACCAATACGCGACGACCGCACTCATGCGTAACGGTGCTGGGCGATTGCAGGCCTTCTTCTACGGTCTTCTTCCACAGAACGCGGCCGAGCTCACGAGCTACACCGTTTACCGCTGGGAGTGCGCGATCCGCTCCTCGGCCGTGCTCGGCTTCGTGGGCGCGGGCGGGCTTGGGCAGCAAATGGATACCTCGATGAAGATGTTCGCGGGCTCCGAGGTCGCCACGATGCTGATCGTTTTCATCCTTCTCGTCGCAGCAGCGGACGCGATGAGCGCGTGGCTTCGGAGGCAGCTCGGATGAGAGGCGAGTCCACCGTTTCCGCGGCCGACGCGGCGCGGCGCCTGTTCGACCGGCGCTGCCGCGCCTGCGGGTTCATGGCCGCACTGATCGTGCTCATCGTCGCTGCCTTCGCCACGCTCGATCTGCAGTTCGCCCGCTTCTTCTCGAGCGATGCGATGGGGCGGATGGGGCGCTTCCTGCTCGAACTCACGAGCCCGAATCTCTCGGCCGCCTTTGTCGCGAAGACGGCGTGGGCCACGGTCGAGACGCTCGCGATGAGCGGCCTTGGTACCTTACTCGCGGCCATCTTTGGCCTCGCCTTGGCCGTGCCAGCGAGCCGCGTCTCGCCCGCTGACCCGGCGCCGCTGCGTACGCCGATGCGGCTCGTGCTGAACGCGCTGCGTTCGATCCCCGAACTCGTCTGGGCAGCCCTGCTCCTGATCGCCGCCGGATTGGGACCTCTTGCGGGCACGCTCGCGCTCGCCATGCACACGACCGGAGTGCTCGGACGGCTATTCGCCGAAGCGATCGAGAACGCACCGCCCGGACCAGCGGCGGGCCTGCGTACCCAGGGCGTACCCGAGGGCCGCATCTTCCTCTACGCCACTTTGCCGACGGTACTGCCGCAACTCGTGAGCTACACCCTCTACCGCTGGGAGAACAACATCCGCGCCGCCGCCGTACTCGGCGTGGTCGGTGCCGGGGGCCTTGGGCAGATGCTTTCGTTCCACATGGGACTCTTTCAGATGCCCGAGACGAGCACGATCCTGATCGCCATGCTTGGGCTCGTTGCGCTCGTCGATGCGCTGAGTTATCTGACGCGGTGGTCGTTGCAGCGCTGAGTAGCATTCAACGCGTGAACGCCAGCCTCGCAATCGAAAGCAAACTCCCCAGCGTCGGTACGACCATCTTCACCGTCATGTCTGCGCTCGCACAGGAGGCGGGGGCGATCAACCTCGGGCAGGGCTTCCCGGATTTCGAGCCCGACCCACGCCTCACCGACGCGGTGGCCGAGGCGATGCGTGCGGGACACAACCAGTATCCGCCGATGGCGGGCAATCTGCTTTTGCGCACGCGCGTGGCCGAAAAGTTCGCGGCCACCCAGGGCGTGCGCTTCGACCCGCAGACCGAGGTCACGATCACCTCGGGCGCAACGCAGGCGATCCTCTCGACGATCATGGCCGTCGTGCGCCCGGGCGACGAAGTGATCCTGCTCGAGCCCGCCTTCGACAGCTACATCCCGAACATCGAGCTCACGGGCGGCGTGCCCGTCCCCGTGGCGCTCGAGCCGGGCGACTTTCGCCCCGACTTCGCGGCGATCGAGGCCGCGCTCAGCCCGCGCACGCGGCTCGTGATCGTCAACACGCCGCACAACCCGAGCGGCCGCATCTGGCGGCGCGCCGACTGGGAGCGTCTCGCGGACGTGCTCGCAGGACGTGAGGTGTTCGTGCTCTCGGACGAGGTCTACGAGCACATGGTCTACGACGGCGCGCCGCATGTCTCGGCGGCGGCCGTGCCCGCGCTCGCGGGGCGGAGCTTCATCGTCTCTTCGTTCGGCAAGACGCTCCATGTGACGGGCTGGAAGCTCGGCAGCGTGCTCGCGCCCGCGCCGCTCACCGCGGAATTCCGCAAGGTGCACCAGTTCACGGTGTTCACTGCCAACAGCGCGATGCAGCAAGGCATCGCAAGCTATCTCGCCGACCCGGCGCCGTGGCAGGGGCTCGCCGCCTTCTATCAAGCCAAGCGTGACCGCTTTCTCGCGGGGCTCGCACGCACGCCGCTCCGGCCCCTGCCCTGCGAAGGGAGCTACTTCGTCTGCGCGGGCTACGAGGATGTCGTCTCGCTTCGCGATCTCGACGAGCGCGCTGCCTGCGAATGGCTCACACGCGAGATCGGGGTGGCGGCCATCCCGCTCTCGGCCTTTTATGCGGCGCCGACCGAGCAGCGCATCATCCGCTTCTGCTTTGCCAAGCGCGAGGCGACGCTCGACGCCGCGCTCGAGCGCCTGGCCCGGCTTTGAACGGCATGATCACCAGGCGGGAGTTCGCGTGGCCTACATCTACTACCTCACCCACATCCACCTCGACTTTGGTGTGCTCTCGCAGCTTGCGGGCGAGTGTGCGCGGGTCGGCATTCGACGGCCGCTGATCGTCACGGATCGCGGGGTACGCGCAGCCGGCGTGCTTGATCCGGTCATCGATGCCTTGCCTGCCGCGCTGCACGGCCCGGTGTACGACGGCACACCGTCGAACCCGACCGAGGCTGCCGTGCGCGAGGCCGCGGCGATCGCGCAGCGCGAAGCTTGCGATGGCCTGATTGCGGTGGGCGGCGGCTCGGCGATCGACTGCGCCAAGGCCGTGGCGATCAGCGCGACGCATCCCGGCCCGCTCGTAACCTATGCAACCATCGAAGGCGGCAGCCCACGCATCACCGAGGCCGTCCTGCCGCTCATCGCCGTGCCTACGACTGCCGGCACCGGCAGCGAAGTCGCCCGTGGGGCGATCGTGATCGTGGAGGATGGCCGTAAGCTCGGCTTTCATTCGTGGCACCTCCTGCCCAAGGCCGCGATCTGCGACCCGGCACTCACGCTCGGCCTGCCGCCGCTTCTCACGGCGGCCACCGGCATGGATGCCATCGCGCACTGCATGGAAACCTTCATGAGTGCGGCCTTCAACCCGCCGGCCGATGGGATCGCGCTCGACGGGCTGCGCCGCGGCTGGGCGCACATCGAACGCGCAACCCACGACGGCAGCGACCGCGAGGCGCGGCTCGCAATGATGGCGGCCTCGATGGAAGGCGCGATGGCGTTCCAGAAGGGTTTGGGCGCGGTGCACTCGCTCTCGCACGCGCTCGGTGGCCTGGACCCACGGCTTCATCACGGCACGCTGAATGCGGTGTTCCTGCCGGCGGTCGTCCGCTTCAATGCCGCGGCCGAGAGTGTGCAGCGTGAATCGCGCATCGAGCGCATGGCGCAGGCGATGGGCCTGCCCGCAGCGGCCGGGGCAGACGGCATCGCCGAGGCGATCCAAGCCATGAACGCACGGCTCGGCCTGCCGTCCGGGCTCGCCGCGATGGGCGTGACGAGCGATCGTTTCGACTGCGTGATTGCCGGGGCGCTCGCCGACCATTGCCACAAGACGAACCCGCGCCTGGCGAGCGCCGAGGACTATCGGGCGCTCCTGGCCGAATCGCTCTGATCGTTCGGCTCCGGAGGTTCGCCGGGGGCTTCCTCGCGCGGCACCAGCTCGCGGTAGGCGTGCCACGTGGCATGTCCGAGCCACGGCCCCACGACGATGAGGCCCAGGAACGCGGGCAGCATGGCAAGCAGCGTCAGAAGCGCGATCGCCGCGCCCCAAAGCGCGAGCGGCAGCGGGTGCGCAAGGCAGACCCGAAAGCTCGTGAGCCCGGCGGTGATCGCATCCACCGGCCGGTCGAGCAGCATGGGAATCGCCACCACCGCCGTGATGAAGACGAGCGCGGCGAAGAAACCGCCCACCAGCAGGTAGGCGATGACGAAGGCCGCGTTCTCCAAGCGGAGAAAGCTCGCCAGTACATCCGCGCCGTCAGGAATGCCGCCCTCGTAGAAGAGCGCAAACAGCACCAGCGAGGCCCGACCCCAGAGCAGTTCGAGGATGAGGAGCAGCACCGCGAAGATCGTGATGTTCTTGAACGAGCCCTTGAATGCCGTTGCAGCACACCAAAGCGAGCAGCCGGCGCCCAACTCACGGTTGCGCGAGAGTTCGTAGCAACCGGTGCAGACGAAGGGCCCGACGAGCAGGAAGCCCGAGATCGCCGCCATCAGGTACGCCGGCGCCTGCGTGAAGATCAGCGCTAGAAGGTGGCCCATGCCGGCGAAGGCCAGACCGAAGAATGCGTTGATCGGCCAAAACGCCCGCAGATCGGACCATCCCGCCGCAAGCCAGCGGCGGAAGGCGAGGGGCGCGACCTCCCGCGCGATCGGCGGCAGGAAGTGCGGTCGGCGCGCGCGCTCAGCCGCTGCGACCGCCCCCACATCCACGATCACCTGCTCGTTCTGCGCCACGGCCTGCTCCTGCGGCGTGGTGTCCTGCGATGCTCCCATCGGGCGTCCTCCTTGTCATGCGCCGAAACCGGCGTACCCTCCGCCGCCCAGTGCCCGGCGGTCGAAGAAATTTGCCGAGAGCGTAGCGCGGGCGGCGTATCAACGCCAGTCGGGCCATGCCGGAGCGAAACGCCCGGCATGTGGGCGCGTGCAGGCGGATCAGCGCAGAAAGGAAGGAGTCACGGCCACGACGCCGATCGTCACGGTGCGGGTCGTCGACCAACGGCCGAAAGCGCTGCCGATGCTCGCATCAAGCTGCAGGTGGCCCGGCAGAAGCTCGTGCTTCAGGCCGAGTTGCCAGCGGGCGCGCTCGCCCGACGTGCCGAAGACCTCCCCCGCAGCGCGCGTGCCCGCGACGGCTTCGGCATCGAGCGCCGCAGCCCAGGTCGCGCGTGTCTTGCTCCCCGCCGGCATGCGGCTTCGCGTGGCACCGGCATTCAGGTGGACCAGCACGGCTTCACCGGCGAGCGGCAGCGTGACGATGCCGTTTGCGAAGACGTCCTGCTGCCCGGCCGCGCGGGCACGGGCAGCGCCCGCGGCGACTGCCAACCCGGGCCCGTTTTCGTCGTAGGCGCGGACGTGTTGCTTGACTTGCCCACGCATTAGGCTGAATGCGCCGCCGCCGTCCGGCCGGACGTGGGCACCACCGAACGAGAACTCGGTCGAACCGAACGGGTTGCAACCGGGGTTCAGCCAGAACGCCCGGGCATCGCGCCAGTGCTCGAACCACGTCTCGAACTGACAGGCGCCCGCGGCGACGACCGCCGCATCGTCGGTCGCGAGTGGACGGCCGGCATGGACCGGAGCGACCGCGAGGCACGCGGTGAGGGCAGCGAGCGCGAGGGGCGTGCGCTGGCGTGACGCGCGCACTGCGGGTGTAGCCTGGGCGGCGGACGCCGTGACGAGATCGAGCTTGAGCATGTGCAGGGGGCGCAACCCAGGCGGTCACGCATACGAGAAAACGCACCACCTTGTAGTGGCGGTTCGAAGATTATCTTCGTGCGGTGACACCTTTGCGTGCGCCGCCGGCAGTCTCCATGAACGCGCCAGTCTCACGCCGTCCTCGCCAGCGCATTCGAGCGGCCTGTTGCGGTGCTCACGGCAGCTGGTGACATCGCGGCAACGTGTCGGTACGCTCCCTTCGGACGCCGGATATCCAAGACCGTGCTGATGCCGAACACCGCCGTGACGCCGCAGAACCCGATTGCCCAAGGCTCGGGCACGACCTGCTACGCCTATGGGCCGGAAGGGCTCATGGCCGAATACACCGAGGCGGGGGCGCTTGCAGTGGCGCATGCTAGGCGCCTGTGTGGGCCACGGGTAGCCACGGCACGTGGCAGGTGGCACCGCTCCATCGGCGCGAGCGATCAACGACGGCGGCGGGTGCGGCCCCGTCAGGGGCGCGTGAGGGCAGTGTGCAGGCCATGCATGCCGATCACCTCGGCACGCCGCAAATGCTCACTGGCATCACCATGCTGAACCGGGGTGAAGTCGCCTGGCGGGCTGATGCTGGCCGCGCGCGGTGGAGGTGAGGCGCGGTGGCGTTTGGGCATGGAGGCAAGCGGCGGAAGACATCCCCTTGCTCGTGCGCAGAACGCATGCAACGGAGTCGGGCCGCCGGCTTCGGCGTTCTCCGTCTGACAGGACAGCGCCCCCGGCATGCAACTCGGCCACGGTCATCGAGGCGAGGTCGAGGATCTCGAGAGGCTGGGCGTCCAACCCTTCGATCACGCACGGCTCGGGGTGGGGACGGGCGGCTTCGCGAAGGACGTTCGTGTCGAGCAGGATCATCCGAACTCGACCGCTCGTGCCGGCGCCCTGTCGCGTGCCCGATCGATCACGGCCCATGCAGCATCCGTGAGTGCGGCCTCGCGGTTCGTCTCGACGAGCATCGATCCGAGCTTGAGCCGATTGGGGGGGTAGGCCGCAGCCTCAAGGGTCATGTGCAGTTCAGCTTCGACGCCGCGGCAATTTTGGGCAGCGCAAAGCCGGATCGCGCGATGGACGGGCTCGGGAATGTTCTTGATGGTGACCGCAGGCATGGCGTCAGTTCGGTGGAGCTCGAAAGATGCGTCATTGATTACGTACTCGCCAGCACGATGCAATCACTTTTTCTGGTCGGCTGCAGGCCGGGTTCCATCGAGAGACGATTGGTTCGATCGATGGAGCCTCTACCGTCGCAACGTGCGCCCGGCAGGTCGTGGGCCTGCCCGATGGTGGACGCATGGTTGACAAACTGACCCGTGGTCACTTAATGTCCGAGCTCTACTGACCAAGAGTCATTTCTACGGGGCGCGCCATGACGCTCATCGAGAAACTGTTGTTCAGCGTGCTGCACGCCGCGCCCGACTCGGGGGCGGCGTCGGGCGGCGGGCCGGCGCGCAGCCGGGCAGTCGACCCCGAGGACAAGGAGGCGCGGAGGAGCGCCATCCTCGATGCCGCGGCGCGGCTCTTCGAAGAGCGCGGCGAGCTGTCGAACGTCGCCGACATCGCGCAGGCGGCGGGGCTCGCGAAGGGCACGGTGTACCTGTATTTCCCCACCAAAGAGGCGGTGTATCTCGCGCTCCATCAGCGGCAGCTGGAGGCGTTCTTTCTTCGCCTGTGCGAGCAGCTGACCGGCCCCGGCGCGTTCACTGTGACCGACATGGGGGCGCTCACGCAGGAGCATTTCCTCCGCAATCGGCGCTACATGCCGCTTTGCGCTTTCTGCATGGGCTTTGCGCCCGATGCCGTACCCGAGGCGATCTGGGACGAGTTCCACGGCCGTCTCGGCAAGCACATGATGACCGCCGGCAGCGCGATCGAGCAGCGCTGGACGCATCTCGCGCCAGGTGAGGGGGTGCGCCTCCTGAAACACAGCTACGCGATGATGGTCGGGCTCTTCCACCTGCTCGGCGGGCACGGTCATCACGCCGAGGTCAGCCGCCCCACGCTGCCGGGGCTCGGCAGTTACGAAGACGAAGCGCTGATCGCGCTCTTTCGCTACTGGACGGCCGTCGTGGGGCCGGACGGGGCATCCCACGCCACAACTCAGCCATGAGGTTTCCGATGAAGACAGCGTTCAAGCAGACTGCGCTCGCGTCCGCTTTTGCAGCCGTGGCGCTCTCCACGGTGCTTGCGGGTTGTAGCGGCAAGGATGCGCCCCCAACCGCCCAGACGGTTGACCAAGGCAATGGCGCCGCTTCGGCGCGCGTCGGCGCGACAGCCGCAGCCAATGAGCCGGTGCGCCCGGTCCGCACCCTCGTGGCCGGTGCGGCCCCCTTGGCCGAGGCGACGTCTCTGCCCGGTGAGGTGCGAGCTCGGCATGAGCAGCGCCTGGGCTTCCGCGTGGGCGGCAAGCTCGCACGGCGCGCGGTCGAGGTCGGCGACGCCGTGAAGCCAGGGCAACTGCTTGCGGAACTCGATGCGCAGGACGTGGTGCCTGCGATCCATGCCGCGGCAGCGCAGGTGGAGGTTGCACGCGCCGACGTGACGCTCCAGCAGGCGGAGTTGAAGCGTGTATTAGAGCTACGCGAGCGCGGCTTTGTCGGTGCGGCGCAGCTCGACCGCCAACAGGCGGCAACAGATGCTGCGGTGGCGCGCCTCCGGGCTGCGGAATCGCAACTGGCGAACGCGCAGAACGCGCGCGCCTTTCAGTCGCTCCGGGCCGACCGTGCCGGCGTCGTGGTGGGGCTCGACGCCGAGGTCGGCACGGTCGTGGCCGCAGGGCAGCCGGTCGTCCGGATTGCCCAGAGCGGAGAGCGTGAGATCGTCGTGGCGGTGCCGGAGCGCGCGGTCGGCACGCTCAGGCAAGCCCAGGGCTTTGCTGCCGTGGTGGATGCGCTGCCCGGCAAGGTCTACGCGCTCGCGCTGCGCGAACTCGCGCCGGCGGCCGACCCGGCCAGCCGCACCTACGCGGCGCGGTTCTCGGTCAAGGCGCCCGATGAGGCCTTGAGGCTCGGCATGAGCGCGACGGTCACGCTGCAGTTTGGGCGGGCGGCGGCGATCGTGGTGCCGGTGAGCGCCCTCTACACGCGGGATGCGAAGCCGCGCGTCTGGGTGGTGGACGGGGCCGAGAGTTCCAATGCGACCGTACGCCTCGTCGAGGTGACGCTCGGCGAGACAACGGCCGAGGGTGTGGTGATCCGAGAGGGTCTCAAGCCGGGTGACCGCGTGGTGACGGCGGGGGCGAATCTGCTGCTGCCGGGGCAGCGTGTGCGTGTACTCGAGGCCGCGACCGCGGGTGAGCCGAAGGCGACGCAGGCAACTCAGGCAACGCAG
>CALDYQ010000088.1 GCA_937944385.1 uncultured Burkholderiales bacterium | reverse complement strand
AAGCCCCACAGCCGCTTGACCACGGCAAAGACGTGCTCCACGCGGGCACGCACCTTGGATTTGGTGCGGTTCTTCGCGCGCTCTGCTTCGTCGATCTGGCCGCGCTTGCGCACGCGCTGGTTGGTGAAGTCTTTGGCCTGGAGCGCCTTGGAGGCGATCAGCGCCCCCTGGCTCACGTAGGCGAGTCCTCGAGCGCGCGAGCAACGATATCCTGGCAAGCGCAGCAGATTCTTTTCTCGCCCTCTCAGCCCAGCCCGACCAAGGCCCGCCGCTGCGCTTCCACCTCCTCGCCGCGTCGTCGGGCGAGGTCCGCGAGTTGATCCTCGCCAATGCGGCCCACGGAGAAGTAGCGTGCCGCCGGGTGCGAGAAGTAGAACCCGGAGACGCTCGCTGCCGGCGTCATCGCGAGCGATTCGGTGAGCCCCATGCCGATCTCGGTCGCCCGGAGCACGCCGAACATGGCGGCCTTCTCGCGGTGATCCGGGCAGGCGGGATAGCCCGGTGCCGGGCGGATGCCGCGGTACTGCTCCCGGATCAGCGCCTCGTTGTCGAGCCGCTCCTCCGCCGAATAACCCCAGAACTCACGCCGCACGCGTTCGTGCAGGTGCTCGGCGAAGGCCTCGGCCAGCCGGTCGGCCAGCGCCTTGAAGAGGATCGCGTTGTAGTCATCCCCCGCTTCCTCGAAGGCGCGAAGCCGCGCATCCCCGGGCTCGCAGCCGATGCCCGTGGTGACGGCAAAGAGGCCGAGGTGATCCGGCCACCCCAAGTCCTTGGGCGCGACGAAGTCGGCCAGGGCGTAGTGCGGGCGGTCGCCGTCCTTGGCCACCTGCTGACGCAGCGTGTGGAAGCGCATCGCTTCCCTCGACCGCGACTCGTCGGTGTAGAGCACGATGTCCTCTCCCTCGCTCGATGCAGGCAGGAGCGCGTAGGCGGCATTCGCGGTGAGCCATTTCTCGCTCACGATGCGACGGAGCATCGCCTGCCCGTCGCGGAAGACGCGCCGGGCCTCTTCGCCCACGATCTCGTCATCAAGGATCCTTGGGTAATTGCCCGCGAGATCCCAGACGAGAAAGAACGGTGTCCAATCGATGTAGGGAACGAGCGCGGCGAGCGGATAGTCACGCAGATGCACGACCCCCGTTTGGCGCGGCACCGGGGGCCGATAGTCGGCCCACTCGCCCGCAAACCCCTGGAATCGCTTGGCCCGTGCCACCTCGAGCTCGACGAGTGGCGCGGTCTTCTTGCCAGCGTGGCGTTCACGGATCTCGGCATAGTCGGCGCGGAGCTCGGCGACATAGGCCGGCCGGAGCTCTTCCGAGAGCAGGCTCGTGGCCACCCCGACGGCACGCGAAGCATCGACCACATGCACTACGGGCTCGGAGTAATTGGGCGCGATCTTGACCGCGGTGTGCGTGCGGCTCGTCGTGGCCCCACCGATCAAGAGCGGCACCTTGAGCCCGGTGCGCTCCATCTCGGCGGCGACATGGGCCATCTCCTCGAGCGAGGGCGTGATGAGCCCAGAAAGCCCGATCAGATTGGCGTTCGACTCCCGCGCCGCTGCAAGGATCTTCTCGCAGGGCACCATCACGCCCAGATCGATGACCTCGTAGTTGTTGCACTGCAGAACCACGGCGACGATGTTCTTGCCAATGTCGTGCACATCGCCCTTGACCGTGGCGAGTACGATCCGGCCCTTGGTCTTGGCCTCGCTGCCAAGCACGCGCTTCTCTTCCTCGATGTAGGGCACGAGATGCGCCACGGCCTGCTTCATCACTCGGGCCGATTTGACGACCTGGGGCAGGAACATCTTGCCCTCGCCGAAGAGATCGCCGACCACGTTCATCCCGGCCATGAGCGGACCTTCGATCACCTCGAGCGGGCGCGCCACCTTCCGACGCGCTTCCTCGGTGTCCTCGACGATGAAGGTAGAGATGCCCTTGACGAGCGCGTATTTCAACCGCTCCTCGACCGGCAGTTCGCGCCAGGAGAGATCTTCCACGCGCGCCTTGCCGCCGCCCTTGACTCGCTCGGCGAGTGCCAGCATGCGTTCGGTGGCATCCGGGCGGCGATTCAGGACCACATCCTCGCAGTGCTCGCGCAGTTCCGGGTCGAGCTCGTCATAGATTCCGATCTGCCCCGCGTTGACGATGCCCATCGTGAGCCCCGCACGGATGGCGTGGTAGAGGAAGACGGTGTGCATCGCCTCGCGGACGAGCTCGTTGCCACGGAAGCTGAACGAGAGGTTCGAGATGCCGCCCGAGGTCTTGGCCCCGGGCAAGTTGGCCCGGATCCAGCGCACTGCCTCGATGAAGTCGACCCCGTAGTTGTTGTGCTCTTCGAGCCCGGTGGCCAACGCAAAGACGTTCGGGTCGAAGATGATGTCCGAGGCCGGGAATCCCACCTGCTCGGTCAGCAGGCGGTAGGCTCGGGCGCAGATCTCCGTCTTGCGGGCGAACGTATCGGCCTGTCCTTTTTCGTCAAAGGCCATGACCACGGTGGCTGCGCCGTATTTCTTGATGAGCCGCGCCTGACGCAGGAACTCGGCCTCGCCCTCCTTGAGCGAGATCGAGTTCACGACCGGCTTGCCCTGCACGCATTTGAGGCCGGCTTCGATCACCTCCCACTTGGACGAATCGATCATCACCGGAACGCGGGCGATGTCGGGCTCAGTTGCGATGATGTTGAGGAACCGGACCATCGCGGCTTTGCTGTCGAGCATCGCCTCGTCCATGTTGACGTCGATGATCTGGGCGCCGTTCTCGACCTGCTGCCGCGCCACTTCGACGGCGGCGGCGAAGTCGCCGTTGAGGATGAGCTTGGCGAAGGCGCGCGAGCCGGTGACGTTGGTGCGCTCGCCGATGTTGACGAAGAGCGAATCGCAGCCGATTGCGAGCGGCTCGAGGCCGCTCAGGTAAAGCGTGTCTTCCATGCGTTGAGTGCTGCCGTCAGCGGGCGAGGACCGGCCGCGGCGAAAGCTTGGCCACCGCGCGGGCGATGGCTTCGATGTGCGCCGGCGTGGTGCCGCAGCAACCGCCGACGATGTTGACCAGGCCCGCCTCGGCGAACTCGCGCAGCAACCCCGCGGTGACCTCGGGCGTTTCGTCGTAGCCCGTCTCGGACAGGGGATTGGGCAAGCCGGCGTTCGGGTAGACGCTCACGAAAGTGTCCGGAGCGATCTTCGCGAGTACTTCGACGTGCGGCCGCATCGCCGCCGCGCCCAACGCACAGTTGATGCCGATCGACAGCGGCCGCGCGTGACGTACGCTGACCCAGAACGCCTCCACGGTCTGCCCGGAGAGCGTGCGCCCCGAGGCATCGGTGATCGTGCCGGAGATCATGAGTGGCGGCGGGTCGGCGTCATGCTCGAACACGTTTTGGTAGGCCATGAGCGCGGCCTTCGCGTTGAGTGTGTCGAAGATGGTTTCGACCAGCACCAGATCGATCCCGCCTGCGGCCAGTGCTTCGATCTGCTCGGTGTAGGCAACGACCAGTTCGTCGTAGGTGATGTTGCGCTTGGCGGGGTCGTTCACATCGGGCGAGATGGAGGCCGTGCGGTTGGTGGGCCCGAGCGCCCCGGCGACGAAGCGTGGCTTCTCCGGCGTCTTTTTCGTCCATGCATCGCAGCATGCGCGCGCGAGCCGTGCCGCCTCGCGGTTCATCACCCGAACCATGTGCTCGAGGCGGTAGTCCGCCATCGCAATCGAGGTGCCGTTGAAGGTGTTCGTCTCGATGATGTCCGCGCCCGCGGCGAGGTAGCCGTCATGAATCTCGCGGATGACCTCGGGCTTGGTCAACACGAGCAGGTCGTTGTTGCCCTTCAGCTCGCAGACATGATCGCGGCAGAGATGACCGCGGTAGTCCGCTTCGCCGAGTTTGTAGCGCTGGACCATGGTGCCCATGCCACCGTCGAGGATCAGGATGCGCTCACGGAGGCGTTGGGACAGGCGTTCGCGGCGGGTCATGGTCGGGGCGGCAAGGGGTGAGGACTAAACGAAAGGGCGATCAGGCAATTGTCGCATCGCGCTGCACATGGTGGCGACCTCGCATATTCCGCGGCGCATAAGGCGTATTCCATGGCGATCGGATGCGCCGCGAGCCCAGGCGCCGACACTTCGCGTTCCAGTCCTTGCTCGTCAATTTCCGTCATGCAGCACTTGACACCGCTCGAAGCGGCCGAATTTCTCAAGCGAACCCCGGAAGCCGTGTTCGTCGACGTGCGCTCCGAGATCGAGTTCTTCTACGTCGGCCATCCGGTCGGCGCCGAGCACGTGCCGTTTCAGGAGCCGCCCGACTGGAACGTGGATCCTCACTTCGTCGGCCACGTGAAAAAGCTGGTCGCCGGCGTGAAGACCCGCCCGGTGGTTCTGATCTGCCGAAGTGGCCGCCGCTCGGTCGAGGCGGGCGAGCTCCTCGAGCGCGACGGCTTCACGCAGGTCTTCAACGTGCTCCATGGCTTCGAAGGCGAACTCGACGAGCACATGCACCGAGGCCGCAAGAACGGCTGGCGTCACGACGGCCTGCCCTGGCAGCAGATGTGATGGAGTGGCCGCTGCCCCGCCAGCGTATGGGCAACGGTGAGCGCGGTGACCGTGTGGGTTGAGCCCGCGGGCTCGAGGATAATTTTGCGCTTTTGGATTTCACGTTCGAGGTGTCATGCCCCCCCTTGCCCACACGCTTCTGACCCCGGCCCATGCTCCGGTCGCCCCGCTGCCGCTGTCACGCCATGTCCTGCTTGGGCTCGTCGGTGTGGCCCTGCTCTGGGCCTCGGCCAAGTTGCAGATCCCGTTCTGGCCGGTGCCGATGACGATGCAGACCTACGTCGTGCTCGTTCTTGGGATGGCCTATGGGCTCCGGCTCGGCACGCTCACGGTACTCGGCTATCTCGTCGCGGGTGCGCTGGGTCTGCCGGTGTTCGCCGGTACGCCAGAAAAAGGCATCGGCTTGCCCTACATGCTCGGCCCGACCGGTGGCTACCTCGTGGGCTTCGTGGTCGCCGCCGCGCTCTGCGGCTGGCTGGCCGAACGTGGATTCGACCGTAGTTTCCTGCGCACGGCAGTCGCGATGACGGCCGGCCATGCGCTGATCTTCGTCTTCGGGCTCGCCTGGCTTGCTTCGCTCATGGGCTGGGAGAAGGCCTACGCCGTGGGCCTTGCCCCGTTCTGGGCAGCGACCGTGCTCAAGACCGCGCTCGGCGTGCTCACGCTGCCGACGGCGTGGAAGCTGCTGCGGCGGGCGGGCTGAGTCAGCCTGGATGAGCTGGTCGGAACGGGTCGAGCTGGCGCTCGCGCGGGGAGATCTGCGCCGCGCGGCCAGTCTCGCCGGCGAATGGCAACGCGCGGCGCCTCGGGACCCGACGGCGGCTCACAAGGCGGCAGACATCGCCTTCCGCCGCTTCGAGTTCGCGCACGCCGAGCGCATGTACCGCGCTTGTCTCGCCCTCGACCCAGCGCGCTGGCCCGCCTGGCTCAACCTTGCCTACGTGCAGCGTATGCTCGGCCGGCCCGAGGGCTGGCTCGAGGCCATGCGGGCAGCGATCGCCCAGTGTCCGGACCGGGCACTCGCGGCACGACTGCATTCAAGCGTGCTCGTCCACCTTCACAGCTGGCCGAGCATGTCGCAGCCGGCGCTCGCCGGGGAGATCCGCGCCTGGGCCGAGCAGCACCTGGGCGCGGTCAGCCCAGCTACGTCGGCAGCCCCGCCTTCGAACGAAGCCCTTTCTCCACCATCCCCACTCCGCATCGGCTACGTGAGCGGCAACTGGGGTGGCGCCATCCTCTCGGCGCTGTTGCCCGGGGTGCTGGCCGCCCACGACCGCGAGGTCGTCGCAGCGACGCTCGTGAGTACGAGCCAGGGCCTGCGCACGACGCCGCCCGTGTTTGCGGCGACAGGGCTCCCCTTCCTCGTCGTGCCGGCCGAAAGCATGGCGCAGGGGTTGGCGGGGCGATTCGATGTCCTCATCGACCTCGACGGGCACAGCCCCACCGGCAATCTGCCGCAGTGGACCCAGCGCATGGCACCGGTGCAGTTGTCGTGGCTCGACTGGTTCAATACGACCGCAACGCCCGGCATCGACGGCTACATCTCGGATGCCGTCTCGACGCCGCCCGAACTGGCGGCAACGTTCACCGAGCGGGTCTGGCTGTTGCCGTTCTTCCGCTTGCCGTTTCATGTGCCGGACTGGCTCCGGCAACTGCCGACGGCACGCTCGTCAGGCTCGACCGGCTTCGTCTTCGGCTGCTTCGCCCGCCTCGACAAGCTGCACGACGGCTTGCTCGCCTGCTGGGGGCGGATTCTCACCGCGGTGCCTGGAAGCAGCCTCGTGCTCAAGAGCGGATTGTTCGACGCCGAGAGCGTGCGGGCGATTCTCGCCGCGCGCCTCGCGCAGCACGGCGTCGACCGTTCGCGGCTGCGCTTTCTGGGCAAGACCGATTACCGCGCTCACCTCATGGCTTACGCTGAAGTCGATCTCGTGCTCGACAGCTGGCCTTACAACGGCGGTGTCTCCACCTTCGACGCCCTCGCCATGGGTGTGCCCGTCCTCGGACTGCTCGGCGAGACCCCAGTCGGCCGACAGACTGGTGCCATCCTCCGCGACTGTGGGCTCGACTGCCTGCTCGCCTCGAATGTCGAGGATTACATCCAGCGGGCCGTCGACTTTGCGCAAGGCAAGACCATGTTGCCCCCTCGGGCGAGCGTCCGCGAGGCGCTTCTGGGCTCGCCTGCAACCGATGCGCCGCGCTTCGCCCGCGCGCTCGAAGCGATCTACTGTCAGGCCGTCGCCGAATCCCGAGTCGCCTGAGGCTGCGGCGGCTTTGCCAGAATGCTGGTTTTGGCTTGGGCGGACCCTATGTTTCCCTACGACCGCTTTGTCAAGTTCGAGGAGCTGACTGCGCTCTTGCGCAAGGCGGTCGACGCCTACCCGGGGTTGAGCCGTCTCGAACCGATCGGGTCGAGCTTCGAAGGCCGGCCGATCTGGTGCGTCACGCTGACCAACTTCGCGACCGGCAGCGACCGCGACAAGCCGGCCTACTACGTCGATGCCAACATTCACGCCACCGAGCTGTCGGGGTCGGTTGCCGCGCTCAAGCTCATCGACACCGTGCTCTCGAACTACGGCAAGCGCGAGGACATCACCCGCCTGCTCGACACACGCACCCTGTACGTGTTGCCGCGCGTAAATCCGGACGGTGCCGAATGGGCGCTTGCGGACAAGCCGCGCTTCATTCGCTCCTCGACCCGCCCCTATCCGTTTGACGAGGATGCAATCGAGGGCCTCGAAGTCGAGGACGTGGACGGCGATGGCCGGATCCTGATGATGCGCATCCCCGACCCGAACGGACCGTGGAAGAAGCACCCGGATGAGGCGCGTCTCATGGTGCGGCGTGATCCGACGGAAGCCGGTGGCGAGTACTACCGCATCGTGACCGAAGGACGGGTGAAGAACTACGACGGGTTCAACCTTCCCGTTCCGCGTCCCAAGCAGGGTCTGGATCTCAACCGGAACTTCCCGGAGGAATGGCGACCGGAATCGAAGCAACTCGGCGCTGGCGACTTCCCCACGAGCGAGCCGGAGGTGCGCGCCTGCGTGGAATTCATCAACCGCCACCGCAACATCTGCGGCGGCACGTTCTTCCACACCTGGAGCGGCGTACTGCTCCGGCCCTTCGGGACCAAGCCTGATGACGAGATGCCGCCCGAAGACCTCTGGGTCTTCCAGACCCAGGGCAAGAAGGGCGAAGAACTCACGGGCTATCCAGCGATCAGCGTTTTCCACGAGTTCAAGTACCACCCGAAGGAAGTCATCACCGGCACCCAGGACTGGCTCTACACCGAGCTGGGTTCCTACGCGTGGGTGGTCGAGATCTGGTCTCCGATGCGCGAGGCTGGCATCACGGGCTACAAGTACATCGACTGGTTCCGCGATCATCCGGTCGAGGATGACCTGAAGCTCCTGCGCTGGTCCGACCAGGTGCACAAGGGGCAAGGCTACGTGGACTGGTACACCTTTGACCACCCGGAGCTCGGGCCGGTCGAGCTGGGTGGCTGGAACCGCTTCCATGTGTTTTCCAATCCTCCGGCGCACCTCATGGAGCGGGAGGTTGCGAAGTTCCCCGACTGGCTCGTCTTCATGGCGCTCATGTCGCCCAGGCTCGAGCACCACTCGACCGTGGTCACCCCCCTCGGCGACGACCTCTGGCGTATCGATTTCGGGGTGCACAACACGGGCTACCTGCCCACGGATGTCAGCAAGCTCACGCGCGAGAAGGTGCGACCTCGGGGCGTCATCGGAGAGATCTCGCTGCCCGAAGGGGCCCTGCTCGTAGAGGGCAAGGTTCGCATGGAGGGGCCACAGCTCGAAGGGCGAAACAACGTGCACACGCTGGTGAGCTTTTTCCCTGGCGGCAACGCCACGCCAGATCGGCACCGGTTCCGCTGGGTGGTTCGCGCCCGAGCCGGCACGCAACTCGAGTGCACGGCGCGCACCGACCGGGCGGGTGTCGTACGCACTGCGGTGACGCTCGGCTGACGTCTTTGACGACACACATGCGCTGGGCGCGCCGTCCGGTGCGCTTCGTGGAACGTTGCGCGCACGGGCGAGCATCCGATGTGCCCGTGACGCTCTGGATGGGCGTCATGGTTGGCGCCTGGGCGGCGCTCCTGTTCGTCGGACTGGGCACGACGCTTCACACCGTCGACAACATCCGCGACTATCAGGCTGCGCTGGCCATCGCCCGCGGCGAAGCGAGCACGTGGGTCAGCCAACCCTTCGCGGGCTGGCTGCAGCTACCCGCACTCTACTTTCATGCGCTGGCGCTGCCGCTCAGGTGGGTGGCGCACGAGCTGGCAGCCTTTGCATTCGTCGGTGTCTGCGCGCTCGCATCGGTCGGTGCGCTCGCGGCCGCCGTCCGGCAGCGCTTCGGCGCACTCGCAGCCTGTGGCTACCTCGCGTTAGCGTTGCCCGTCCACGGGGTGATCATCTTTCCGGGCGTCAGCAATCCCGCGCTCGCCTTTGCCGGTGTGAACTGCTTTCTCGCGGCGTGGCTTGCGATCGAACGCCATCCGGGCTGGGCGCCAGTCGCGATGCTGGCCAGTGCTGCCGTGGCGGTCACGATGCATCCGTCGGCCTTTGCGTTCGTTGCTCCGGCGCTCGCAGCCGCGGTCGTGCTCCAGCAGCCGATTCGACGGTCGAAGCCGTTTTGGGCGACGGGGTTCGGTTTGGTCGTCGTGTTTGCGCTCTGGGCGAATACCCACGGCTTTTTCGCACCGGAGGCGGCGTCGGCCGGGCGATCGCTCGGCGTCGACGGCCTGATCGGTCGACTTGCGTCGCCATCGCATTGGTTTGCGCTCTGGTCGACACCCTGGGCTCATCTGCACGCGCTGCCGGATCTGGTGGGTCTTGTCGGCAAGCCCATGATCACCGGCGTGGCCATGCTGTCCTCAGTTTGCGCCGCGGTGGGCATGGTCGTCCTCTGGCAGCAGCGTGATCGGTTCGCGCGGGCCTTCCTGCTCGCCGTCGGTGGCATGCTGGTCCTATCGACGGCGCTGCTCGATTCCTGGGGGTTCTGGTACCTCGATGCGCTCTGGCCGCCCTTCGCCGTGCTCGCTGGGCTCGGGGGCGCTAAATCGATTCAGACCGTTCATAAAGGACGCGCACTGGCAACGGCCGTGCTGCTGACTCTGCCGCTCAGCTTGCCTGCGGCGCTCAAGTGGGCCGTGATGAACACGGAGCAATATCGGGTCGAGACGCAAGGCTTCTTCCTGCCCGGAGCGCATTCGGCAACGCAGATCGACATTCCCGTTGCCTCGGCGCTCTTTCGGTATCGGGACTTCGTCGCGGGCCCGGGCGGATGTGACAGCCGTCGGTTCGTCGGGCTTGACGAGGCCTGGCTTCGGGATCTGACGTTGCGCCTTGCGTTCTTGGAGTGCCCCCGCCTCGGCGCTGCCGCATCGGGTGAGACTGCAGCCCATCCCCGCTTCGTGGTGAGGGAGGTGGCATCGACCCAGCCACCATCGACGCGCGCCCCGGTGCTGACCTTCGCCGGCCACAGGGTCGACGAGTTGCCTCCGGCAGTCGTCACCGTCACGCCGCCGGGTGGAACGAACGAGATCCTGTCGTGGCGGCAGGGCGCGCGCTATTCGTACTACCTTCCCGCCGGTGTCGTCGCGGGCACACGCATCGAGGTCCTGCCTGACCCAGACGCAGGGAACACATCGCCCGCTGAGCGATCCGGCGCACGGTTCCTCATGCTGCTGTTTCGCTGTACCGAGCCACCGGTGGCTGACCTCGCGCGCCTGCTCTCGTCTACGAGCGGATTTGCAACCACGTTCGCGCTTCGGGCCGAGCGTTCTTTGCCGCCGATCAGCTACCGCCTGTTGTCTGCAACGCTTGACCGGTCTCTGGTCGCGGGTGTCTCACTCGCCGCGGCGCTTCCGGGCTGCGATCTGTCGGCCTGGGTGGAGTGACAGCGTTCACCCAGGCGGGCGTTTCCGTGCGGTTGCGATGAAGCCTGCGATCGGAGCGCCTGCCTCGTAACGAAGGGTGAGCGGTTCGATGCGGACCTCGGTCAGTCCACCGGCTTCGAGCGCTTGCGTCACACCGTCGACCGAGTGTGCGTAACGTCCGCTGCGTCGGAGTTCCAATGGAGCGGTTTCCGATTGCTCGAAGGTCAGCGCCACCATGCCGTTGGGTCGGAGGATGCGCGCGATGTCGGGCACATGTGGCTCGAGGCGGCCAACGTAGACGAACACGTCACAGGCGACGATCACTTCGTACTGCTGCGGCGGCGTATCGCGCAGCGCATCGCGCAGGTCACACTTGTGCAGCCGGTCGTAGCCGCGTGTCTTGGCCTGATCGAGCATGGTCTGCGAGAAGTCGACGCCAACGAGACTGCCCTCGATTGGCCCGAGGTACACCCCCAGCAAGCCTGTCCCGCAGCCCAGGTCGAGGATGGACGCGTTCTTGGCGGGCCAGGTTTCATGGATGATCTCGGCGACTCGACGAGGCGCGTAGTAGCCGAGATGATGGACGACCAGGTCATCGAACTGGGACGCATAGCCGGCAACGATGCGTTCAGTGATGGTGTTGGGCTGTCTGTCGGGTGTCTCGCCGCGGGCAATGGCGCCGTAATAGGCGTACTCGGGGAAATCAGGGCGCAGCCGGAGCAAGGTTTGGTAATCGGCGGCGGCGGCTTCGTTCTTGCCCTGCTCGAGAAGAGCCCAGGCCCGGCCGGCGAGCGCGATCTCGTCCTCCGGCAGGTCGGCGAGCACGCGGCCGAACCAGTCGAGGGCTTCATCGAGGGCGCGGCGATGAAGGGCGTTGTAGCCGAGGGCACGAAGCACGTTGTGATCGTTGGCCCGGACGGAGAGCGCGCGCAGCAGCGTCTCCTTCGCCAGGTTCCAATCGCCCGCTGCGTTCGCGACAGCGACCACGCGAGAGAGCACCAACTCGTCGTCGTCAGCGACCTTGCCTGCGGCCTTTCGTGCGGCGTCCAGCGCCTTGTCGTGTTCGCCGTCTCGGGCGAGGACGCGTGCCCACTCGATGAGCGCGGTCGACGCTTCGGGGGCCATGGACACGGCGCGCTCGGCCGCCTGGCGTGCAGCAGCAGTGTTGCCCGCAGCCTCGGCCAACTGGATGGCGATCAGGTGAATTCGCCAGTCGTTGGGGGCTTGCCGATGCAGGACATTGAGCGTTTCGGCGGCTGTGCGAAGTTCTCCCTTGTAGATGAGCGCTTCGGCGTTGCGGAGCCCATGGCGGACGAAATCGTTGAGTTCACTGAAGCTGCGGAGATTCATCGGCGGAATGAAGGTGGGCCGTTCGTGAGAACTGCCCTAGCGGCCACGGCATGGTGGCTAACGAGGGTGAGGCGGCGACGGGCGATCGCGTGTTGCAGGGCTGCGGTCCGTCGATGCAGCGGTACACGGCACGCTCGATTTTAGGGAGACCCCGCGGCCAGGGTTTGCCTTGCGAGATCGACCGCGTCGCCTCCGATTCGCCCGTGAACCGTCACGGCCCGCACAACAGCGTCGATCCAGCGCACGAAGGTATCCACGGGCGCGTCGTCATCCAATACTTCCGGCAGCCTCGACTGGATTCGCTCCCGATCGAACTGTCGGAGAGCCGGATCCGAGCAGCGAGCGACGACACGTTCGACCCAGTCGTCAGGGGATGTCGAGATCGCGTCCTCCATCCCGAGCAATGACAGGGCGGCCGCGGTTTGTCGGCCGCGCATCCGGCCCCCTGGCAAGGTGATTGGGGCGAGCCCCACGCTTAGCGTATCCAAGGTTGTTTGCCCGCCCGAGAACATGAACGTATCGAGCGCGACATCACATTCGGCAAGGCGGCTCAGAAAGGTCGGGCGGTCGCTTTGGGCGTAAAGATGGAGCCGTTGTGCGGGATCGACGCCATAGTGAGTCCACGACTTGTCCAGGGTGCGCAGAAAAGCCCGTTCAGTTGTGCTTTGGACAGCGAGAAAGGCAACCATCCGCGCGCGCGGGACCCGTGCCAAGACCGCGCCGACGGCATCGATGAATTCCGGCTGCCACTTGAACAGGGACTGAGCGCAGACGAGCGTCAACGGGCGGTCGCGTTGCTGATTGCGTTCGATGGACGGGCTGGGTTGGTTGCGTGGTCGCATGCCCAGACCCGGAAGGCGGACGAGCCGCTCCGTGTAGTGCGGCTCGGCATTTGGAGGTTCGGCTGCATCAGCTGTGATGAAAGCATCGATCGTGCTGAGAGCAGTGCTCGCCGGATGACCCCAAAGCGCCATTTGTACAGGCGCGTGGCGGTATGCCGCGAGCGCGTTGACCACGGGCTCCATGCCGACCTCGGGAAACAAGCAAACATGCGGACGGAGTTTGCGTAGAAACTCTGTGGCTGCTGCGACCGCGCGATGATCATTTGGCTGGGCGAGCACATGTGCTGCTCTTGCTGCAAGGCGCTCAGTCTCGGCATCCCTTGCGCCCATGGCGACGATGATCAGCTCTGCCTCTGGCAGCCGCTCGGTGATGGCCTCGTAGAGCGCTGAGAAATAGTTGTGCACCGTGCAGTCGCGCAAATGCGCGGAGACGAGCGCAACTCGGATCGGCTCGCCCTGCGGGACGGGATCGGCTGGCGCGAGGTTTCGGGCGACGATCGCTTCGACGAAGCGGCTCCATTCCCGCTGGATTGGCAGGTGGTCTTCCACCTGATAGGCGAGCCGGAAGGGCACGACAGAGACGGAGGTGAGCGGCAAGGGCTCCCGCTCTGCGAGTTCCGCCATCTCACGAACACGCTCGACCAGACCGTTCAGCCGCAATCGGCGCGCTTCGCAGCTCGGGTAGAGGTCCGGCAGACGAAGGAAGGTCGCCACTGCGCGCGGCGTGCTCAGAGTCTGGGCATCCGGCCACAGATGCTTCGGCAGCGTTGGCGCGAGATGCGGTGCGTGTTTGCACAGATGGGCGTCCAGCAGGGCGAGCAGCTCACCTCGCGACGCAGCCTCGCCTCGGAACCCATCGATGACGTCCGGCGGCAAGTTTCCGTGGCTTTCGAGGCGCTCCAGCGCTGTCAGGGCGCGGAAATAGACGCTCTCCAGGGGATGCTGTTGCTGCCTGGCTCGCTGCAGGCAGTCGGCGTAGCGTCCGGAATGATTGGCCGCGATAGCCCAAAGCTCGAGGGCCTCGGCAGCGAGTTTAGGAATCGCTCCCAAGGCAGCCCGGCGCGCATACCGTTCGGCATGCGCCCACTCTCCCGCGGCGAGGGAGAGGCGGGCAGCCGTCACATCGATCGCTGCATGAGGCTGAATGCTGCGAAGTCCGCCGGGAAGTGTATGGCGCTCGAGGCGCTCTAGCGCCGCACGCGGCCCTTGAAGGGCCGCTAACGCATGTGCTTCTGCGAGGACCAGACGCAAGTCGAAGGCGCTTGGGGCGATCGTTGCAAGGTGGTCGAGCGCTTCCTGCCAGTTGGCGCGTCGGGCGGCGCCAAGGGCGAGTTCGGCGCGGGTCGCTGAGGTCAACGCGGGCGCGATCTTCGGTTGCCGGACCGTGCAGTCACTGGCGCACGGCGGACTTTGGCGTCCTGTTGGCGCCGGCGTCGACCGTCTTCTTTTCGTGCGAGGCTGGCGGCTCCACCAGCTCGACTGGCTGGGACGCAAGCAAGGCGAAGGCATCCATACGCGCCTTTTTTGCCACCTCAGCGCGAATTTCATCGATCAGTTTGTCGCGGACCTCTTCGAACGGCGTGACGCCGCCTGGCTTGATGCTGTTGAGCCGGAGGAAAACCAGGCCATAGTTGGTGGCGTGCGGTCCACTGACCTCACCCGGCTTCATCTGCTCGAAGACGACGCGTCGAAGCGGGGGCTCCGCCTGCTGCGGCACGACGTCGATCGTCGCCACCGCGCTCTTTGCGCGGATGGCCGGGTCATCGGTCAGCTCTTCGGCGAGGGCATTGAAGTCCCCGGTGTGTTCTGTGATGCGACGGCTCACCTCGGCGACGCGACGCGCGGCATCCTCGAACCCGCGTCGATACGAGTCGACGAGGATCAGCGTGACGTTGGCCTCCGGCGGCGCGCGGTATCGTTCCTGACGCTGCAGGTAGACCTCTCGCGCGCGCTGCTCGAGCAAGGCAGGCTCGGCGTTGAGCTTGGCCAGTGCCTGCGCTTCCTTCACATCGAGCCAGCCCTTCATCACACCGGAACGCCCCTGCAGGTCGATATAGCGCTGCGCTTCAGCCGATTCTTTCTTGATGAGGCCGGAGGCGGCGAGTTGCTTGGGCCGGAGCACCGCTTCCGCGGCGCCCTTGCGCTGGGTGGCCGATTTGATGGCGTCCTTGTCACCCGTCAGAGTGAAGACGTGAAGAGCTCCCTCCAGTTCAGCCTGCGTGGCAATTTGCGCGCCCGCACGCGCAGCCACTCGATCCGCTTCACTGGCTCGCGTTGCCGCAGTCGCTGGCGCTTGGGTGAGAACCAAGCACATGCTCAGCAGCGGAAGCGAAATCCGTCTCATGGCCAAATGTGATAGTTGAAGCGACAAGATCCAGTTGGGTCGTCGCAAGTCGTCTGACGAATGTTTACGTACCAGGAGGTGCCGCTACCAAGCCCTGGAAGACCGTTTGTTCGCTTGGACGGAAAGTTCGAAGGCTCCGGTGGGCTTCCGCTGGGTATGGCGTAGATGTACATCTGCCCGCCCATCGCATCGTTTCCGGACAGGATGTTGAAAGTCTCCTGATCCGCTGACGTGTCTCCAGGACATTTCGACAACGTGATGATTCGGTTTGAGCTATTAGCCAACAGTCCTTCCCAGTAGAAGACGGAAGAGCTACTTTGCCCAGGACCAAGCTTCCACAGCGCAGACGGCCGCAGCCTGATGTAGTGAAGGCCGTTGGGGATCTTGCGAATCCTGAAGCTCATCGGGTCGGCATCGGGACTGAAGTCTTCGAGCAGCTCTGCGGAGGCGTCAGGCGTACATCCAAGGGACGGCGCACCAATATTGATCGTCATGCTCGCATTTCCAGGCCCGGCCGCATTAGTGGCGGTCGCGCTGAACGTGACGTTGGCGCTCTCTTCGGTCGTCGGGGTCCCACTCACCGGGCACGTCAGCCGTCTTGTCGTAGAGGTCGACGTTGATGTGCAGATTCCGGCAGTGAGCCCAGCGGGCAGCCCAGATACGTTGCAGGTGAATCCGTCTAGCGTGATTGCGCCTTCGCAATAGAAGCTTCCGCTGTACGCCGACCCCTGGCTTGCCGTGGTCGGCATCCCGGACGTATTGATGATGGGCGCAGGCGGGGGCGTTGAATCGAACAGGACTCGCGTGTTGTTGCTTGGGTCGTTATCTAG
>CALDYQ010000087.1 GCA_937944385.1 uncultured Burkholderiales bacterium | reverse complement strand
GGCGATGTGACGCAGCCTCGTCACGGGTGGATGCGGGTCACGAGCTCCGCTACGCAGGCGGGCTTGGCCGCCCCCGCGATCTCCACGCTCACCTCGAACACGGTTTGCCATCCGTCGGTCAGCGGCTCGACCGAGAGCAGCTTGAAGTGGCCGCGGAGTCGGCTGCCGGTGCGTACCGGCGTCACGAAGCGCACCCGGTTCGTGCCGTAGTTGATCGCCATGCGGAGCGGCCCGTAATCGATGGCCTGCGCTTTGAACAAGGGTACGAGCGACAGCGTGAGAAAGCCGTGCGCGATGGTGCCGCCGAAGGGTGACTCGCGCGCTGCGCGCTCGCGGTCGACATGGATCCACTGGAAATCACCGGTCGCCTCAGCGAAGCGGTCGATGCGTTCCTGCGTGACTTCGACCCAGTCGGAGACGCCGACGACGGTGCCGATATGGTGCGCGAGCGTGTCAGGGAGAAGCAGCTTTTTCATGAAAGCCTGATTCCATTGGGCGTTGGAGAAGAAAAAGCATGAAGTCGACTTTCTGCGAAATCGGCCGCTTGGGCTGATTCAATGGGTCTTTCGAGAGGTAGCTGACTTTTTCACGCGGTCTCCGCAAGGAAGTCGCGCAGCGCGCGGTTGACGGCTTCGGGGGCTTCCCGCAGGAGCCAGTGCCCCGCGCCTTCGATGCGCACGATGCGCAGGTCGGGGACCAAGGCATCGAGTCCTTCGAGCAGCACCGGACGCAGGGCCGTGTCGGCCATCCCCCAGAGGACGAGCGTCGGCACCGTCACCCGAAACCGTGCCGGGTCGAGCTTCGCGGCCAGCGCAGCCATGCGGCCCGCCTGCGCGGGATCATTCGGCGGATCGGGAAAGAGCGGCGAGGCGCGGTAGTAGTTGCAGCCGCCGGTCAGGCCGCGCTGCCACGCGGCGCGGTAGTGTGCGCGCTCATCCTCGGTGAGTGGACCGATCATCGCGAACAGCCGCGCGAAGTCTGCCTCGGCGAGCCGTGCCTCGGCGCCCGGCGCGCGCAGCCAGTTCATGTACTGGCTCGCGGCGATCTGCTCCGGGTCCAGCGCGAGCGCCTGGGCGAAGGGCACCGCATGCGGCGCGTTCGCGATCGCGAGTTTGGGCACGCGCTCCGGGCGGATGGTGGCATAGCCCCAGGCGAGGGCACCGCCCCAGTCGTGCGCGATCAGGGCGGCCAGCGGTCCGGCGTCGGCTTCGATCCAGTCGATCACCCGGTCGAGGTCGCCCTGGAGCGCCTCGGGCCGATAGGCCTCGACGGTCGTGGGCTGCGCCGAGAGATTGAAGCCGCGCAGGTCGAGCGCATGGCAGCGGAAGTCACGCGAGAGATCGGCGAGCTGGTGGTGCCAGCCATACCAGAACTCGGGAAACCCGTGCAGAAAGACGAGCGGTGGGGCGCCGCGCGGCCCGCGGACAGCACAGTTGAGCTGGAGCGACATGCCCTCCGGAGCACGATCGCCGACATCGATGAACACCGATTCGACCGGAACCTGCACGTCGAGGCGGAGGTGCAGCGCCTGCCAGCGTCGGCCATCCGGCCACGCCGCCTCAGCGGGGCAGGGCGTTGACGTCCTTCTCCCACTTCTCGAGCAGGCGCCGCCGTTCGGCGCTCGAGCCATACTTCTTGAAGTCGTACTGGATCAGCTTGATGTCGGCAAAGCGCGGTGCCTCGGGCGGCTGAGGCGCATCCTTGTTGGAGGGCAACTGGTACGACCGCGCCTGGGCAGCGAGCTTCTGGGCGTCGGCCGTGAGCGCCCAGTCATAGAAGCGCTTGGCCTCGGCCAGATTACGTGCGCCCTTGATGATCGACATGCTGCCGACCTCGTAGCCGGTGCCTTCGCACGGCGCCTGCATGCCGACGGGGAAGCCGGCTTTCATCTCGGTGGACACGTCGTGCATGAAGGAGACCCCCACGAGCGCTTCGCCACGCGCGACCGCCTTCACTGGCCCGGCGCCCGAGCGCGGATAGGCGGAGATGTTCCGGTGCAGGCCCTTGAGGTACTCGAACGCCCGATCCTCGCCCATGATCTGCACGAGGGTCGCGAGCGCCGTGTAGGCCGTCCCCGAGGCCGCCGGATTGGCCATCTGGATCTCGCCCTTGTACTCCGGCTTGACCAGATCAGCCCAGCATTTGGGCGCGGCAAGGCGCTTTTTCGCCAGCTGCTCGGTGTTGAACGAAAAACCCAGCGCGCCAGCGTAGATGCCCACCGTCTTCCAGCCCGAGAGCTGCGCCTGGAATTGGGCCCAGTCGCGCAGATCCTTGAGGTTCGGGGACTGATAGACCTCGGTGAGATTTTCCTCGGCGGCCTGCAGATGCGGGTCTCCGGTGCCGCCGAACCACACGTCGCCCTTCGGGTTGGCGGCCTCGGCCCGGATCTGCGCGAAGGTCTCGCCGGAGCCCTTGTGCGAGATCGCGACCTTGATGCCGGTCTGCTTCGAAAACTCGTTCGCCGCGAGCTGGCACCACTCGATCTGCATCGAGCAGTAGATGTTCAGGTTGCC
>CALDYQ010000086.1 GCA_937944385.1 uncultured Burkholderiales bacterium | reverse complement strand
TCGAAACGCCAGTTGCCGGGGGTCGTACGGGCGAGACGCGGCGCGACCGATGTCGTGGCGGTGCCGCCCGGCGCCGTGATACGCACGCTTACGCCATCCTCGGTTCCGGGCCCCTCCATGTTCACCACGATCGACGGGCCGGTGTGGAAGTTTGCGCCAATGGTCTGTGTGCTCAGGCTGCCAGGCAGCAGGAGCGAGATGTTGCGGTGCACGCCGGCCCCGCCGATGTTGAAGGCACTGCCCCAGGTGAAGAAATGCACGAAGCCCGCCGCAGGCGTCGCCTCGAGATCAAAGCGCGTGAACTGCGGAAAGAGGTTCGTCGTGCCGGCCCAGGGTGGCGAGCGGGCAAGGACGGTGGATGTGCCGCCAGCCTGGGCGGCGGCCGTTGTCTGCACCTCGACCAGACGCACGAAGTTCGCCACGATCACGGTATCGGCCGGTCGGGTCTCGGGTGAGCCCAGCGTGCCGTCGCCCGGCCTCACTTCCCACGTGAGCTGGCTCGAGGGCACGGCCGACGGATCGTGACTCCAGCGCCCGAATGCGAAACGGAAACCGCCCTGCATCTGCAGTTCGGGTTCGACCCAGAGCCGGTGGACGCTACCGATCGGCCAATCGAACGTCGCCGGCTTGGTCACCAGGCTACCGTCGACGATGACGCGAAGTCCGCTCGGATGGGCGTGGATCGTCGTTCGGGTCGGCGTGCCGCCGTAGAGACGGAGCAGCGTGTCGATGTCGGCCGGGGAGAGCGTGCCCGATCCGACGTCGATGCCGGGCGGCCGGGTCTCGAGCGTGATCCGCTCACTTGAAGAAGCCGGGAACGACGTGCGCGCGTAGTGCATGTTCGATGCATAGTCGTAGCCGCCGAAGGTGCGCGTGCCGAAGATGGGCTGGTTGTTGCTGCGTTTCGCAGGGTCCATGGCGGGCAGCCGCAGATCGACGAACGCGGCGGCGCGCGCATCCTGCTGCACGTGCCAGAGGCCCATGGCGTGCCCCATCTCGTGCACGAGCGTGCCCACGCCACACTCCGGGTCACCCGTGATGTCCTGCCTGCCGCCGCGGCGGCCCACGAACGAGGCACAGGCACCGCTGTTGGCGGCAGTCAGGTTGAAGGCGACATAGTCGGCCTCTGCGGTGCGCGGCACCCAGCGCACCCCACCCGCCATGACGCGGTTCATCTCGTCGACCGCGCGATTGATGTTGGTCGCGTTGCCCGCTTCGATGGTGTAGGGGATGCGCACCCCGCCGGCATCGCCTACGTTCCACAGCCGCGAGGCGCTGTCGATCGCGAGCCCCTTGAGCGTCTCGGCCATCTGGGCCTGGCCGCGCTCCACCGCCTCGCGCCAGGCGCGGACCTGCTCCTTGTGGCCGATCACGATGTCGCCTTCGGTGACGGCGTAGTCGCCCACCTCGACATAGTCGACCCACTGGCCACGCCAGAACGTGCGGAAACGCTCACTGCCCTGGGGCAGGGCGTCGACGACGGGTGAGGCGATCAGGACGAGCAACGCCGCAGAGGTGAGGACGCGAGCGAGACGGCGCACTGGCAGGCCCTTCGTGTGATGACGACACGGCCACAACGATAGCGGCCCGCACACCGGCTGAATAGCGCCCGCTTCGCGCAGTGTCCGCCACGCAACGCCACAACACCGGGTTCAAGCCAGGGCGTGCTCGGTCTCCATGAGGGGCGCCAGACCCGCACGTGCCGTGGCCGCGCAGCTCTCGATCTCCGGCAGCAACTTCGCAAAGTAAAAGCGCGCGGTCTCGATCTTCGCCTTGTAGAAGTCATCGCCCGAGTCGAGCCGGTCGAAGGCGACCTTCGCCGACCGGGCGAACCAGTAGGCAAACACCGTGTGACCGGCAACACGCATGTAATCGACTGCCGCAGCGCCGACCACCTCGGGATTTTTCTGCGCTTCGGCACCGATTTCGAAGGTCAGCGTGGCCCAGAGTTCGGCCGCCTTGAGCAGCGGCTCGATGAACGGCGCCATGCGGGCGTCGCCTTCGCAGGACTCGGCGAATGCTTCGACCTTCTCGCCCAGCTTCTTGAGCGTGGCGCCCTTGTTGCCGAGCACCTTGCGGCCGAGCAGGTCGAGCGACTGGATCGTGTTCGTGCCCTCGTAGATCATGTTGATCCGCGCGTCTCGCACGAACTGCTCCATGCCCCACTCGGCGATATAGCCATGGCCGCCGAAAACCTGCAGGCAGTGCGAGGTGGCGATCCACGCGTTGTCGGTGATGAAGGCCTTGACGATCGGCGTCAAGAGCGCGACTTCTTCTTCGGCCTCCTTGCGCACTACCGCATCCGGATGGGCGAGATAGGTGTCCACCAGGAGCGCGCAGTACATCGACAGCACACGCGCGCCCTCGGCATAAGCGCGGGCGGTCAACAGCATCTTCCTCACATCCGGGTGCACGATGATCGGGTCGGCGGCCTTCTCCGGCGCCTTGGGCCCCGAGAGCGCCCGCATCTGGAGCCGGTCCTTGGCGTAGGCCAGCGCGTTCTGGAAGGCGACCTCGGTCAACCCGAGCGACTGCATGCCCACCCCGATCCGCGCGGCGTTCATCATCACGAACATCGCCGCGAGCCCGCGGTTGGGCTCGCCCACGAGCCAGCCGCGCGCGCCATCGAGCGCGATCTGGCAGGTCGCATTGCCATGGATGCCCATCTTGTGCTCGAGACCGGTGCAGAGGATTCGGTTGCGCTCACCCAAGCTGCCGTCGGCGTTCGGGATGAACTTGGGCACCACGAACAGGCTGATGCCCTTCGTTCCCGGCGGCGCATCCGGCAGCCGCGCGAGCACGAGATGGATGATGTTCTCGGCGAGATCATGCTCGCCCGAACTGATGAAGATCTTGTTGCCGGTGATCGTGTAGCTGCCATCGGCATTCGGCTCGGCCTTGGTGCGGAGCAGCCCGAGGTCGGTACCGCAATGCGGCTCGGTCAGGCACATGGTGCCAGTCCATTCGCCGCTCGTGATCTTGGGCAGGTAGGTCTGCTTCTGCTCGGGCGTGCCGTGCGCATGCAGGCACTCGTAAGCGCCGTGGGTCAGCCCCGGATACATCGTCCAGGCCTGGTTGGCACTGTTCAACATCTCGTAGAACCCCTGGTTCACGAGAATCGGCAAGCCCTGGCCGCCGTAGGCCGGGTCGCAGGCAAGTGCTGCCCAGCCGCCTTCGATGTAGCGGCGGTAGGCCTCCTTGTAGCCCTTGGGCGTGGTCACCGCGTGGGTTGCCTGATCGAGCGTGCAACCCTCGCGATCGCCGCTTTGGTTGAGCGGCAGGAGCACTTCGGAGGCGAACTTCCCCCCCTCCTCCAGCACCGCCATGATGGTGTCGATATCGATCTCGGCATGCGCTGGCAACGCCTTCAGGTGGCCCGGCGCATCGAGGAGTTCCTCGAGCACGAAACGCATGTCACGAAGCGGCGGGGTGTAGGTCGGCATGGCGATACTCCTTCGATGGCAAGTCCGGCAACAGCAAGGCCGAACTGATTCAAACGTCCGTTCGAATTGTGCGCCAGAACGATGACGAAGGATGCGTTTGAAACCCCAACCACTGCGAGATTAGACCGAAGGCTCTACCGCAACGTGAATGCGTGTTCGTCTCATCGTTCCCCCCGCCTTGCCTTGTGGCATGGCTGGCGCACGCAAGCATTGCGCCGGCGAAGCCTCAGTGCGCTGCAGTCGCCTCGTCCTCGATCGCAGACCGTCCGCGTCCGGCGGCCTTGGCCCGCCGCAATGCGGCGTCCGCGCGCGCGAGCTCCAGCTCGAACGCTTGCCCCACACGCAGCGCAACGACACCGATCGAGCAGGTGACTGCACACTGCCGTTCGGGGATCGCTGGCAGCGAGGCGAGCACGGTCTGCGCGAGGCGCGTGACCCGCGCGGAATCTTCGCTGCGAACGAGGACGGCGAACTCATCCCCGCCCACGCGGGCGATGACGGCATCCGCCCCACTTGCCGTCACGAGCGTATTTGCCACTCCGACCAGAAGCCGATCCGCAACCACGTAGCCGAGTTCAGTATTGAGTTGCTTGAAGTGATCGACGTCGACGAGCATGAGGTACCAGCCGTGCTCCGTGCTGAGGCGATCGAGCGCGGCATGCAAGCCCCGGCGGTTGAGCACGCCGGTCAGCGGATCATGAAACGCGTCCCACGCAAGTGCTTCGGTCCGTCTGGCCTGCCACATGACCGATCCAAGCAGCTGGCCCAACTGGACGAACAGAGACTGATTGCGCGTCGAAAAGAACTCGGCATCGGAGGCATAGAGCGCAAGCAAACCATATCCGCCTGGATGCTCGCGCGCGAGCGGGACCACGTTGACCGAACGAATGCCGTAGACCTGAGCGAGCTCGCGCCATGGCCGATGCACCGAGGTCGGGGTGATTTGATAGGCGTCAACGATCTGCCCCCGAACGGTTCGCCACACCGGACCGTAGCGGGTCAGCCACGTCGGCCGGATTTCGAGTTTCGCGGCGTAGGCGCTGGCTCGACCCGCAAAGGCGAGGGGCCGAATGATTTCGGGATCGCGATCGCCCATCCACACCCACACCAGTTCGAGTGCCGGTAACTCTTCGACCAGCGCTTCACAGACAAGCTGCGCCAGATCGACATCCCTGCCCTCGGCCAGAAGCTGCCTCGAAACCCGTAATACGGCCGACGCCACGTCGTCGGGAGGAATCGACGGCGGCCCCGTGAAAATGCGGCGTATCAGGTCGATCACTCGCGAGCTCCCCAACGATCGATCACGGCGTTTGCTGCCTCATCACCCAGATTTCACACAACGACCCTGAGTGCCGGGGAACGACGAGGCGACGCCGCGAGGAATCTGCGTTGCGAAGAACTATATCGACATCGAGGGGATTACAGACACCGCAAGAAAAACGGTGCAACGAACCCGGCGACGGCGGGCAGGTTTGCCCAGAAGAGCCCGCACCGTACATGCCGCGCGGATCGCTGTGCGCTCGGGCGGGCTCGGGCGGGCTCAGGCGGGCTCAGGCCCCCGCAAGGGGAGACCTCGCCGGTTGCACATTGCGGGCCCTGCTCGCAAAAGCCGGGCCCGTAGGCCTTGGCATCATCCGGATGCACTCACGCCCACCGACGAGACGGGCCGGGCCAAACGTCACCCGGCCGCTGGCGCAGGCGGCTCGCCCGCGGAGGCTGCGCCGTCCTCGAGCAGCACCTTACGCGAGAGCTTGACGCGGCCTTTGTCGTCGAACCCGAGCACCTTGACGCGGACGATGTCGCCTTCCTTGAAGAAGTCGGTCACCGCGTTCACACGCTCGTTGGCAATCTGGCTGATGTGAAGGAGACCGTCGCGGCCGGGCAGCAGCTGCACGACGGCGCCGAAGTCCATGATGCGCACGATCGGACCTTCATAGACCGCGCCGACTTCGACCTCGGCGGTGATCTCGTCGATGCGGCGCTTGCATTCCGCCAGGTCCTCACCGCTGGGCGAGGCGATGGTGACGGTGCCGTCGTCCTGGATGTCGATCTGGCAGCGGGTTTCCTCGGAGAGGGCGCGAATGACCGCCCCGCCCTTGCCGATCACGTCGCGGATCTTCTCGGGGTTGATCTTGAAGGTGACCAGACGCGGGGCGTAAGCCGACAGCTCGGTGCGCGAGTGCGGCAGCGCCTCGTGCATGATCTTGAGGATGTGCTGACGCGCGTCATAGGCTTGGGCCAGCGCCACGCCCATGATCTCCTTGGTGATGCCCTGGATCTTGATGTCCATCTGCAGGGCGGTCACCCCGCGGTCGGTACCGGCGACCTTGAAGTCCATGTCGCCCAGATGATCCTCGTCACCGAGGATGTCGGTCAGCACGGCAAAGCGATTGCCTTCCTTGATGAGGCCCATGGCGATGCCGGCGACTGGCGCCTTGAGCGGTACGCCTGCATCCATCAGCGCGAGCGAGCCGCCGCAGACGGACGCCATCGACGACGAGCCGTTCGATTCGGTGACTTCGGAGACCACGCGTATCGAGTACGAGAAGTCTTTTTCAGGCGGCAGCACGGCGGCGATCGCCCGCTTCGCCAGGCGGCCGTGACCGACTTCGCGGCGCTTCGGTGAGCCCACACGCCCGGTCTCGCCGGTGGCGAAGGGCGGCATGTTGTAGTGGAGCATGAAGCGCTCACGATATTCGCCACCCAGCGCATCGATGATCTGCTCGTCCTGCTTGGTGCCGAGAGTCGCCACGACGAGGGCCTGCGTCTCGCCACGCGTGAACAGCGCCGAGCCATGCGTACGCGGCAGCACGCCGGTGCGCACCGAGATCGGACGCACGGTGCGCGTGTCACGCCCGTCGATGCGCGGCTCACCGCGCAGGATCTGCTCGCGCACGATCTTCGCTTCGAGCGCGAACAGCTCGTTGCCGATGTGGTTGCGGGTGAGCGTGTCGGCATCCGCAGGGATCAGCGCGGCCTCGGCGGCGGCGTAGACCTCCTTGAGTTTCTGGGTGCGCGCCTGCTTGCTCTTGATCTTGTAGGCCTCGTCGAAGCCCGGGCCTGCGATCTCGCGGATACGCGCCGAGAGCGCCTCGTCCTTCGCGGGCGGCGTCCACTCCCAGGCGGGCTTGCCGGCCTCCTCGACCAGGGAATGAATCAGATCGATGACCGCCTGCTGCTGGGCGTAGCCCCACCACACGGCATCGAGCATCACCTGCTCGGGCAACTCGAGCGCCTCGGACTCGACCATCATGACCGCGGTTTCGGTGGCAGCGACGACGAGATCGAGTTCGGAGGTCTTGAGCTCGGTTGCGGTCGGGTTCAACACATACTCGCCGTTCAGATAGCCGACACGCGCCGCGCCGATCGGCCCGGCGAAGGGCACGCCGGATATCGCGAGCGCAGCCGAGGCGCCAATCATCGCCGGAATGTCCGGATCGATCTCCGGGTCCATCGACAGCACGGTGATGACGACCTGAATCTCGTTGTAGAAACCATCAGGGAAGAGCGGGCGGATCGGCCGATCGATCAGGCGCGCGGTGAGCGTTTCCTTTTCGGTGGGGCGGCCTTCACGCTTGAAGAAGCCGCCGGGGATACGGCCGGTCGCGTAGAACTTCTCCTGATAGTCCACGGTGAGCGGGAAGAAATCCTGCCCTTCCTTGACCGTACGTTTGGCCACGGCGGTGACCAGAACGACCGTGTCGTCGAGGCTGACGAGCACGGCGCCATCGGCCTGGCGGGCGATCTCGCCGGTTTCAAGGGTGAGCGTGTGACGCCCGTACTGGATGGACTTCTTGATGGCTGTGGGCATGGGGCCTCCTGTCGATGGGGGTCGCGCCGCGAGCCGAAGCCCGCGTCGTGCGCAAGGCGGGAGGTTTCCTGTCAGCCGAAGGCGTCCGTCACACCGGAGACTGTCGCAAGCGCGCCCGGATCGACCGGACGAGAGCGAGCCGCTTGCGACAGACTCTTGTGGACTCGGGGCTCCAGCGAGATCGGGTGAACTTCCCGGTGGTTACGAACAAAACGAAGAAGGCCGCTTGCGCGGTGTGCGAAAGCGGCCTTCGCTCATCACCCGATGATGCGCCTTACTTGCGCAGACCGAGTTTTTCGATCAGCGCCTGATATCGAGCGCGATCGGTGTTTTTTAGATACGCCAACAGACGGCGGCGGTTGTTCACCATCTTGAGCAGGCCGCGGCGGCTGTGGTGATCCTTGGCGTGCACCTTGAAGTGATCGGCGAGGCCGTTGATGTTGGCCGTGAGGAGCGCCACCTGAACTTCGGTGGAGCCGGTGTCGTTGGTGCTGCGGCCGTAGGTCTTGATGATCTCGGCCGTTTGGGCGGGCGTGAGTGCCATGGCGATGTTTCTCTTTTCATCCGATCCGCAGAGCAGACGCCTGTTTGGCCATGACAGCCTGGGCGCGCCCATCGGACGGTATTGGTTTCGAAGAGCCACAGATTATAGCCATTCGGCCAACGAGAAGAAACGAAAGGGCCCGCTCGGGGGCTTGATCGGAGGCCCTCTCGGGGGCCCGCTCGGCGCGCACCGAACGGGCCTTGAGACGCTGTCGAGTCGGCTACTTCAGGTGGCTCGAGATGAGCTTGGTCATCTCGAACATCGAGACCTGCGCCTTGTTGAAGATCTGCCGCAGTTTCTCATCGGCGTTGATCATGCGCTTGTTGACCGCATCCTGCAGCTCGTTCTTCTTGATGTAGTCCCAGACCTTCTTGGTGACTTCGGTGCGCGGCATCGGGGCAGCACCGGTGATCTCGGCAAGGACGGCAGAGGGCGTCATCGCCTTCATGAACGCGGCATTCGGCGTGCGCTTGGCGGCCGGCTTCTTCGCCGCGGGTTTCTTCGCCGCAGTCTTGGCGGCGGGCTTCTTGGCGGCGGGCTTCTTGGCGGCGGGCTTCTTGGCGGCGGGCTTCTTCGCCGCAGGCTTCTTGGCTGCTGCCATCGTCAGTGACTCCTCAAGGACAAAGTGAAGTGAATGTGCTCAGTCGAAACGCGGCCGATCGGCAAGGCGCAGGCCTCGGAAATACGGCTGCGGACCGCCGTGCCGCACGCATCGAGTCGCTCATGACGCGCGAGGCCCGGAATCAACTGGAATTAGACGGCATTTCACAGGGCTTGACTACAGGAATGCACAGGAGAGGCGTCTTTCCGATGCGCGGATGCTCATGGTTGAGACACCGCGAAAGACACGCAACAGCTTGAGCCTCGAAGCTTCGATGGATGGCGCGGTGCGGAAGAAAGGCTCGAAAGTCGACCTCCCGCCCGCATCGACCGCCACGCCAGCGCAGACGGGCCTTTGCGGGCGGAGCTGCAATGCATCAGAAATGGATCCCGCGCATCAAGTTCGACAGCGCGAGCTGATCAGGTGACGGGCCCGTCACCTCGTTCTTCTTGCCCTTCGCCGCCTCGCTGTCGCCGAACATGCGGAAGCTCGTGTTCATGATGATCTGCGCCATGCGCGGGGCGAATGCATGGAGCACCTGGCCGAGGATGCCCAGCCGTGTGGCGATGCGCACCGGCTTGTAGACGATCGCGCGGCAGATCATGTCGGCGGCCTCTTCCGGCTCGAGCGTGGGCACGTTGTTGTAGATCTTGGTTGGCGCGATCATCGGCGTCTTCACGAGCGGCATGTTGATCGTCGTGAAATGGACGCCTCGATCCGCATACTCCGAGGCGGCGCAGCGCGTGAACGCATCGAGTGCGGCTTTCGAGGCGACGTAGGCCGAGAAACGCGGCGCGTTGGTCAGCACGCCGATCGAGCTGATGTTGATGACGTGGCCGCGCTTCCTCTCGCTCATTCCCGGCAAGAGCGCGAGCGTGATCCGGAGGGCGCCGAAGTAGTTGACCTGCATCGTGCGCTCGAAGTCGTGGAAGCGGTCGTAGCTGTTCTCGATCGCACGACGGATCGAGCGGCCGGCGTTGTTGACGAGGATGTCCACGCCACCATGCACTTCGTTCAGGGTCTTGACGAAGGCGGCGCAGCTCGCCTCATCGGCCACGTCCGCCTGATAGGCGAGGATCGACACCCCCTCCTTCTTCGCGAGCGCCAGCGTCTCGTCGATCTTCTCCTGATCGCGGCCGCAGACGATGACGGCCTGGGCGGTGCCCGCCTTGGCGATCTTCAGGGCCGTCGCCTGGCCGATGCCCGAGGTGCCGCCGGTGATCAGGACCACCTTGCCCTCGACCTGCCCCTTGAGCGTGCGGTCTATGAACAGATCTGGGTCGAGGTTACGCTCCCAGTAGTCCCAGAGCTTCCAGGCATAGCTTTCGAGCTCGGGCACGGCGATCTTCGTGCCTTCGAGCGCCTTCAAGGTGTCGCGGCAGTCGAAGCGAACGGGGTAATTGATGAAACCGAGCACGTCCTCGGGAATGCCCAGATCCTTCATCACCGCGTTCTTCATGCGGCGCATCGGCGCGAGCATCATCACGCCCTTGACCACGCTCTGAGGAATGAAGCCGAACAGCGCCGCGTTCACGCGGAGCGCCATCTGCGGGGCGTGTGCGGCGCGGGCGAAGATGTTGAGCGAGTCGCCGATGCGCAGGGGCGCCGGATCGGTCAAATGGAAGGCGCGGCCGTTGTGCCCCTTGGCGTGCGCGATGTGATCGGTGGCATCGACCACGAAGTCCACCGGCACCATGTTCATGCGCCCCCCCTCGATACCGATTGCGGGCATCCACGGCGGCAAGGCAGAGCGCAGACGCTGGATCAGCTTGAAGAAGTAGTACGGCCCGTCGATCTTGTCGATCTCGCCGGTCCTCGAGTCGCCCAGTACGACGCCCGGCCGATAGACACGCCAGGGCATCTTGCAGGCCTCGCGGACGATGGCTTCACTCTCGTACTTCGTCTGCATGTAGGGATGATCGAGGTAGTCCTTTGCCTCCTCGAACATGTCCTCACGGAACACGCCTTCGTAATTGCCGGCGACCGCGATCGAGCTCATGTGGTCGAACTGCGCCGCCTTGATCTCGTTGGCCAGGGCAACCGCATGACGCGTACCGTCGACGTTCACCGCCTGGTTCTGTTCGACACTCGCCTCCATGTCATACACGGCGGCGAGATGGAAGAAGTGCTTGATCTTCGCGCTAGCCAGCTTGGCGCGATCGGCGGCGGAGACCCCCAGCGTCGGCTTGGTCAGGTCACCGGAAATCGGGATCGTGCGTTTGGCCGCATCAGGCCCCCAGAATTCCTGCAGCTTGGCAACCTTTTTCTTGCTCTCCGGGCGGATAAGGAAATAGACGATGGCGCCCTTGCGCTCGAGCAGCTTCCTGACCAGACGCTTGCCGATGAAGCCCGAGGCTCCGGTGACGAAATAGCTCACGATGCTCCTCCTTGTGTTGTCTCGCCGGTCACGGCCCGTGTGCCGGTGGATCCTGTCTCGACCCATTCTAGAGCCGGGTTCCTAGCAAAAACGCGCGTTCTAGGATGCGGGCTCTATGAGGATTGCCTAATGTTCAGTCATCGCAATACTGTCCTTTTCAGGGAGAAAACCCATGGTCAAGAAATTCAAGAAAGCCGCCGACACCGCCGGTGGCAACGCATTGATCGCGCAACTCAAGGAATCGTCCGCGCAGATCTGGCTCGCCGGGCTCGGCGCATTTTCTAAGGCCCAGGAGGAAGGTGGCAAGGTGTTTGAAGCACTCGTCAAAGAAGGCAGCGAGCTTCAGAAAAAGGTCAAGAGCTTTGCCGACAGCCAAGTCAACGATGTGACCAACGAAGTGACCGGCAAGATCAGCGAAGCGACGAGCAAGGCCCAGGGCGCGTGGGATCGCCTCGAGACCGTCTTCGAAGAGCGTGTCGGCCGCGCCGTCAATCGTCTGGGTGTGCCGAGCAAGGCGGACATCACCGCGCTGCTCGCCCGCGTGGATGAGCTGACCAAGGAGGTCGCCAAGCTCAATGCCGAGAAGGGTGCTGCCGCCGCCACGAAGGCCCGCGCCAACGGCGCAGCCACCGTCGCCAAGGCCCGGAAGACCGTCTCGGCCGCCACCAAGACTGGCATCAAGAAGGCCAAGGCGGCCGTCAAGGCGACCGTCAACTGATCGGCGCGGTAACTCTCCTCCCCCCAGACAGTGTTCGGCGGGTGGGATGTCGGTTCCTCGCGCTTGTGACATTGACGCTCATGAATCAACGGCCACCTTGGGTGGCCGTTTTCGCATCCAATCCGCACCATGAGACAAAACGCGTCATCATCCCAAGGCCGCCCTCCGATCGCCCTGGCCCTCGCCGGCGGCGGACCGCTCGGCGCGGTGTATGAGGTGGGCGCCCTCCAAGCGCTGGCCGAGGCGCTGCCCGGGCTGGACTTCACGCGCCTGCACAGCTACGTGGGCGTCTCCGCAGGCGCATTCGTCGCCGCGGGGCTCGCCAACGGCATCCAGCCCCGCGACATGGTGCGGCTCTTCATCGAAAACGAGGGACCGGATGGTCGTCTGCTCGATCCGCGCGTGTTCATGCGGCCGGCCTATGGCGAATACGCCGCGCGTCTGGCGCGTCTGCCCGGGGCGATGGCGAGTGCACTTTGGGCGACCGCACGCTCGCTATCGCCCGCGCGATTGTTCAGCGAGCTTCGGCGACTCGCCGTGGCTGTGCCCAACGGCTTCTACGACAACCGGTCGATCGAGGAGGCCGTGCGCACCCTGCTCACTCGGCCTGGACGGAGCAATGACTTCCGTGAGCTTCCAGCCCCGCTCTACGTCGTTGCCACCGATCTCGACTCCGGCCGCACGGTGGAATTCGGCCGCCCTGAGTTGAATCACGTCCCCATCTCGCAGGCCATCCAGGCCTCGGCCGCCCTGCCCGTGCTCTACGCCCCCGTGCAGATTGGCGCGCGCTACTACGTCGATGGCGCGCTCAACAAGACCGTGCATGCCTCGGCCGCGCTCGATGCGGGCGCCAAGCTCGTCATATGCATCAACCCGCTCGTCCCCTTCGACGGCACGGAGGCGCAGCGCGCCCAGTCCCACCTCGCGGAGCGCGGTCTGCCGACCGTGCTTTCGCAGACCTTCCGCTCGCTGATCCATTCCCGCTTCGAGACCGGCATCACGAGCTACGCCCACACCTACGCGGACGCGCGACTCATCGTGCTCGAGCCCTCGCGCGGCGATGCCGATCTGTTCTTTACCAACCTGTTCTCCTACGCCAACCGCCGGAGACTTGCCGAGCAAGCCTACCAGCACACACGTGCCCAGTTGCTCTCGCGCATCGATGTGCTGCGCCCGGCGCTGGCCGAATTCGGGCTCATGATCGACGCGCGTGCGCTCGCTGATCCGAAGCGGCAGCTGCTGCCCACGTCGCACGCGAGCCACCGCGGGCGTACCGGACGGGCAGTCGCGCAGTTGACCCGCACGCTCGACGCGCTCGAAATCCATCTGGCGACACGCTGAGCGGCTCCGGCAATTGCTTGACGGACGCTTAATCCGCACAATAGCCCGATGGAGAGAAAAGCGCCCCGCCGAACCAAAGAGCGGATCCTCGAAGTCTCGCTCGGGATGTTCAACGCGATCGGTGAACCCAACGTCACCACGAACGCGATTGCCGACGAAATGAACATCTCGCCGGGCAACCTCTACTACCACTACCGCAGCAAGGACGAAATCGTCACCAAGATCTTCGCGCAGTTCGAGCGGGAGATGGATGAACTTTTCGCCATGCAGAAGGACCGGCGGGCAAACGTCGAGGACACCTGGTTCTGGCTGCACCTCGTGTTCGAGAAGATCTGGAAATACCGTTTCATCTACCGCGATCTGAACGACCTTCTTGCAAAGAACCGCATCATCGAGACGCATTTCAAGAGCATCCTGCAAAACGCGCAGAAGAGCGCTGAAGCCCTCATGACCGATCTGCGCGAGCGCGGCGAACTCGCCGCGAGCAAGGGCGAAATCTCGGCGGTCGCCACCAATGTCGTGCTCACGGCGACGTACTGGTACAGCTACAGCTACGTGATGAACCCGCGCAAGCTCGACGAAGCCGAAGCGATGAGCCGCGGCGTGTTTCAGGTGATGGCGATGATCGCGCCCTATCTCACAGGAAACGCTCGGGCCTTGTTTGAGAAGCTGGCCGCCGAGTATCGATAACACTCATGCAGTTTCCGCGCGCTCGCGGTGCCCTCGACCCTTGCGCGAACGATCGCACGGAGATTCGAAGCGCTCCAACGGACACCCCAAGTTGAATGATGAGGAGGACGTGATCGATGGCCACGAAGAAGTCCGGATGGGTCGCCTTTCCGGGCGATGCCAGTGCATTCCATTACGACGGCGCGGCGCTCAAGAAGCACTGGGCCCGTCTGCACAGGGGCGACGCAGAGCCCTTCCCCGCTGACAAAGCGGTTCAGGACGCCTGGCGTCACTACCATGCGGGCGACTTCCAGGGTGCGCACGAGGCCGGTCTCGCCGCGGGGCTCGATGGCTACAACGTCGCCAATAAGGCCGCGTGCATCTACGCCAACTACCTCGGGAAGAGCGACCCAGCCAAGATCAAGACCTATCAGGCCGTCGCCGCACGCTGCCAAGAGCTGCAGGCAGCGCAGCCGAAGAACGCCAACGCCTTCTACCTCCAAGCCTACGCGCTGGGCCGCTACGGTCAGTTGATCGGTGTGGCCAAGGCGCTCGCCGAGGGCATTGGCGGCAAGGTCAAGGCCGCGCTCGAAGCGGCGATCGAGCTCGAACCCAAGCATGCGGACGCGCACATCGGCCTGGGTACCTTCCACGCCGAGGTGATCGAAAAGGTTGGCGCGATGATCGGCAAGATGTCCTATGGGGCAAGCAAGGAAGCCGCCGTCGAGCATTACGAAAAAGCCCTTGAGCTCAATCCGGAGTCTGCCATCGCCCGTACCGAGATGGCCGACGGGCTCTACAAGCTCTTCGGCGACAAGCGCATGAAGGACGTCGAGCGCCTTTACGCCGAAGCCGCCGCCCACGTGCCGATGGACGCGATGGAATGGCTCGATGTCGAGGCCGCGAAGGCGGAGATGGAGTAGCCGAGTCAACCTTTCTTCTTCTTTGTCTTTGTGCTACGGTGGAAAGAGTGCGTTCGAAACTAGATTTGGGGGAGCAAAGATGAATTCGTCGATGTCGCGTCGCAAGGCCCTGCTGAGCATGCTCGCTGCTTTTTCGGCGGCCGGTGGGTCTTCGCGCCTGGCCGCGCGCGGAACGGATAGACGAACTGTCGTTCAGGAGCCGTTGGGGGACGGGCTGGTTGGCTCCATATCGCTCGACCCGGCGGATCGAATGCTCGAGATCGCGCTAGACGCCGGGTTGCCGACCGCAAAGCGATTCCTCGTTCAGGACGGCGTCATGAACTCGCTGACGTCATGGAATGACGAAGGCGACAAGAAACAGTTTGTGTTCATAGCCAAATGGCGACCCGCTTCCGAAAGTGCTGTGATCTTTCCGGTCAACCCAACCGAGGTTGTTCGTGAGGGCAGGAAAGTGCCGATGCTCAGGGTCGGCGCTGCAATCGACGAAGCCACGGCGGCGGAGAGTCTGAACCGAGTCGGCGTGCAGTCGGTTCGCATCAGTTTGGCCGCCGGGCTCCTTCCAGAGAGCAACAAACATCTCTCGCAGGACGAGGCCCTTGATTTGCGCCGTCGTTGTTGTTCTTATCGACCCTGTCCACCCGATGTGTACGGGCTGTTCTGCACGTACGGCCCCGGGTGCGGCGGAGATGGCTGTGGTGAGTGTTGCGTCTGAAGCGGCTGGACGGAATCGCAGAATACGCTCTGCAATGTGCCACGTCATGTTGACCGCAATGTCACAGGGTCTTTCGTTCAAAGCCGGGCAACCCGCGCCTTGAGCCGCTCGAGATCGAGACGAAGCCGCTGCACATCGGCAGCGAAACGGGCGACCTCCTCGCGTGTAGCGACGAGCTTCGCCTCGTCCTTGAGGTACCGCGCGGTCGCTTCATGAAGCCCTTCTCGGGCGTTATCGCCGAAGGACTTGAGCGCCGCGAGCAGCCGCACGGCCTCGTTGGCGAAGATCGGTCCGACATATCGCTCGAGCTCGGCCTCGGCTGCAAGCGGCAGGCCCTGGAGCGCATTCGCCACGTCGCGCAGAAGCCCCGCCTGCCCGCTGATGCGTGCCGCACGGAGCGCCGCGTCCTGCCCCTGGGCCAGGAGGGGCAACGCCGTGAGCGGAAACTCGACTGCGACCGTCGGCTCGGTGCCCGCGTCAAGGTTGGCAGCCGTGAAGTCACCGACCTCCGTGATCTCGAGCGTCGCCACGAGCGGCGGCATGCGTATTGCGAGCGTGCTGCCCGCATGCGACTTGAGGGTGTTGCGCGCCCCCTCGTCGTGAGCGAGCAGACGGGACAGCGCGCGGGCGATGAGGCTTGAAGGAAGCATCTTCGAATTATCGCGAAGCTGCACAAACGAAAGGCCGCCCGAAGGCGGCCTTGGCGTGCGCGTGTCTGCAAAGACGCTCAAACCTGCTGAATGCCCGCGAGCAACCAGCCGCGGCTGCCGTCGACCGGCTTGTTGAGGTTCCACACCTCGCGGAAGGGCGAGCCCATCACCATCCCGTCCTCGCGCACGTTGCCCGAGAACTCGACCTTGGCCCAGTACATGCCGCGATCGGTATCGATCGAGAGCAACTCGGCATTGAGCATGTCGAACTCGGTGGCGTCCTTGTTGCCCTGAATCACATCCTTCGCGGCCTGGTTGTAGAACTCGTCGGTCACGAGCTCACGCAATGCATCGAGATCACCGCGATCATTGACGGCCTGGAGCGCGAGAAACTGCTTTTTCGCCTGCTGCTCGAAACCCGCCTTGTCGAAGCCCGCCGGGATGCCGGAGACGGCGGCATCCGCGCCCGCCATGCCCGCGGCGCCCCCCGCAGCCGGGCTGAACGCCGCGGGCTCGGCGCGACCGGGCGCCTGGTACTGAAGCGGCGCGCCGTTGGCCGCGGCCGGTGCAGCCGACTTCATCATGCGACGGGCAAGAACCGCAAGCAGCACGATACCGGCCAGCGCAACGAGCAGGAACATCAGGAAGCCGCCGGCCCCCAGTTGCGAGAAGAGATATCCCAAGCCCAGGCCGGCCGCGATCGCCGCGAGCGGTCCCGCCCATCGAGCCATGCCTGTCTTGGCCGCGGCGCCCGCCGCCGCTGCACCACCCCCGGCCGCAGCCGCAGGTGCCGGCTGCTGGGGCGCTGCGGTCGGAGGCGTGCTCTGTCGGGTGGCCGCAGGTGCTTCACGCTGCGCACCAAGCGACTTGCCTCCGCCCAGGCGTTTGGCCTCGGCCACAGAAGATGCAGCGAGTACCACGGCTGCAATGACGAGAGAAAACGACTTCCACATGACAAAACCCCTTTCGATGTGAGCTCGCGGTCAAGCACGTACCGCGTCGAGCCCATGTTTGACTGAGAAGGTCAGGCGAAGTGCCCGCCATTCCTTACGGATTTACCCACCCCGCGCGCATCAGCGGATGCGGATGCCGCGATGGACCGCCACGATACCCCCGGTCAGATTCCAGTATTCGACGCGATCGAAGCCGACGCGCTCGAACATCGCCTTGAGCGTTTGCTGATCGGGATGCATGCGAATGCTCTCGGCGAGGTACTGGTAGCTCTCACGGTCGCCGGCGATCGCCTCACCCATGCGAGGCAACAGGTTGAACGAATACCAGTCGTAAGGCAGCTTGATCAGGGGCGAAGGACGCGAGAACTCGAGCACGAGCGCACGGCCGCCGGGCTTGAGTACGCGATACATCTCGGCCAGTGCCGCGTCCTTGTCAGTGACATTGCGTAGACCAAAGGCGATGGAGACTGCATCGAAAGACCGGCTGGCAAAGGGCAGCCGCTCGGCGTTGCACTGGATGGCCGGAATCAGGACGCCATGATCGATCAGCCGCCGCCGGCCCTCGGCCAGCATGGCTGCATTGATGTCGGTGTGCAGCACGCGGCCAGTCGGCCCGACCGCGTCCGCCATGAGCCGGATGAGATCGCCCGTGCCACTTGCGAGATCGAGCACCTGCTCGCCCGGGCGAAGCAGGAGCTGCCCCACGGCAAAACGCTTCCAGAGCCGGTGGAGCCCGCCCGACATCACGTCGTTCATGAGGTCGTAGCGGCTCGCGACCGATTCGAACACCCCGCGAACGAGCCTGGCCTTCTCCTCGCGCGCGACGGTGCGGTAGCCGAAGTGGGTGGTCTCGGGCTCGGTCATGCCGAACCTCCCGAGGCGGGCGACGAATCGCGCGAGGCCCCAGCGGCCTCGAGTCGGCGCAGATAGTCTTCCCAATACTCGGTCTGATGGACCGCCAGCTCATGAAGAAAATCCCATGAGTAAATCCCCGTGTCATGTCCGTCCGAAAAGCGCGGCTTGATTGCGTACATGCCCACGGGCTCCAGCTCGAGGATATCGACATTGCGTTTGCCCACCTGGAGCACCTCCTGCCCGGGGCCATGACCGCGCACCTCGGCCGAAGGGCTCATGATGCGCAGATATTCGAAGCTTAGCTCGTAGGGCCTCTCGCCATAGGTGACGACGAGCACGCGGCGCTTCCGGTCGAGCGTGATTTCGCTGGGGATGGGGGTGTCTTGGTCAAGTCCAGGCATGGCGGTCAGCTTGCAAGAGAGGGATTCACAACGCGGCGGCGAGCCGTTTTACGCCCTCCTCGATCCGCGCCGGATCGGAGGTGGCGTAACTCATGCGAAACGCAGCACGATCGGGCGCCTCGGCAAAGAACGGCGCACCGGGAACGAAGGCCACGCCGCGTTCGATCGCCCGCCTGGCAAATGCACCGGCATCGGCCTCTGGCGCGGTGAGCCGGGCCCAGACGAACATCCCGCCGGCCGGACGTACGAACGAAACCGCCTGGCCCAACGCCTGCTCGAGCGCATCGCACATCACGCGCGCACGATCGCCGTAGGCCGCCCGCACACGCTCGACGGCCGCCGGCATCCGCCCCGAGGCGAGGTAGTGCTGAGCCGTGGCTTGTGCAAACGTACTGGTGTGTGCATCGCTGAATTGCTTGCACATGACGGCCTTCGCGAGCAGCTCGGGTGGGGCGATCAGCCAGCCGATCCGCAAGCCCGGCGAGAGCACCTTCGACAGGCTGCCGCAATGCGCGAGCCAGTCCCGCGCGCCGGGCACCTCGGCCGCGAGCGCGAGCAGCGAAGGCGGGGGCGGATGCTCGAACCAGAGTTCGCCGTAGGGGTCATCCTCGACGACGAGCACGCGATGGGCCGCCGCCAGCTCGAGCACGCGCCGACGGCGCTCGAGCGTGAGCGTGGCCCCGCTTGGATTGCCGAAGGTCGGAATGAGGTAGACGAGCTTCGGACCATGTTCGATGATCAACTGCTCGAGGCGTTCCACATCGACGCCATCGGCATCGATCGGCGCGCCGATGAGCCGTGCGCCGTAGAGCCGGAAGCACTGGATGGTGGCCAGGAACGTCGGCGCCTCGACGATGACGCAATCGCCCGGGGAGATCATCGTCTTGCCGATCAGGTCGAGCGCCTGCTGGCTGCCCGTGGTCACGATGAGCCGGTCGGCCGAGACATCGGTCGCGGGGACGCCCTTCGCCTGCATGAGACCGGCAATCGAGGCGCGAAGCGGACCGTAGCCCTCGGTCGCGCCGTACTGGAGCGCTGCGCCCGGATCGGCCTCGAGCGCGGCCTGCGCCGCCGCCGCCACGCCCTCCACATCGAACAGGGCCGCGTCCGGGAAGCCCCCGGCGAAGCTCACGATACCCGGCTTCCCGAGCAGCTTGAACAGCTCCCGGATGGCGGAAGTCTCGACGTTGGCGAGTCGGTCGGC
>CALDYQ010000085.1 GCA_937944385.1 uncultured Burkholderiales bacterium | reverse complement strand
AAGCCCAGGCCGAGCGAGGCGCCGTCGACCCTGGCGGTGGTCGGCCGCTACGTGCTGCGGCCCGAGGTGCTGGCCGAGCTGGCCACCACCGGACGCGGCAGCGGCGGCGAGATCCAGCTCACCGACGCCATCGCCCGCCGCATCGGCCACGGCGAAGTGCTGGCGCAGCGCTTTGTCGGCACGCGCTTCGACTGCGGCAGCAAGGAGGGCTTCCTGGCGGCGAACATCGCGTTTGCGCGCAGAGCCGGGATTCTTCCTGCTCGGCGTGCGGACGATCCAGAAGACCGGCGATTTTTCGCCTGACTCCTCAAAACCACGGAGCAGCATCGGCAATGATCTTCGTCACCGGTGGCGCCGGGTTTATCGGCGCCAATTTCGTCCTGCGATGGCTGGCCCAGCATGCCGAGCCGGTCGTCGTGATCGACAAACTGACCTACGCCGGCAACCGCGAGAACCTGGCCGCCGTCGATGGCGATCCACGGTTTCACTTTCACTGCCTCGACATCAATGACCGTCAGGCCGTCGCGGCGCTGCTTGCACGTCATCGGCCCCGTGCCCTGGTGCACTTTGCCGCTGAAAGTCACGTCGACCGTTCCATTCATGGACCCGGCGAATTCGTGCGCACCAACATCAACGGCACTTTTGAACTGCTCGAGGCCGCACGCGCCTACTGGTCGAACGCTTCTGCCACCGAACGCGCGGCGTTCCGCTTCCTGCACGTCTCGACCGACGAGGTGTATGGAACGCTCGATGCTACCGACCCCGCCTTCACGGAGAGCACGCCCTACGCACCGAACAGCCCGTATGCGGCCAGCAAGGCCGCGTCCGACCACCTCGTGCGCGCCTACCATCACACCTACGGCCTGCCGACGCTGACCGGCAACTGCAGCAACAATTACGGCCCGTTTCAGTTTCCGGAAAAGCTCATCCCGCTGATGACTCTCAACGCGCTCGATGGCAAGTCGCTGCCGGTATACGGCGACGGCAGGAACGTGCGCGACTGGCTCTATGTCACCGACCACTGCGATGCGCTGCAGTGCATCTTGGCCGCCGGACGGCCGGGTGAGACCTACAACATCGGCGGCCGCAGCGAGAAGCGCAACATCGAAGTGGTTCAGAGCATCTGCTCTCTGCTCGATGAACTCAGGCCAAAACCTTCGGGCCGTTACGCGGAACAGATCGAGTTCGTCGCCGACCGACCCGGCCATGACCGCCGCTACGCCATCGATGCCGGCAAGATCGAGAGGGAACTCGGCTGGACACCGCGCGAGACGTTTGAGACCGGCCTGCGCCGCACCGTGCTGTGGTACCTGGAGAATGCGGACTGGGTTGCGCGCGTGCGCGACGGTCGCTACCACAGCTGGATCGAAACGCATTACGGTAATGGGCGGCGCGGCCAGGAAGGAGTCCAGTGAGTAAGAGGAAGGGAATCATCCTCGCCGGCGGGTCTGGCACCCGTCTGCATCCGGTCACGCATGTCGTCTCGAAGCAGCTGCTGCCCGTGTACGACAAGCCGATGGTCTACTATCCGCTATCAACGCTGATGCTCGCCGGGCTGCGCGAGATCCTGGTGATCTCCACGCCGCAGGACACGCCGCGGTTCTCGGCCCTGCTCGGGGACGGCAGCCAGTGGGGGCTGTCGCTTTCGTATGCCGTGCAACCCGCGCCCGAAGGCCTGGCGCAAGCGTTCATTATTGGCCGCGATTTCATCGGCAACGACGCCGCCGCGCTCATCCTGGGTGACAACATTTACTACGGTCACGATCTCGCCCGGCAGGCACAGCGGGCCGCAGGTCGGGCCACCGGCGCGACGATCTTCGCCTATCGCGTGCACGACCCCGAGCGATACGGAGTCGTCGAGTTCGATGCGTCTGGAAGCGCCATCAGCCTGGAAGAAAAGCCGAAGGCGCCACGGTCAAACTATGCGGTGACCGGGCTTTACTTCTATGACAACCGCGTCGTCGACATCGCGCGTGAGATTCGACCCTCGGCGCGCGGCGAACTGGAAATCACCGACGTCAATCGCCGCTATCTCGAAATGGGTGAGCTGGCCGTCGAGATCATGGGCCGGGGCATGGCCTGGCTCGACACCGGCACCCACGAATCGCTGATGGACGCCGCCAACTTCATCGCAACCATCGAGCGAAGGCAGGGCCTGAAGGTCGCCTGCCCAGAGGAGATCGCCTACCGCAACGGCTGGATCGATGCGGCACAGATCGAAAAGCTCGCCGCGCCGTTGGCCAAGAGCGACTACGGCCGCTACCTGCTCGCGCTGCTGCGCGAGAAGACCCGCGCGCGGTCATGAAGGTCGCCCCGACCGAACTGCCGGAAGTGCTGCTGATCGAGCCGGATGTCTTCGGCGACGATCGCGGCTTTTTCATGGAGAGCTACAACGCGCGCCGCTTTCGCGAGGCCACTGGGCTCGACGTCGAGTTCGTGCAGGACAATCATTCGCGGTCGGTCCAAGGCGTGCTGCGGGGAATCCACTACCAGGTAGTCAAGCCGCAGGGAAAGCTAGTTCGCGTGGTAGCCGGCCGCGTGTTCGACGTCGTCGTCGACCTGCGCCGCTCCTCGCCGTGCTTCGGCCGGTGGTTCGGCATCGAGCTATCGGACCATAACCGTCGGCAACTCTGGGTGCCGCCCGGCTTTGGACACGCCTTCCTGGTGCTGAGCAACAGCGCGGACTTCATCTACAAGACCACCGAGTACTGGCACAAGGACTACGACCGCAGCCTACGCTGGAACGACCCCGCCATCGGCATTCAATGGCCACTTCAAGGAGATCCCATCCTCGCGGCCAAGGACGCGGCCGCACCGCTGCTGGCGCAAGCCGAGGTCTACCCCTGATGCGCATCCTGCTGCTCGGCAAGGATGGGCAGATCGGGTGGGAACTTCAGCGCACGCTGCAGCCACTCGGCGAGGTCATCGCCCTCGGCCGGGATGCCTGTGATCTCGCTCGCCCTGCCGACGTGCGCAACGCGGTTCGCACGGCCGCCCCCGACCTGGTGGTCAACGCCGCGGCCTACACCGCCGTCGACAAGGCCGAGTCGGAGCCTGAGCTGGCCTTCGCGATCAACGCCGACGCGGTTGCGCTGCTGGCCGAGGAAAGCCGTCGCATCGGCGCGGCGCTTGTCCACTACTCAACTGACTACGTTTTCGACGGAAACAAGCCGGTCCCCTATGTCGAGACGGACCCCGTCAACCCGCTCTCCGTCTATGGGCGCAGCAAGCTTGCCGGCGAGCAGGCGATCGCGGCGAGCGGTGTGCCGCACCTGGTGCTGCGCACGAGTTGGGTGTACGCATTGCGCGGCCGTAATTTCCTTCTAACGATTCTTCGGCTAGCGCAGGAGAAGCCGGAACTGCGTGTCGTCAACGATCAGCATGGCGTTCCGAACTGGGCCGCTTCCCTTGCGGACGCAACCGCAAAAATCCTGCTCCGAGCAGTCGACCGTGCCCATGTCGTGACTGCCCTCGGCGAAGACGGTGGGATCTTTCACCTCACTTGTCGCGGAGTTTCGACGTGGCATGCCTTTGCCGATGCGATCATCAAAGCCATGCACGGCGTGGGCAAGGTTCCTCTCGTACCCGTGCTTCCAATCAGGACGGAGGAGTTTCCGACCTTAGCGAAGCGGCCTGCAAACTCGGTTCTCGACGGCGGTTCTCTGGCGCGTGTCTGGACTGTGACGTTGCCAGACTGGACGAGCGCACTGGCGGCATGTGTAGCCTCTGCCGGCTCAATCGCCAAAACTGATCTTGGTCCATCATCTACCCGCACCCGAGCGTCGTGACCGACACCTGCAACACCTGGGTGGTCATCCCTGCCTTCAACGAGAGCGCCAAGATAAGCGAGGTAGTCAGGGATGTGCTAGGAAGCTTCGCCCATGTCGTCGTCGTCGATGACGGCTCGGTGGATGACACGGGCGCTCAGGCGCGTGCTGCTGGCGCGAGCATCATCGTGCATCCGATCAATCTTGGCCAGGGAGCGGCTCTGCAGACGGGCATGGAGTTCGCCCTGCGGCAGGGCGCCCGCTGGCTTGTCACCCTCGATGCCGACGGGCAGCACGATCCGGCGGATGCCTGCGCCATGCTCGCCTTCGCGCGCGAGCATGCCCTCGACGTTTGCCTCGGCAGCCGCTTCCTCGGGCGCACGGAAGGCATGACCACGAGCCGGCGTCTGCTTCTCAAGATGGCGCTGGCGTTCCAGACCGTCACCAGTGGAGTACGCCTGACCGACGCTCACAACGGTTTGCGCGTTCTCAGCGCCAACGCCGCACGCCGCATCCGGCTGCGGCAAAACCGGATGGCGCACGCGTCCGAAATCATAGACATCATCGCTCGTGAGAAACTTCGCTTTCGCGAGTTCCCTGTCACCATCCGCTACACCAGTTATTCGAAGGCCAAGGGTCAAACCGCGCTGGGCGCGCTGAATATCGTCGTCGACCTGCTGCTCGGTCGGCTTGGCAAGTAATGATCTCGATTGTGCTGACTTTCATCCTCGGCGCGGCCCTGGCCGCAGGCGTTCTCCTGCGCCGAACTTCGCCGTGGATTGGTGGCGCCATGGGCATGACTGCGGCAGTTGGCATCTACTTCGCATGGCGGCCGAATGATCTTAGTGTGATTGCCCATTTGATGGGTGTGGGCCGTGGCGCCGACCTGCTTCTGTACATCTGGGTCGTGGTTTCTTTTCTTGCCATCGTTGCGCTCATGCTGCGGCTGCGTGCGCTGCGTGAGCAAGTCACAATACTCGCAAGGCATATTGCCTTGGCTGAGGCCATCGCGGAGGCCCATCACCGCAACAGCGCTCACGAGCCCAAGGCGCCGTGAGCACGCCTCTCGCCATCACGCTTACTGCGGTCTGCGTGCTCGGAATCTGCTTCGGGCAGATTCTCTTTCGCAAGGGAGCCGTCGAGCTTGACGCCACGAGAGTGCTGTTGTCGACGCTTTCGAGCCCGTCTCTCTGGCTCGCCCTGGTTGTTTATGCTGCGGCCACCGTTCTGTGGGTCTACGTGCTCCGCTATGCTCCCTTGAACCGCGTTTACCCTGTCTTCGCGCTCGCCTTCATCCTAGTGCCCGCGCTTGAATCAGTGCTGCTCGGCGAGCCGTGGCGCGTTCAAAGCCTGATCGGCGGGGTGATCATCGTCGTGGGTGTGGCGATCGCCGTGCGCTGACGGTATTTTGCGTATGTCGTCGGTCAGACTGATTGCTTTTTACCTTCCCCAGTTTCACCCGATTCCGGAGAACGATGCGTGGTGGGGCAAGGGCTTTACCGAGTGGACCAGCGTCACGCGAGCGCGGCCGCTGTTTGCGGGTCACTACCAGCCGCATCTCCCAGCTGACCTCGGCTTTTATGACCTTCGGCTGCGTGCCTCGCGCCACGAGCAGATTGCCCTGGCGCGGCAGTACGGCATCGACGCCTTTTGCTATCACTACTACTGGTTTTCCGGCAAGCGGCTACTGTACGCGCCACTAGACGACATGCTCGCTGATCCAGACAGCGACATGCCGTTTTGCCTGTGCTGGGCCAACGAATCCTGGACTCGACGCTGGGACGGGCGAGACCGTCAGATCCTGATCGAGCAGAAGTACAGGCCTGAGGATGACCTCGCTTTCATCCGCGACATCGAACCGTTTCTTCGCGATCCGCGCTACCTGCATGTCGACGGCCGCCCTTTCCTGATCGTCTACCAGCCGCAGTCTATGCCCAATGCCCGCCGCAGCGCCGAGGTCTGGAGACGCTACTGCAGCGAGCGTGGACTTGGTGAACTGCATATCTGCGGCGCCCTTGTTTTCGGCAACGACGACGTCGAACGGTTCGGCTTCGACAGCGGAGTCGAGTTTCCGCCGCACAATGTGCAGGCGCCCGTTTACAACCCGGACATTCCGTTCTTTGATCCCTTCACCGGCCTGGTTTTTCAGTACGCGGAAGCGGCAGAACTAGCGTTGGCGCGCGACTATGCCCAAAGGCGGGTTTTTCGTACGGTCTTTCCATCGTGGGACAACACACCCCGCCGCGGCTCGCGAGCAGTCATGTTCCTAAACGGCACCCCGGCCAACTTCGAACACTGGCTTACCGAAGCCTGCCGGCGAACCGAAGCAGAGCGGCCACTCGGAGAACGACTGGTGTTCATCAATGCCTGGAATGAGTGGGCGGAAGGCTGCCACCTAGAGCCAGACCAGCGGCACGGCCGAGCCTTCCTTGAGGCAACACGACGCGTGCGGGAAGGCGCGTCGCGCACCAAAGATTTTCCCGACCGCGCGCTGCCGGCAGCAACGGGCGATCGCCCGCCGTTTCTAGTGGAGCTGGGACGCCTGCTCGCCCTTCGCCTCCTCCCTTGGCTTGGCTATGGCCGCCGATGGCTTAACCGACATCCGAAGGTCAAGGCTGCCGCCACGTTTGTCGTCCCACAGCGCTGGCGATGACCTAACTGTACGCAATGCAGCAGCTGTCCCCGCGAGCGGGGCCGATCCCTCAATCTGCGAGCCCTTCAGCCCAAGCGGAAGGGCCATTGTTCCTGGGTCACGCAACCGATCAACCGGCCCCTTCTGGCGTATGCGAACGGCGGATCGGCCGGCAGTCGGAAAGCGTCCGCTCGCCGCACCTTGACGGCGGCGAGCGGACGCTTACGAACGTTCAGGCCGACGCCAACTCCACCCATCAAACAGGGAAGGGGAAAATCCCGAGAAACTGTATTTTTTTCGATTCACAATATGTCTGTGTCCCCAGGTGCGTATTTCGGCGAATGTGACCGCGCGTTTCGGCGCAACGTGAGCGCGCAATTCGGTTCATCGTGACCGGCGATTCCGGCATCGTGACCGCCGACCTTGGCGATCGTGACGGGGCGCCGCAGCGTCGGTGTTGCGCAGGCTTGAAGTGTAGGCAAATGATGGGGGTGTCAGCGCATGGCGTCCTCCGTGGGGTGGTTGACACCGGTCGAGCGGGATGCCCGCGAGAAGGCACCGCTTCAGGCCCGGCTCGGTCAGCCGGTGGGGTGAATCAAACTGGGTGAGGCGGCTGCACGGTGGGCAACCGGACGCGAGCGCCAGCGCGCGTGCGGTTGTCCACGGGGCAGCCGCGACCTCGTGGGCTGTGGGCAACTCGCGCACCGCCCGCAGGGCGGCTGTCCACGGCCGCGGGTTGATCGCGGCGGTGGGCAGGCGAGTTGTCCACAGCGCGCAGCGCAGCCGACCTGTCGGCGCAGCGGAGCAACCTGCGGCATCGCCGCCTGATTCTGTCTGGGCAGTGGTTTTGCTCATCGCCGAATTTGCGGAGCGGGTCGATGACGCGCGCGTCGGACCAGGGGCGGCTAGCCCGGACATTTCACGAGGTCGCCCCCAACGGCGAGGTCTCGGGGGGTGTCCGAATTTCTGTGTGTGAGGCGCCTCGGAGACTTACTGGAATGGACGCCCCCTTTCTCGGCCGCCGCCGCTGCTGCGGCGCAAGATTCCGATCGGGCGCTGTTGCCCGACTCGGCATAGGAGGCTGGACATGACGATCGCCACCATCGGTCTGGACCTGGCGAAGAACGTGTT
>CALDYQ010000084.1 GCA_937944385.1 uncultured Burkholderiales bacterium | reverse complement strand
ATCGAACCGAGCGTATCTGGAATTGGGTTGCCAAAGAGGGACCTGTTGCTGACACAAAGCTTGATGGGAGCGGTGCGACCGTGTCACCAGTCGACTATGTCGTTCGGGTAGAGGCTTGTGTACCAACGCTCCCGCTCGAATCCGAGTGTAAAGCCTATGTCGTAGGCGGTGTGACAACCTATAAACCGACCGGTGTGCTTCACGATTTCGGCGAGAACCGTTCGATTGCCTTTGGGCTGCTCACAGGGTCTTACCAGAATCAGCGCGCCGGCGGGGTGCTCCGGCGCAACATCGCCTTCTTTGATACGGAAGTGAATCCCAACGGTACTTTCAATACGGCAATCCAGGGGATCGTCTATCACCTTGATCGGCTTCGTATCGCGCAATGGGGGCCAAAGTATCCCTCGGGCTGCTTGGCTGGGAATTGCAAGGATTTCGGTTCCCCGACGGCCGAGATGATGTATGAAGGGCTGCGATATTTCGGGGGTGGATCTGGCCCCACGCCGGATTACGACTACACCGACGCGGGTTCGGTCGACAGTAAGCTGGGTTTACGCAAGGCTTCTTGGCTCAACCCTTACCGTCCGGCGGCCGAGGGCGGGTTCCCTTATTGCGCGAAACCGATTCAGATGGTGTTCAGCGACGTCTACCCAAGCTATGACAGCGACCAGCTGCCTGGAAGCGCTTTCGGTGCGTTCTCGGCACCAGCCACGCCGGGCACGCTATCGGGCTTGAACGTCGCCTCGATTGCGGCAAGCATTTCGGCTGCGGAAGGCATTTCGGGGCGCTATTTCATCGGAGAGAGCCTTGACAACACACCCGTAGCTGACCGGACCCCCTCCGCAAAGAACGTGACATCGCTCGGCCGAATTCGCGGGCTCGCTCCCGGTGAGCCGACTCGGCAGGGCAGTTACTACGCTGCGTCCGTCGCGCGGTACGGTAAAGTCACCGACGTGAATAGCGTACCAGGGCAACAGAATGTAACGACATACTCCATCGCGTTCTCGGCTCCTCTGCCCAAGCTGTCTTTCAAGGTCGGCGATTCGACTGTGTCACTCCTGCCGTTTGCACAGAGTGTCGGCGGCTGTAACTATGGCGACTTCATTGTTGGTGTGACAAGCCCAATGCAGAATCGCATTGCCGCGTTCTTCATCGACCGGATCGTCAACCTTCCAGGCTTCGCGACCGACTCATCGATCAATGGCGGTCGCCCGTGGGGTCGCTTCAGGGTGAGCTATGAAGACAACATCGAGGGCACCGACAGCGATATGGATGCGATCGCCAACTACACCTTCGAAGTCACAGCAACAGGCCAATTGCGCATCCGCATCACCTCGGAGTACGCCGCGGGTTGCATCGACCAGCACATGGGCTTTGTCATCCAGGGTACGACGCAAGATGGATCGTATCTTGGCGTACGTGATGTGGACGGCGGTTGCCGAACATCGCCCCTAAATGATGCCGCCCACTCGTTCGGACCCGGGAAGTGCGCGGGCGGGCTGGGTTTCACCTACGACAGGACGTTTACGATTGCGTCCGCAGCAACAGCCAGGGACGCCAATATCCCGCGCGATCCGCTGTTTTATGCAGCCAAATGGGGCGGTCCGGGTGTCAGCTCCGACGGCGCTTTCACACCAGCTACAGAGACGATCGTGGGCGGCTCGGCCACGGTACCTGGGTACTTCTTCGTCAATGATCCCATCCGTCTGCGCGCCCAGCTTAACGCGGCATTCACGCAAATCCAGAACGATGCTGCGCCGACAACCACAGCCGCGGTGAGCGGCAGCTCGTTGCGGTCCGAAAGTGGGATTTATCTACCGGGCTATCTCACGCGACGGCTCACTGTCGCCGACGCCACACCGGAAGACACCGGGCCAGTAGCGGGTTCGACTGTGTGGGAGGGAACCCTCTCGGCGCGTCGTTACAACCTCAGCAGCAACACGTTCTCGCCGTGGTGGACCGTCAACAATGCGAGCTTCGGCACCGTCGACTCGGCGGCTAAAACGTCTACCCGTGTCATCTACACGCCGATCGGGACCGACCTGACTGCGCGTTTCCTTCCGGCCAATCTCGATGCAACGCTGCGTACGCAACTCGCGCCGGCCGCGGTACAGACGCTTCTTGACACCTACCTGATCGCCAAACTGGGGCCATCGGCCTCAGCCACGGCTCGACTCAATGAGACTGCAGATCAGGTTGCGATGTATATCCTGGGCGATCGAAGCCTTGAAATTCGTCGGGGTGGCAAGTTACGTAATCGACAAAACTTGCTCGGTGACATCGTCAATTCGTCGCCCGTGTATCAGGGGCCGACCGACTTCGGCTGGGGCAACTTCACCAACCTCCCAGAAGCTGCAAGTTACCCTGCCTTCGTGGCCGCCAAAGGCACGGCGAAGACCGTCTACGTTGGGGCAAATGACGGGCTTCTTCATGCTTTCGACGGTGAGACTGGTGTTGAACGCTGGGCCTACCTCCCGCGCGCGCTGCAAGGCGAGGTCTGGCGGCTCGTCGATCCCGCTTATACGCACCGGTACTTCGTGGATGGTCAGCTAACAGTTGCCGACGCCTATTGGGGAGGTTCCTGGAAAACCGTCCTCGTCGCAACGATGGGTGCTGGCGCCAAGTCGATCGTCGCCATCGATGTCACCAATCAGACGTCTCCAAAGGTGCTATGGGAGTTCACCCACCCAGACCTCGGATACGTGTTGGGTCGTCCGCAGGTTGTACGACTTGCCGATGGAAAGTGGGTCGTTGTCGTGGCCAATGGCTACGAAAGTGCGCGCCCGAGCGGAGCCACCACGGTGACGGTCGCGCGCCTTTTCCTGCTCGATCTGTCTGCATCGGCGCCATCACCGATCTCGATCGGCTCTGACGCGAAGCTCACGGTGCCCGACCAAGGCGTGAAAAATGGTTTGGGCACGCCCGCAATTGCGCTGACGAATGGCATCGCTCGTGCCGCCTGGGCGGGCGATCTCAATGGTAACTTGTGGAAGTTCGATTTCGCGCCAACAGTAACATCCAACACGGCAGCAAGCGTGGCTGTGGCCTATGCCCGCGCGCCGCTGTTCACCGCCGAGGTGTCCGGACGGCGGCAGCCCATCACATCCGAGCCAAGTATCGTTCCGTTCGTCGAAGGTGGCGACGTCTTGATCTTCGGCACCGGGAAGTTCTTTGAGACGACGGACCCAGCGAACCGTGATCAACAAACCCTCTATGGCATCTGGGATCGATCGCGCTGGAACAGCCTCACGCGCAGCTCGCTGGCCGTTGGAACCCTTAGCGACTCGGGAACGAACCGATTCATTACCGGCGCTGGAAACTGGTGGGCGTCGGGGTCGCGTGGTTGGCGAATCGATTTGACGCTACCGGGCGAGCGGGTCGTGGCACCGGTTGTCACCGTATTCGGCGTGTCGTTGATCTCAACCTTGGTTGCAGACTCAACCGACCCATGCATCCTCACCCAAGACGGAACGCTTCTTGCTCTCAATCCGTTCACAGGCAACGAGCCACCTATCTCCGTCTTTGACGTAAACGGTGACGACGTCGTCAACGACAGTGACAAAAGCAGCGGCCGCGTTGTGTCAGGGGTACGCATCACCGACCCTGTGAGCGTGGTGACTGTCACGGGGGGTAGCGCGGCAACGGCGTTGACCGCGCGTGGCACGACGGCCGCGGAGATCAAGTTCAAAAATGTGCTTGGGCGCCGCAGCTGGCGTCTCGTCCAGTAAATGCAGGTTCGACCATGATGCGCAACAAGTCTCTCCCCGCCACATGGGGTTTCACCCTGATCGAACTCATGATCACGGTTGCGATCGTTGGCATCCTTGCCGCGATTGCCTATCCCTCGTATGTCGAGCACGTTGAGCGTGGGCGACGGAACGACGCGAAAGCGGTGCTACTCGAGGCTGCTCAATACATGGAGCGCTACTTCTCGCAATCGGGAACGTATGTCGGCGCGACGCTGCCGGCAGCACTCAGTAAATCGCCGAAAGAGGGTGCGGCTTGGTACAACATCTCCGCAAGTGGCGTGACGGAGAAAGCCTACGTTCTTTCTGCAGTACCGAAGAGCGGCTGGGCGCCTCGGAAGTGTGGCAGTCTGACCATCAATCAGCTCGGCGTGAAGGGCACAACCTCTTCTACCGAAACCGTCGAGGAGTGCTGGGGACGTTGACCAGCCCGCAGCACCGTGCCGACGAGCAAGTTGAGGAAGATGCTGAATTTCGATCAGCGGCGGGGAATCGGTGACGGCGCAATGCTGCCTTCGATGGCCGTGGCGTCACCCTTGACTGCACTTGTTGCCACAGGCTGTGTCGTAGCGACGCCTCTCCCTGTGGTCGCGCCGCTGACTGACGGCGTCGACAGACCCCGTCGACGACGTTCGTCCTGTGCCGCGCAGGCTTCCGGCGTTCGTTGACGACCCATGACGGTCGAACAATCCACCGACGCCGCGGGTTGGGTGGACGCAGTGGACGATGCCGCCTGAGCCTGGGCCACGACAGAAGCCGATGCAACGAGAATCGACGTGATGGAAGTGCGGCAGATTGGCATATTGACAGCAGACCAGTGGGTTAGTGTTTCGACTATAGCAATTCGCTCAGGGAACCGAGGCCCCAACCGATGAGCGCGACCGAACGGCCGACACTCGTGAGCACATCTGTCGTCCTCTGAGCCGAGCGTGAAGCCTGAAGTCTGGCTCACGATGATCATCCGCAACGAAGCGACGATCATCAGGCGCTGCTTGCGCAGTGTTCAGAGGTACATCAGCGGCTACGTGATCGTTGATACCGGAAGTACGGACGAAACCCGTTCAACGGCGCTGGCAACGCTTGGGAACCATGTGGGCCAATATGTCTCATCGGAATGGACCGGCGACTTTGCCAGGCACAGGAATGAAGCGCTTTCGCTTGCTCGTGGCCTCATCCGGCAGCCGGGCCATGCCTGGTTTCTGACGATCGACGCTGACGAGACCCTGGTTGGAGATCTCGGCCAGGCGCTCGCGACGCTCGGCCCGACTTGTCGGGTGGTGTCGTGCTATGCGGAGGATGAGGGGTATTTCTACTTGAAGACGCTCGCTGCACGAATGGACGAGGGCATAGCCTGGAAGGGAAGGCTGCATGAATACCTTACCGTCGTAGATGACGCTGCCGTCACGATTGTTGACCCTCGAAGGCTGAAGATACGCTATCGAAATGACGGGGCTCGGAGAAACTCGCCTGACTGGGCTGCGCGGGATCTCGAGTTGCTTCAACGTGAACCGGGGAATGACTTCCGGCGCACCTATTTTCGGGCGAGGACCCTGGAGGCTGCAGGGCGACTCGAGCATGCGCGCGATGAATACCTAGCGGCGTCGAGGTGCGCCGTGGCAGGTGACGATCAATTTCAAGCAAGCTGGGGAGAATTGAGAGTCCTGATGACGCGTCTCCATGCGTCACGCGCGGACGCATCGGTTTTGGCTGCGCAGCTGATCGAGCGGTCAGCAGGACAACGAGCCGAGCCACTGGTGGCACTCGCGGAAATTGCTCTCGACCAAGGTCAGTACGATGAAGCCATCTCACTCGCGCAGGCCGCATTGGCGTGTCCTGTACCTCTGGGCACCGCGATGTACGACAACGCTGCCCGCACATGGAAGCCACTTTTGATCGCTGCGCAGGCGGCTGCGCACACGGGGCGATGTGAGGCCTGTATCGAATTTGCAGAGCGTGCGCTGGGCTGTCGAAGCGTCCCGAGGAAATTTCGTCGCCGGCTGAAACGTCTTTGCGTCGACTCGGAGATCTCTGCCTAGCGCAGCAAGCGAGATAGTGCGCAAGGTTCTCCGAGCGCAGCGACCGAGACACGACAAGGAGTCGGGCGAGGGAGTAAGCACCGCGCAAGGAGACGATGCAGCCGTGCAGGCTGCCACGCAGAGGTTCCTTAGACCAAAAGAGTATCCAGCACGGTCCGCATCTCCCAATCGTCGCCCAGTTCCTGGACAGCCGACAGTACCCACATTTCCCTGCTCACCGTGATTTGGCAAACGTTCCCGGGGTCAGCGTATCCCAACGGGAGATAGACCGACCGTCCATCCTCGGCGTCGAGATGAATGACAGGAACCTGCGTGGTATCACCTTCGCTCGTCGCTTGGGTCGAACTAGGATAGTTGCTGAGAACCTCCACGCCCGTAAGCACCTCCGATCCGTTGTCCTGCAGCCAACGAATGGCGCACAAGGTCCACGGCTCGGCGTCGGTGCAGCGCATCGAGAGGAGGGCACCTGCTCGAAGGCAGGAGGGAATGCCGCGGTAGCGCAGGAGAAAGCCGCCCGCACTGTGGTTGACCAGTTCGGCCGTCAGCAAGGGTGCGGATGGGCCGCGACCCGGCCGCGTTCGCAGCGAATGCTCCTGCAGAACGCTCCAGGAATCGATCATGCCGACCGAGGTGGAGACGGTGCCCTCGGAGGGAAGCCGCGGGATCGAGCGCGAATGGGTATGGCCGAACTCCCGCAGTGCCCGCTTGACGAAATCGCGGACTTCGGACGCTGTCAGCCCTGCGGCCTGACCCGCGGCCAGCAACATTTCGTACGCATCTCCAGCCTGCACCGAGGCCGCCGAAGCCTGCAAAGTCTCGATCGCGTAGGCGGCGCTCTGCGCATTGACATACAACGGCAGCTGCGGTGACCAATCGAGAGGCAACCGACTGAAGGGTATGGGTCCGCGATCGTCTGCCAGGTCGGCAGCGGCGAGCCCTGAACCTGCATGAGTTGGCGGAGTGAGTGAATAGCTGCATGACTTTGACAGCAACCCCACCAGCCGGACGGCAATCGGCAGTCGTCCCGCGACAAGCGAAAACGGATTCAGCCAAGCCATCAACCAGAGTTGAAGGCACAAATTCCGTCGCGATTCATAGGTCGTCTCGCCGTCCCGGCACTGGGCAACAACGAAGCCCGTGATGGCGTACACGGTCCGCCAATAGCCGGGGGGGGCAGGGCTGTAGGCCAGATTGCAGCCCGCGTAGATTCGTCCGAGAATCCGAAGCATCGTATCGATGACTGTCGGGGAGTTCAATGACTGGCGGTACACCGTCATCGGCTCCACGGTTCCCACACCGAGGCGTGTCCATAGCGCGAGGCTCAGTTCACGATAGTCGTGGAAGGCTTGACGAGGAGCGCCTGTGATGGGGTGGGAGGCATTCCAGTAGACGCTTTCCAGCGACGCCCAGCCCGGATGACAGAGAGCGCGCAGAACGGCGGCTTGATCGCCGGGTTGAACGCGTTCCACCGCGAGACGAAGCGCTTGGACTTCTGTGAGCCTCGGTGGGGGATGAGTCTCAGACATGCTTGTGGTCGTCCCCGGATTCAATCGGGTTTCCACACTGAGTGTAGCGTTGGGTATCGCGCTTGCAGGCTCGTGTTCGAGGCGCGGACATCTTTAGCCGGACAACAGGGAAATTCTATCCATTTCTTGTTTAACATAATACAAATTCCAATACAAATAGCCGAGATTGCGGAGTGTGCGGGTAAACCTCGTGGCCAGAGCGTGCGAACGGAACGGTCGCGATTACGCCAACATCAAGCCAACGCCTTGACGGCGTCCAGCGCCTCACCCACGGTGCGAACGACCGCGTACTGAGTCCGTTGAAGCTGGGACTGCGCTCGTGCGCCACTCCCGGCACCAATAACATGGGTAACGCCCAGTTTGTCGGCCTCGCCGAGTCGCAGCATGCCACCCACGACCGGACGAACCTCGCCACCGAGGCCCACCTCGCCGAACGTGGCAAGCCCCTGAGGCAAGGATCGCATGGTCAATGACGACCAGACGGCCAGGACGATGGCGAGATCGGCCGCGGGTTCGGTCACGCGGAGTCCGCCAACCACGTTGACGAACACGTCGTAGCCGCCCAACTCGAGGCCGATATGCCTGTTCATGACAGCCAGAAGCATGGCCAGACGCTGGCTGTCGAAACCGGTGCAGACACGTCGCGGCGTACCCGCTGATCGGTCGACAAGCGCCTGGACCTGGATGAGCAGCGGCCTCGAGCCTTCTATGGCGGCGAACAGGACTGCGCCCGCACCGGCACGGTCGTGCTGCGCCATGAACAACGCGGAGGGATTGGGCACCGGACGCAACCCGGTCTCGCCCATCGCGAAAACACCGATCTCGTTGGTCGGGCCGAAGCGGTTCTTGAGGGCTCGAAGCACACGGATCGACGAGCCGGGTTCGCCTTCGAAGTAGACGACCGTATCGACCAGGTGTTCAAGCACCCGTGGCCCCGCGATCGCACCTTCCTTCGTGACGTGACCCACGATGATGACGGCCATGGCCGAGGCTTTGGCCGCACGAACGAGGCTGGCTGCGCACTCCCGTACTTGGACGACCGATCCGGGCGCCGAACCCAGGCTCTCCGTGTAGAGCGTCTGGATGGAATCCACGACAAGTACGTCAACCGGGTGTCGAGCCACGTCATCGAGAATGGCCTCGAGCGACGTCTCGCCAAGCAGGTGCAACGCATCGAGCGGCAGTCCGAGTCGCCCTGCGCGCTGGGCGACTTGTGCTGCAGACTCTTCCCCGGAGACGTATAGCGCCGATCGTCCTTGGCTGATGGCGGAGAGAACCTGCAGCATCAAGGTCGATTTCCCGATCCCGGGATCGCCGCCCACCAGAATCACTGCACCCGGCACCAGGCCACCGCCGAGCACACGATCCAGTTCATTTAGCCCGGACGACCAGCGTCGCGTCGCTTCGACCGAGACGGCCGCCAGGGGGGTACGGCCAACGCTACTGCTCCGGATGACGCCGCCGCGAGCCTTGACCGACTGCGCAGTACCGCTGGGCAGGCGGGTTTCCTCGAGGGTGTTCCACGCCGAGCAGCCCGGACACTGCCCTTGCCACTTGGCCGATGTGGCTCCACAGTCACGACAGACGAAGCCTGTCTTGAAAGAAAGTTTCTCTTTCATTACAGCAGCTTACGACCTGTTTTTGATAATTTGGATGAGGATCAGGACAACGGAGTCGTGGTGAAGCGATCCCATTGATTGCATCCGGGACACTTCCAGTAGTAGCGCGGGGCCTGAAAACCGCAATTCCGGCAATGGAAGCCCGGGGTTCGATCGGTCGCGCGCCGGAGCAGATTCGCCACCTCGCGCATCGTCTTCGCGGCGGGTTCACCGTGGAGTTCCGCCTCGAGTTCCAGCCAACGGGCGGCCTCGCGGGCAGACGGCTGGTCGGCAAGGGCGCGTTTCAGCCGCTCAAGCGCCGCGGCCCTCCCCTCTACCTTGAGCGAGGCGTCGATCAGGCGTGTCAGTCCGAGGCTGCTCCGCGTCTCGGACTGGACCGCGGAGAGTTGGTCAAGCCAACGCCCGGGTTGACCAAGCGCGCTGTAAAGCGTCTCCATTTCATCCGCGACGAGTACGATCAGCTCCGGCTGAACCCGCTCCAGGTCGAGGAGCGCTGCCTCCGCCGTAGCCCAGTCCTGCGCCTTGACGGCAGCACGCAGCCGCAGAAGCCGTACACGGCCGGAATTCCGGTTATGGCTGAGCGCCTGGGCCAGTGCGGTCTCCATCGCCGCGCGGTCGCCCCTCAGCAGTGCGGCTTCCGCCTCCTCGCAGCGGTAGTTGGCAAGGATCGCCCCCTGGGGCGCGCCCGTCAGTCTTTCGACCCGCTCACGAGCGCGTACCGCTTTCGCCCATTCCTTCTCCTGTTCGAGCACGCTCGCGAGCTTGGCCTCGGCTTCGGCCTCGTAGGCGGTGCCGCGCAGTGACTCGTAGACCGCCTCGGCCCGGTCGAAGAGACCGGCCGCGTGATAGTCCTGCGCGAGTTCGAACTGGGCGAGTTCGCGCTTCTCCTTGGGTACATCGTGCCGATCGACCATCGACCGATGGATGCGCGTGGCTTCGGCAATCTTGCCCTGCTGCCGAAAGAGGCTGCCCAGCGCGAGCTGCAGGTCGAGCGCGTGCGGATCCCTGCGCGAAATGTCGACAAAGCTTTCGACCGCCTTGTCCTGCTCCTGCCGGAGCAGGTAGTTCAGGCCACGGAAATACTGCGCTGGCAGCGAGCGAGCTTCGCGGAGGACGTAACGGATGTCGATCCGCGCAGCAAACCAGCCGAGCGCAAAAAAGGCAAGCGGCAGCAGCAGCCACCACGCATCGATGCCGGTGGTCATGTCAGCTTTACCCTCAGCGCGTCGCCTCGGTCGCGGAGGATGGCGATGGCGTCCGCGTCTCGGCCCTGGGCTGGGCTTCGCGGCGGGCGTTCGCGACGTCGACACGCTCGCGCAGTTCCTTGCCCGCCTTGAAGTGTGGAATGTGGCGTGCAGGCACCACGACGCGCTCACCCGACTTCGGATTGCGGCCGATGCGCGAGGGACGATGCGAGAGTGCAAAGCTGCCGAACCCACGCACCTCGACGCGCGAACCCTCGGCGAGGGCATCGCCGATGGCATCGAGAATCAGGCGCACGGCAAATTCGTTGTCTTGCGCAGTCAGGTGCGGAAATCGGAGCGCGAGCCGCGCGACCAATCCGGATCGTGTCACGTTGGGAAACCCTTTCCTCGGGTTGCTTCGTGGGCAGCTGCCAGCTTCCCGGGGACCACGCCGAAGGATGGGCCCGAGGAAGACCGCTGCCAGCGCGCGAGGCGAAGGCAGCGGCATGCCGTCCGATCACTCGGACTTGTGGCTGTCCTGCTTGGCCTTGAGCAGCGCACCGAGGCTGGCGAGGCCGGAGGCCGTCGGCGTCGAGTCGTTGCTGTGGGCGCGGATGGCTTCAGCCTCTTCCGCGTTTTCCTTGGCCTTGATCGACAGGCTGATGTTGCGCGTCTTGCGATCGACGTTGATGATCATCGCCTCGACCTTGTCACCCACCTTCAGGCGGTGCGACGCGTCCTCGACGCGCTCACGCGCGATCTCGGAAACGCGGAGGTAGCCTTCGACTTCGTCGGTCAGCGCGATGACTGCACCCTTGGCGTCCACCGACTTGACCGTGCCGCTCACGATGGCACCCTTGTCGTTCATGGCCACGTAGTTGCTGAACGGATCGCCGTCGAGCTGCTTGATGCCAAGCGAGATGCGCTCGCGCTCGATGTCGATCCCGAGCACGACCGCCTCGACCTCCTGCCCTTTCTTGAACTCGCGCACCGCCTGCTCGCCGGGCACCGTCCACGAGAGGTCAGACAGGTGGATCAGTCCGTCGATGCCGCCGGGCAGGCCGATGAACACGCCAAAGTCGGTAATCGACTTGATGGCGCCGGAGACTTTGTCGCCCTTCTTGTAGTTCGCGGCGAACTCGTCCCACGGGTTGGGCAGGCACTGCTTGATGCCGAGCGAGATGCGGCGACGGTCCTCGTCGATCTCTAGGATCATGACCTCGACTTCGTCGCCGAGCGAAACGACCTTCGACGGGCTCACGTTCTTGTTGGTCCAGTCCATTTCGGAGACGTGGACGAGGCCCTCGATACCAGCGTCGATCTCGACGAATGCACCGTAGTCGGTGATGTTGGTGACCTTGCCGAACAGGCGCGTGCCCTGCGGGTAGCGACGCGACAGCCCGACCCACGGATCATCACCGAGTTGCTTCAAGCCGAGGGAGACGCGATTCTTCTCCTGGTCGAACTTGAGCACCTTGGCGGTGACTTCCTGTCCGACCGAGAGCACCTCTGACGGGTGCTTGACGCGACGCCAGGCCAAGTCGGTGATGTGCAGCAGACCATCGATGCCGCCCAGATCGACGAACGCACCGTAGTCGGTGATGTTCTTGACCGTGCCCGTGACGATCGCGCCTTCCTGAAGCGTGGCAAGCAGCTTTTCGCGCTCGGCGCCCATCGATACTTCGAGTACCGCGCGGCGGCTCACGACGACGTTGTTGCGCTTCTTGTCGAGCTTGATGACCTTGAACTCGAGTTCCTTACCCTCGTAGGGGGTCGTGTCCTTGATCGGGCGCATGTCGACCAGCGAGCCCGGCAGGAAAGCACGCACACCGTGAGTCATGACGGTGAGCCCGCCCTTGACCTTGCCGACCACCATGCCGGTGACGATTTCGCCGTGGTTCATTGCGTTTTCGAGGTAGTACCACGAGGCGAGACGCTTGGCGCGATCGCGCGAGAGCTTGGTCTCGCCATAGCCGTTCTCGACGGCGTCGATGGCAACCTCGATCAGATCACCGGGCTTGACATCGATCTCGCCGCGGTCATTCTTGAATTCTTCGATCGGAACGTAGGCCTCGCTCTTGAGACCGGCATTGACGACGACCACGTTGTAGTCGACACGCACCACCTCGGCGGTGATGACCTCGCCCGTGCGCATCTCCTGGCGGGAGAGCGACTCTTCGAACATCTGGGCGAAGGATTCGTTGGGTTGAGACATCAGAGACTTTCGTAGGGGCTCTCGCCAAGGCGGGATTGCCATGGAGTAGAGGCTGAGGGTTGCAAATGGATTCGTCCGTGCGGGGACCGTCGGGGCTTCCGGCCGGCCGGCCGCGCGGACGCGGCTAGGCATCGCCGCAGACTGGACGAATCCATGCCGCGACGGAGGCTGGAGTGTACCTGAAATCGCCTTTTCAATCAGACCTTTACGCCTTTTTTGGCATGCCTGAGGCGATCGTTCGGGCGCGGTGATCCCCCGGCGCTGCACGCACACACTGCCAGCACGAGTTCAACCCTGCGCTTTGACCTGTTGACGCCAGAGCGCGAGCACCACCTCGACCGTGCGCCCGGGTACGTGCCCCGCGTTGTCGAGCATGATCGAATCCGCCGCCGGCCGTAGCGGCGCGACGGCGCGTTCACGGTCCTGCCGGTCGCGGGCACGGATCGCCTCGGCGATGGCGGAAGGATCCTCGCCCGGCCGCTGGACAGCGCGCCGGGCGGCGCGGACATCGACCGTTGCGGTCAGAAAGACCTTGAGCCTCGCCTCCGTAAAGACCACCGTGCCCATGTCACGCCCGTCGGCCACGAGTCCGGGGGGGCGGGCAAAAGCCCGCTGTCGTGCGAGCAGGGCCGAGCGCACTTCCGGCAGGGCCGACAGTCGGGACGCGCGCATCCCAACCGCCTCGGCGCGGATCGCTTCAGTCGCATCACGACCATCCAGCCACACGCGGTCACCTCGAAATTCCAGAGAAAGCGCTTGAGCTTCCTCTTGCAAACGACTGATTTCGTGATCTTCTATTGATCGATCGGCGACTGCGAGCGCAAACGCCCGATAGATCGCCCCGGAATCGAGCAAGTGAAACCCGAGCCGTGCGGCGAGCAGCCGGCAGACCGTCCCCTTGCCCGAGGCGGTCGGGCCGTCGATCGCAAGGACGGGAGCCTGCTGCTGCGCGCTCATTGCGCGTCCCCGGAAAGCTCGGCGAAGGCCCGGAAGTAGTCGGGGAATGTCTTGGCTACGCAACCCGGGTCGTTGATCGCAACGGGCACGCCCCGCGGCCCGAGACTCGCCAGCGAAAAGCACATCGCCATTCGGTGATCGTCGTAGGTGTCGATGGCCGTCCCTGGCGTGAGCCGTGCAGGCGGCGTGATGTGTAGCTCATCTGCCCCCTCCTCCACCGTGGCGCCGAGCTTGCGGAGTTCGGTGGCCATGGCAGCGATGCGGTCGGTCTCTTTCACGCGCCAGCTTCCGATGTTGCGAAGCCGCGATGGCCCGTCGGCGAAGAGCGCAGCCACGCCGAGCGTCATCGCCGCATCCGGGATGTGATTGAGGTCGGCGTCGATCGGCTTCAGGTGTCCCTCCGGCGGGCCCTCGGCCGTGATCGCATGCGCCTCCCAGGTGATCCGCGCCCCCATCGCCTCGAGCACATTCGCGAACGCCACATCGCCCTGAAGCGCCCCGCGCCCCACCCCTTCGACGCGCACCGGCCCGCCGGCGATCGCACCCGCCGCGAGGAAATAGGACGCCGAAGACGCATCGCCCTCCACGACATAAGCCCCTGGCGAGCGGTAGCGTTCGGGCGGCACGGTGAAGCGCTGCCAACCCTCGCGAGCGACGGCCACACCGAAGGCGCGCATCATGGCGAGCGTGATCTCCACATACGGCTTCGAGATCAGTTCACCCGTGACCACGATCTCCGCAGCGCGGTCTGCCGCGGCCGTCACGGGCGGCAGTGCGAGCAGAAGCCCGGTCAGAAATTGTGAGGAGACCTCGCCGCGGATCGGGATCGGGCGAGTGAGGTCGATCGACCCGCCATCGATCGCAAGCGGCGGGAAGCCTGGTACACCGAGGTAGCCGATGCGCGCGCCGATCGCAGCGAGCGCATCGACCAGATCGCCGATCGGCCGCTCGCGCATCCGTGGCACGCCATCGACCGTGTAGCGCGCCCCCGGGCGGGCAGTGAGCGCGAGTGTAGCCACCAGCGAGCGCGCGGCGGTGCCCGCGTTGCCGACGAAGAGATCCGCCACGCTCACCGGGAACCCCTCACTCACGCCGAGGACGGTGAGGCCTGCCTCGGGCGTGCCGCGGAGCCCGACCGCGAGCTGGGCGAGCGCCTCCCGCATCACCCGCGTGTCGTCTGAGTCGAGCAGTCCGGCGAGGTGCGTCTCGCCCTCGGCGAGTGCGGCAAGCAGCAGCGCCCGGTTGGAGATGCTTTTCGAGCCGGGCAGACGGAGGGTGCCGCGCACACGGCGGCGGGGCGAAAGGTTCAGAACATCCATGCCCCGGATTTTCCCCAATCGGATGCCACTTCCGGCGACGGACCGGCGACAGTTCAGGACATGTTCAAGGCAAGCTCAAGCCGCACTGGCTGTTGAGATACGCGCGGATCGCGGCCCAGTCGCTGCGCGTCGGCGTCTCTCCGAGCGCGTTGGCCGTCACCGCAGTACCGGTCAACCCCAAGGTCACGCGAAGCAGCATGAGCCCGTCGGTCAACGCCTCGACGCGGCCGTTGCCATCCAGATCGAGCGCGGCCAGGTTACCGAGCGCCGCGACCGGAGCGCGCAGGGTCTCGATGAAGGCCGCAAGCGCGGCATCGGTGCGCGTCACGCAGGCGTCCGGGGTCGTGAGTCCCTCGCGGAGTGCGGTCGGCGAAAGGCCGAAGAGATGTCGGAGCACCAGTTGGGCGTCGATCCGGTCGAAGGCCTGATCGCCGTCCACGTCGACATTGCAGTGCGCGCCTGGAGCGTAGTCGCCGCAGCCGTAGAGATGGAGGCTGTAGGTGCCCCGGGCGTCCTGCGTCGGTGACCAGGTCGTGACGTCGATGAAATAGTCGCCGCTCGCGGGCAACACGTAGCGTCGAATCCGGCTATCGCGCACGATCCCCGGTGTGATGTCGTCGTTTTCCTCGAGCACCCGCTTGTCGGAATCGAGCAGGTAGACATAGGGGTCGAGCACACCCGCGCTCGAGGGTGTCGTGCTCACGAGATCGACCGAGACCACCTGCCCTGCGCTGCCCGTGAACCGGTAGCGCACGGTGTCGAATTCCGGCCCGCGCACACCGCCGCGGCAATAGGTCTCGCCCGGCTCGCCGATGTGCCCCGTGAGCGTCTGCCCCACAGCGATTGGCGTCACGCTTGCACAATCCACCTCGGTGATACGTACCGGTATCACACCCGGAGCGACCACGAAGGCGGAGCCGGACGACAGCGAGAGCGAGAGCGTTCGCGCACCCTGCTCCCCCGGCCGGTGAAGAATCGGCAGAGTCACCGTTTTGTCGGTCATGTCGCCCGCCACCCACGTGACTGGCGATGTCGGCGGGTTGAAGTCCACACCCGCAGCCGCCGTGCCGGGGATCGCGGTCACCGTCACCGAGAGCGCTGCCGAAGGCGAGCCGATGCGCGAGAGTGTGAGTGTGGCGCTGCCATCGTTTTCGCGCACGCTGATCGACTTTTGCTGCGCGCCGATTCGCGGACTCGCGCTCGGCAGTACGCTGTCGATCGCTCCCCGGGCGTCGAGAAGCCCCGCGCCACAGTCCGTGGTCGTGCAGTTGCTGCCTGGGGGAAACGCCCGCGCGCCGGCCCGCAGACCGAGGATCGTCTGCGCCACGGTGAGCGCTGGGTTCACCGCGTGCATGAGCGCGACCGCCGCCGTTACGTGCGGCGCGGCCATCGAGGTGCCGCTCTTCAAGCAGACGCCGCCAGTTTCGCCGCCCACCGAGAGGATGCTTTCGCCCGGCGCGGTCAGGGTGACGCTCGGGCCCTTGTTGCTGAATCCGGCCAGCGACCCCGTGCTGTCGGCCGCAGCCACCGAAATCGCGCCGCGGCAATTCGCAGGTGCGAACTGCCCGGCATCGGCACCGAACTGGTTGCCTGCTGCTGCGACCGGGATGACCCCCAGTGCCAGCAGCCGGTCGAACGCCGGTTGATAGGCGCCACAGGCGCCGCTACCGCCGAAGCTCATGTTGATTACCCGGACAGGATGGGGATTCAGCGGAACGCCGGGCACCGGGTCCCCGGCAAGCCAAAGCATGGCGTCGATCAGGTCTGATTCGAGCCCGGTGGCGTTGAGGCCCCGCGCAATCAACAGCCTCGATGCCGGTGCGCCGCCGGCTGCGTCCTCTGCCGGTTCGCTCGCCGCGAAGGCCGTCCGGGCACCGATCGTCCCCGCTACATGGGTGCCGTGCCCGCATGAGTGCGGGAGCTGGGACGGATCATCGTCCCGACCATCGCCGTCGCCCGAAAGCATCGCCGAAGACATGAAGTCATAGCCACCATTCGGGAACTCGGCCGAGACGCGCAGCCGCCCCACGAACTCCCGGTGACCGAGCGCGATGCCGCTGTCGATCACGCCGATCGTCTGTGATGGATCTCCACGCGCCACGTTCCAGGCGGCCTCGAAGTTGGCGCCCTCTGATGTTCCGGGCGTGTATCCAAAGCCCCACTGGAGGCCATACTGTGCATCGAGCGGCACGGCCTGGGTTCTCATGATCCGGTTCGGCCAGGCGGCCTCGACCCCGGGCAGCCGGGCCACGGCAGCGGCGAGTGCTAGCCCGTCAGCCAAGCTGCGTGTTCTATCGAACAGAAGCACATCGTGCCCGAGCGCATCGACGCGCTGGAAGGTCGGGCGTTGAACTCCGTTGCCAAGCGCCGACGCGATGCGTGCGGCGCGCTCCGCAGCAGGGAGGGCAGCGAGCGCGGCCCCTTTGCCCGGAGGGGCGTAACGAACGATCAGGCCGGCGACCTCGGCATCGGCCGCAGCGCGTTTGGCCGAGTCGGGGGGCGGTGCTGCCCAGGTCGCTGACAAGGTCGCAACGAGACAAGCGACCGCGCCCCTGAGGAGGATCGGGAGATGGCGAAGCAAAAAAGAAGCTTTCGGGTCAGGGAATGGGTTGATGGACGTACCCGCATGTCGTGTTGAGCCAGTCCTGAATCTGGCCAGCACCACTCCACGACGTCCGCGTGGCGTCTGGCTGAAAGCCTACGCCGCCGGTCGCGCCGGAACCTGTAGCACCGAGCATCGCGCGGACGAGGATCACACCGTCGCTCGCAGCGCGGGTCTGTGACGCGCCGGTCACGGCAAAGCTCCCTGTTCCGGCAGCAGTGAACAGCGCAGACGGCGTGGTTCGCGCGGCACAGGCACCCGAGAGCCCGTAGAAAGCGCTCTCCGGAAGGCCCAACATGCGGCGCAAAATGGCCACACCATCGCGAGCGGGCTCGACCAGCCCGTTGTCGTCGACATCCAGATTGCAGGCGAAGGCCGCATCCGAGATCGCTGCGATGTTGCGCGTTTCCGCCCCGGTCACACCCGTCGGGAAGCGCTGCGGCGGGATGCGCAGACCGGCCACCATCGGCGAATGCAGGGTGCCGGTCCAGCCCGCGGGCACGGTGCAGGTGTAGACCCCGCTCCCGTTCGAGGGTATGCAACTCACGCCAGCCGACGGTACGGCACAGAACGTCACGCCGGCGAGTGGCGCCCCGCCCGGCTGCGTGATCGTGCCGGAAATGGTGGGCGGTGGCCCGTAAAGGGCAACGCACCCAGCAATGTCGTCTGGCTGGAGCGTACCGACCGCGGAATATGCCGTCAATGGCGGCCCTGACATCATTACGTTCGATACATCCGAGTGATCCAAGCCGAGCATGTGCCCCACTTCGTGCAGCAACGTCATGCCGAGCGATGGATTCCAGGCGGCGTTAAGCTTGATGTCCGCTTCAACGATTGGATATGGCTCGCCGCTGCCGGCGCCGACGATCGTAGTGACGCCGGTCGTCGGCGCTGCGCCCGAATACCAGCCGATCGTGGAAACGCCGTCGAACGGCGTGCCTGGCGTGGCGCTCGTGGTGCCGTCATAGACAAACGTAATATTGCAGACCGAGGACCACGTATTCATGGCCGCCTGAATGCTCGCCACCGCCTCGGCTGCCGTTGCTGCCCCAGTGATCGCGGGGTTGCGACCGGCGTCGTTGTAGCGCCAGTGGATGACGGCGGGCGTCCACTTCGAGAACGTCGGAGCGTAGGTCCGGAACTTGGTGCGATCGTCGCCGTCGCGGACGTGAAAGCGACGAATGGCGCGCTGCTCATTCGCTGCCGGAGCGGCGACGGAAACCCCGGCCGCCCGCGCAACGGGCTCCGCTTCCGGGGCAGATGCGCCAAGGAGCAGCCCGGGTAAGCAGAGGGCCGCGACAAGCCAGATCAGCCGAGCCGTAAACATGCTCGGAATTTTAGAAACGCGCTGCGTGCTCAGCGACTGCGCCGACGAGCGGCGAGAGATCCGGCTCAGAACGCCGTTCCGCAGGCCGCGTTGATCTGACCCTGCACGGTGCTCCAGGCGTAGCCTGTCCCGACCACGGCCTGCGTGCCCGCCACCCCGAGCATCAACCGCAAAAGCACCAACCCTTCCCGAGCGGCCAACGCCCCGCCGCCGTCGAAGTCGTAGTTCTGCCCCGCCAGAAAGTTCGCCTTGTCCGCTGCGGCGGTGCGCTGCGCGCAGACGCCATTGCGGGCCACCACCGCTTCGTTCGGTGCAAGTCCCATCATTCGCCGCACGACCATGGCACCGTCGATGGCGCCCTCGAGCAAGCCGTTGTTGTCGATATCGAGGTTGCAGGCAAAAGCGGTGTTCTCGACAACCGTGAAGTCCTGTCCGGACGTCGCCGTGGTGATGCCGCTCGTGAACCGTCGTGCCGCCACGCGCCGGCTGTTGCCGGCCTGAAGATGCAGGGTACCTGTCCACCCGCTGGGCACGGTGCAACTATAGGCGCCGTTGTTCGTGCTCGTGCAGGACACACTCGCGGCAGGTGAGGCACAGAGCGGCGTACCGTCAGGCACGCTGGTGCCATCGCTGAAGCGAGCAGTTCCGCTGATGGAGACGGTGCTGCTTGCCGCAGTGCGATAGGCCGCGACCTTCACCCGGGTGAAATTGAGCGCCCGCGAAGCATCCGCGCATGTGGAGGGATTGGTCGTACATGGAGACGCCTGGGCGGCCGAGCACCCGGCCGCGCTGTTGAGGCACGCCTCACCGGGACCGTCCGCGGGCACACCCAACGCACTCCCGCTCGCGCCCATGGCACAGGTCGTGCCGGTGCAGCGAAGCGCGGGACTGGAGAACGCCTGGATGCGACCCGAGGCGTAGGACATCACGTCACCGTTGCTCGTGTCGGGGATGATGTAGCCATAGGCGTAGGGCGTAGCGCCCAGGGCTCCGCCAGCGCGGGCTCGGTCATGCATCAGACCCATGTTGTGTCCGAGCTCATGGGCAAAGGTGCCGAGGGGGCAGAAGAAGCCGCTGCCTCCGACATCGCTGCCATCGCTCGTGACCGAGTGCCCAAACGGCGCGTCGTCGCCAATGTCGGAAACGTTGTAGCCACCGACCCAGCCCACGCCGCAACTGCCGTGGCTGCCCCGAGCGTAAGGTCGGATCAAGGCCACCAGGTCCGCGCCGTAGGTGTTGCGCAATCCGGCGATCGCCGACAGGCTCGCCGGTACGGTGACGCTCGTGCTGCCGTTGTGTCCGGTCAATGAGTAGAGCGCCGTGTCGTTTGCGCCGTCGTTCGGATAGCTCACCTCGACGCTGTGCACGAGGCGCAGCGTAATCGCCACCTCGCTCGTCGCATAGGCCGTGTTGGCATAGGCGACGAGGTTGTTGAGACGGGCCACGACGCCCGCAGTCGACCCGTACCGGGTGACCATGCCTGCGGTATAGGCAATGAGCACGTCGATCGTGCTCTGTGGAGACGGCGCTGCTTTCAGGGCATCGCCGGCGCGCGCAATCGCAGCCCGGGTGGCCATGGCTTCGGCCTGCATCCATGCCGGACGCTGGCTGAGCGGCGGGGGCGGCAGCGCGTCAACGGTGAGGTAGACCGCGCGCGAGGCGCCCGCGGCAGCGAGATCGGTCACGAGCACCGCTCCGGGCGTCTGCCCGTCGCCGGGCAACAACTCGAGCGCAGTCTCCGGGAGCTCGAGCGTGCCCACGAACTGCCTGCCCTGCACGCTCAGGTGCGCCCGGTACGCCCGGTGCGCCCGGTGCTCTCGAGACAACGAATGCGGTTGCTCTTCCGCACCATCGCCATCGCCACGGAGCGCGCCGACCCAAACGACGCCGCCGCTCGGCGGCAGTTCGACCCGCTCGCGCGTGAAAACAAAGCGGCGTCCATCGCCCGACTCGACCGCGAACTGTTCCGCAGAAGACAAGACATCGAGTTGCGCCGTGTCGATTTGGCCCAGCTGGACCCCGCGATCGAGCCCGCGCTCGGCAAGCCTTGCGCGACCGGCAGTTGAGATCGATCGAGATTCGCTCTCCAAAAGGCGCAGGGTGACCGGTGGAGCGGATGCCGCCCGGCCCTCGACCAACACGCCCTGTAACAGCACGGCGGCGAGCGCCAGCCCGCGCCACAGCGCGGCGAGGCTTGGACCCACGTGACGCCCGTCCGGGCGATGGACTACGCTGCTCATGGGCTGAAGTTTATGCCGACGTCATGGCGACGCGGTGTCGATCTGCTGCGTAAACTCCACAAACAGATTCCGACCACAGCGCAGTCACTTGATCATCCGCTCCCTCCTCGACACCGACCTCTACAAGTTCACGATGATGCAGGCCGTCCTGCATCAGTTCCCCGGAGCGCAGGTGGAGTACCGCTTCAAGTGCCGGAACGAGGACGTCGCACTTGCGTTTCTGGCCGAGACGGTCAACCGAGAGGTGGATGCGCTCTGCGAACTGCGCTTCTCCGAGGACGAACTCGCCTACCTGCGCGGCCTGCGGTACGTGAAAAGCGATTTCGTCGACTTTCTGGCTCTCTTTCGCTTCAACCGCCGCCACATCGACGTCCGCACCGAGGGCGATGATCTCACCATCGAGATCCGCGGCCCCTGGCTGCACACGATCCTTTTCGAAATCCCGATGCTCGCTATCGTCAACGAGGCGTACTTCCGGGCCACCGTCCCCGAGCCGGACTACGCGGAAGGCCGTCGACGCCTCGCCGAGAAGCTCGCGCTCGTACGCGCCCTGCCCAAAGAGCTCGGGTTTACCTTCGCCGATTATGGTACGCGCCGCCGTTTTTCGCGTGCCTGGCAGCGCGAAGTGGTCGAGACCCTACGTCGCGAGGTGCCTGACACCTTCGTCGGCACCTCCAACGTGCTTTTGGCCAAGGAACTCGGGCTGCTCGCGGTGGGAACCATGGCCCATGAATGGCTACAGGCCGCGCAAGCCCTGGGGCCGCGGCTCCGTGACTCGCAGCGCTGGGCGTTCCAGAAGTGGGCGGACGAGTACCGCGGCGACCTGGGGATTGCACTGTCGGATGTGGCGGGACTCAGGGCCTTCATGCGCGACTTCGACATGTATTTCTGCAAGCTGTTCGACGGTGCGCGACATGACTCGGGTGACCCCAAGGCCTGGGGCGATGCGCTGATCGAACACTACCGGCGCAACAAAGTCGATCCGCGCACCAAGACGCTCGTGTTTTCCGACGGGCTCACCTTTCCCCGGGCAATCGAACTTGCACGCTACTTCCAGGGCCGAGCGCGGGTGGCGTTCGGCATCGGCACCAATCTCACCAACGATCTTGGCTACACACCCCTCCAGATCGTCATCAAGATGGTGCGCTGCGATGGACAGCCCGTCGCCAAGCTCTCCGACACCCCGGGCAAAACCATGTGCGACGACCCGTCTTACCTCGCCTACCTCAAGCAAGTGTTCGGCGCGCCATGACTATGGCCCGCACCTCCCTCGCTGCGGCCGAGCGCCGCACGATCGCCTTGCTCGCCGCCTGCCAGGGCTTGCTGCTTACCAACACCGTCATCCTGATGGCAGTGAATGCGCTCGTCGGCTACATGCTGGTCGAGAACAAGGCGCTGGCCACGCTGCCGGCGATGACCTACGTCGTGGGCTCGGCCGTGTCGGCCATTCCCGCCTCGCGCTGGATGGCCCGCGTCGGCCGACGCGCGGGCTTCATGCATGGCAGCCTGCTCGCCATCGCGGGTGCGGTGATCTGCGCGGTCAGTGTCATGAGCCGCAGCTTCTGGGGCGTCTGCGCGGGTACGTTTCTGATCGGCTGCTACAACGCGACCGGCGCGCTTTACCGCTTCGCTGCGGCCGACGCCGTCGGCGGACCCAACAAGGCGCGGGCGATCTCGCTCGTGCTCGCTGGGGGCATCGTGGGCGGGCTGCTCGGCCCCGAGTCAAGCAAGCTCACGAAGGACTGGCTCGCCGTCACCTACGCCGGCACCTATCTCTCGCTCGTGGCCTTCGCGCTCGCAGCGATCGCCCTGCAATCCCGGCTCGTGCTACCGCCGATAGCCTCGGGCGGTCCGAGCAACGGCCCCCTGCGGCGTATGGGCGAGATCGTTCGGCAACCGAAATTCATCGTCGCCGTGCTGGCCGCCGCGCTCGGCTATGGCGTCATGAACTTGCTCATGGTGGCCACACCGCTCGCCATGCAGTTCTGCGGTCACCCGTTCAGCGCGGGCGTTTTCGTGCTCGAGTGGCACGTCGTCGGCATGTTCGCGCCAGGGTTTTTCACCGGCAACCTGATCAAGCGCTTCGGGGTGACGCGCGTGCTCTGGGCGGGCGTGGCACTCAACGCGCTCTCGGCCGCGATCAACCTCTCGGGCACCACGGTTGCGCACTTCTGGTTTGGGCTCTTCGTGCTGGGTGTAGGCTGGAATTTCCTCTTCATCGGCGGCACCACGCTGCTCACCGAGACCTACACCCCGCACGAAAAGACCCGCGTGCAGGGTGTGAACGACATGCTCGTCTTCGCCACGATGGCGCTGTCCTCCTCGAGCGCCGGGCTGCTCGTCAGTGCGCGTGGCTGGGAGATGGTGAACTACACCGCTCTCCCAGCCATTGCTGTCATCGCCTTGGCGCTTCTCTGGTGGCAGCGGAAGCCCACTTTGCCAACCGCCGGAGCGATCGCGTGAAGTTCTCCAGCCGGGCTTGGCCACGGGCTGCCGTGCCGGGACTGTGATTCATCCTCCGCGGGGTGCGTCGCTCGGCGCGAACAGCCCATGGTCAATGAGCGTCACCGACTGAGAGTCAGCGCCCAGAATCCACCTTTCCGGTGACTTCGTCGTAGCCCGTGGCCTTGACCCGTCCGTCGGGGAGCGTGTAGGTGACGTCGAAGAAGATCGGTTCGTTGCTGCGGAGGAAGCGGTATTTGAAGGTGACTTCGTTGGGCGTCATCGCAAAGCGCTGTTCGCGTCCGTGCGGGCCGATGATCGCCTCGACCGCCTCGCGCGACATTCCGGGCTGGATGCGGGCGAAATTAGCCTCGCTGAGCACCTGATCGATCGTTTGCAGTTTGCCGTCAGGGGTGACCGTCATGAAGTAGGTCTTGGTGCCTTCGGGTCCGAGCGGATAGACCCAGATTTCGCGGCCGGGCTCGCGATAGACGACACGCGGCTCGCCCATCTTCGTGCGCAGGTCAGTCACCGTGGAGAAGCCGGGTTGGAGTTCGCCCGTGGCCACGCGGTCGCAGGCTGCCGTGGCAAGAGCAAGCGCTACCCCTGCGACGAGCAGAGGGAGGGGAGAAGCGAGGGTCATGGGGTTTGCGGCTCCAGGCGAAGGCGCATCTGACGATGCGGAATGTCACAGTCGAGGTACACCGGCCCTTCGGCGACGAATCCGAAGCGCTCGTAGAAGGCGATGGCGTGCGTCTGTGCGGAGAGAACGATCTCGCGGTCGCCGCGTTGACGGGCGCGTTCGATGAGGTGCATGAGTATCGCCGCGCCGACGCCCTGACCGCGCCAGGTTCTGCGCACGGCCATGCGGCCGATGTGGCCGTCGGGCAGGAGGCGCCCGCAACCGGCGGCCTCGCCCGCCTGCCAGGCGATCGCGTGGATCGAGACGGGGTCGTTGTCATCCACTTCGAGCTCAGCGGGCACGCCCTGCTCGCGGACGAATACCTCGAAGCGGATCGCCTTGAGCGTGGCCTGGTCGTCTGGCCAGGTGGCGGTGCGAACGATGAGCGACCCGGGCGCCTGTGAACCCCGCGAAAGACGCTTTGCAGTGAAGAATTCACGCAACAGCTGGGCGGATTCTCGGCCGCAGAGGCCACCCACGACCTCGCGCACGTGGTGATTGAGCCGGGCTTCGGCGAAGAGATCGAGAATCGATCCGCCGGCGCCGAACTTCGGATCGGGCGCACCCCAGACGACGCGGGCCACACGAGCGTGCAGGAGGGCGCCCGCGCACATGGCGCAGGGTTCGACCGTGCTGTAGACGATGGCGCCGGGCAGGCGGTAGTTGCGCAATTGCTGGAAGGCGTCCCGCAGCGCAACGATCTCGGCATGCGCGGTCGTGTCCTGATCGCGCAACACGCGGTTACCGCCGCGGCCGATGATGCGTCCATCGATCACGGCGACGGCGCCGATCGGCACCTCACCAGCCTCACCTGCCGCTCGAGCCTCGGCGAGCGCTTCCTGCATGAAGCGGAGGTCGGTCTCCATCAGCGCGCCTTCTTCAATGCCGCCTGCGCCTCACGCTTGGTATCGCGATCCTTGATCGCGTCGCGCTTGTCGTGTTCCTTCTTGCCCTTGGCGAGGCCGATCTCGAGCTTCACCCGGCCGTCCTTGTAGTGCAGGTTGAGCGGCACGAGCGTGAAGCCGCGCTCCTTGACCTTGCCGATCAGTTTGTCGATCTCGGCACGATGGAGCAGGCAGCGGCGGCTCCTCGTCGGGTCGGGTTTGACGTGGGTGGAGGATTCCGGCAACGGCGTAATCGTGGCACCGACCAGAAAGACCTGCGACCGGATGACCCGCACGTAGGCTTCCTTGATCTGCACACGACCGGCGCGGATGGCCTTGACCTCCCAGCCTTCGAGCTCGAGCCCCGCCTCGTATCGCTCTTCGATGAAGTAATCGAAGAAGGCCTTTTTGTTGTCGATGATGGACATGGCGCGATTGTAGGAACGGCGTTGGTCTAAGGCGTCGGTCGTGGGTACGCCAAAATGGATGGCGATGAAGCATGTGATCCGCTCGATCCTCGTGCCCTACCCGGCTGCCAAGATGTACGCCCTCGTCAATGACGTGCCGCGCTACCCTGAATTTCTGCCCTGGTGCGGTGGCGCCCGTATCCTCGAGCAGACGGAGACCCGCATGCGGGCGGAGGTGGACATTGCCTATCTCGGCATACGGCAGAGCTTCTCCACCGACAACGTGCTCACCCCGAACGAGCGCATCGAACTTCACCTGGTGAGCGGACCGTTCAAGCGGCTGTCGGGCGAGTGGCGCTTTCGGCAGTTGGGGGAGCACGGCTGCAAGGTTGAGTTCGAATTGATCTATGCCTTGGAAGGCGTGATCGCTTCGGTCATCTCGCCGGTATTCGACCGCATTGCCGCCACGTTCGTCGACGCCTTCGTCGCGCGGGCCGACGCGCTCTTCGGCGGCGGGGCCTGATGCGTATCGAGATCGTTCGTGCATGGCCGGACCAGGTCGAGCGCTGGGTGCTCGATCTTCGGGACGGTGCGACGTTGGCCGATGCGCTCGAGGCGATTGCCGCGCTCGGTGTGCGCGTGGAGGCGGAGCACACGGGCGTTTGGGGGCGGCGCGAGCCGCTCAGCCACCCCCTGTCCGAGGACGACCGGGTCGAGCTCTACCGCCCTATCCAGGCCGACCCGAAGGCGGCCCGGCTCGACCGCGCGAGACAGCAGGGCTACCGCTGGCAGGCGCGCACGCGACGGACCGCGCAGAGAACGCCAACGGGCAAGAACAAGCCCGAGGCATAGCGGCGGCGTAGAATTCCGCGTCAACCACTTGCGCGCCTCTGAATACGGCGCGTCCCGTCCGCGCCATGCGCAAATGGGTTCTCCCCGACCAAGTCGAAGACGTGCTGCCGCCGCTTGCCGGCGTGATCGAGGCCACGCGCCGCGGGCTCGTCGATGCGCTCACCGATGCGGGCTACGACCTCGTCTCGCCGCCGCTCGTCGAGCATCTGGAAGCGCTCTTGACCGGCACCGGGCATGATCTCGAGGCGGCGACCTTCAAGTTGATCGATCCGCTCTCGGGCAAGCTGCTCGGCGTGCGGCCAGACATTACGCCGCAGATCGCGCGGATCGACGCGACCTACTTCGACGACGACAGCGTGCGCCGATTCTGCTACGCGGGCACGGTGCTTCGCGCGCACGCGGCGCCGGGCGAGGCGCGCGCGCTCACGCAGGTCGGAGCCGAACTCTTCGGTCAGGCGGGCCCGACAGGAGACGCCGAGATCGTCCGGCTCATGATCGAGGCCGCACGGCGCGTGAACGCGGTGCCACTCCTGATCGACTTCGGGCACGTGGGCCTGTTCAAGGCGCTCGTGACTCATTTCGGGCTCACCGAGTCCACCCGCTCGGCGCTCGATGCGGCACTCGCGGCCAAGTCCTCGAGCGCGATCGCCGCGCTCTCCGGGCTGCCCGAGGATGCCCGCGCGGTGTTCGGCCGTCTCACGCGCGCCTTTGGCGAGCCTGAGGCCACGCTCCGCGAGGCACGCGGCTTTTTGCCTGACCTCCCCGCGGTGCGCGAGGCGCTCGATGACCTGGGCCGCATCGTGGCCGTCGCCCACGAGGCCGGCGCACAGGCATCGGTCGATTTGGCCGACCTGCCCGGGCTCGACTACCACACCGGGCTCGTCTTCGTCGCCTATCTCGGCGGCACGACCGAGGTCGTCGCACGCGGCGGCCGCTACGACGGGGTGGGCGAGGCGTTCCTCGCGAGCGAGGCGCCCGCGCGCCCCGCAACCGGTTTCTCCTTCATCGATCTACGAGCGCTCGCGGTGGCGACGCACGCGCTCTGACTGACTGACTCCAAAGGACCACAAAACCCATGCCACGCAATGTCGTCGTGATCGGCACCCAGTGGGGTGACGAGGGCAAAGGCAAGATCGTCGATTGGCTCGCCGAACAGGTGCACGGCGTCGTGCGCTTCCAGGGCGGCCACAACGCGGGCCACACGCTCGTGATCAACGGCAAGAAGACGGTTTTGCGGCTCATTCCCTCGGGCATCTTGCACCCCCACACGACGTGCTACCTCGGCAACGGGGTCGTGGTCTCCCCGGCCGACCTCCTGAAGGAAATCGGCGAGCTGGAGGCCGCGGGCGTCGAGGTGCGCTCGCGGCTCAAGATCGCTCACGCCTGCCCGGTCGTCGCACCTTATCACGTCGCGATCGATCAGGCACGCGAGCGAAAGCGCGGTGAGGCAAAGATCGGTACCACGGGCCGCGGGATCGGCCCGACTTACGAAGACAAGGTGGCGCGCCGGGCCATCCGGCTGCATGACCTGCTCGAGCCGACGCTGCCCGACAAACTCCGCGAGGTGCTCGACCACCACAACTTCATGCTTGTGCACTACCTGAACGCTGAGCCGGTGGACTACGCAAGCACGCTGGAACAGCTGCAGACGGCGGGCCGGGAGATCGAGCCGATGCTCGCCGACGTCTCGCATGCGCTCACCGAGGCGCGACGCCACGGCAAGCCGCTTCTCTTCGAAGGCGCGCAAGGCACGCTGCTCGACGTGGACAACGGCACCTATCCGTTCGTGACCTCATCGAACTGTGTCTCGGGTGCTGCCGGTCCGGGTGCTGGCGTGGGCGCACGGATGATCGATTACGTGCTTGGCATCACGAAGGCCTACACCACGCGCGTGGGTTCGGGTCCCTTCCCGACCGAGCTCTTCGACGAGGTAGGCGCGGGTCTCGCCAAACGCGGCAACGAGTTCGGCTCGGTCACCGGGCGGCCGCGCCGCTGCGGCTGGCTCGACATCCCGGCCTTGAAGCGCAGCTTCGAGATCAACGGCGTCGATGGCATGGCGGTCATGAAGCTCGACGTGCTCTCGGGCATGGACGAGATCAAGGTCTGCGTGGCCTACCGATTCCGCGGCGAGACGATCGATCGGCTGCCCTACGGTTCGGCGGCTGTCGCGGAGTGCGAGCCCGTCTACGAGAGTTTCCCCGGCTGGAAGGAGTCGGTGTTCGGCATCCGGCGCTTCGAGCAGCTGCCGATGAACGCGCAGAGCTATCTCAAGCGCATCGAGGCATTGACCGGCGTGCCGATCGCCCTCGTCTCGACCGGCTTCGAGCGGGACGATACGATTCTGCTCCAGCATCCTCTCGTCTGATCGGCATCGCCGCATGACCGACACCGGCCATCTCTACGTCACCTGGGAGCGTTACCACCGACTGATCGAGCTGCTCGCGCTCGCGGTGTATGACTCGAAGTGGGAGTTCGACCACATCATCTGCATTGCCCGCGGCGGGCTGCGGATCGGGGATCAGCTCTCGCGCATCTTCGACAAGCCGCTTGCGATCATGAGCACCTCGAGCTACGTCGCCGAAGGTGGCACGGTGCGCGGAAAGCTCCTCGTCTCCGAGCATCTGACGATGACCTCGGCGCGACTCGGCGAGCGCGTGCTCGTGGTGGATGACATGGTCGATTCGGGGCACACGCTGCATGTGGTCAAACAGGAGCTGCCTGGCCGCTACCCGCACTTGACCGACGTACGCACGGCGGTGATCTGGAAGAAAGGTGTGTCCACCTTCCACCCGGACTATTTCGTCGAGTTCCTGCCGACGAGTCCGTGGATCCATCAGCCGTTCGAGCATTACGATCACACGCGGCCGCATCAGCTGCCGCGCTGACCTGAAGGCGGCGAAGATGCGCCGTCGCGACTTGCCCGGCCTCCTCGCCGCCGCGACATTCGGGCTCGTCGCCTTGCGCGGGTGTTCCGGGGAACCCATGAAGACGCTCGTTTTTGCATCGGCCGTGTCCGGACGGCTCGTGAACCAAGGTCAACCGCTGCCGGGCATGCGCATCACGCGGACAGTCGCTGATGCCAGCGTTACGAGTACGGATTCCGTCACGACCGGCCCGAACGGCGAGTTCGCCTTCCCGGACATGCCGCGCAAGCGGTCCTGGTTGAGTTTTTTTCCGGGAGAGGTGGTCACGTCGGTCGGCTTGACCGTCTCTTGGAAGGAGGTCGAGGTCGCGATCCTGACCTACGCAAAGCGCGACTTTGATCCGCTCAGCGAGTTCGGCGGTCGCGCCGTCGCATTCGAATTCGACCCCGGCGAGCCGAGGTATCGTCTGGATTTCGGCGACGGGGTGCTGCCGCGAAGCGCAACCGCGCGCCTGACATCCGCGGCGCGGCAGGCCCTCGGAGCCGTTGTGAAGAAACAGGTCGACGAAGCCGAGGCGGAGCGCCGGAAGAACCTGTTCAAGTAGGATGCTGCAACGCCTTCGAGAGAGCGCGGAATGAATCCACTTTCGCCCGTTCAGGCCGCACAGATTGCGGAGAACGTGTACAACGTCAGTAGCAAGCGACCGGACGTCCGGTAAACCACAGGCGAACCCTTGCCGTCAGGCTTCACCCCGCAGCCGGTCATCAAGGGGCGCACGGGGTTCGGCCCAGGGGTGGAGTCGAACTTCGGTTTCGTTGCGACTCGTTCACAGACGCGCGGGGCGATACTCGCCTTCAGGGGGACGATCTTAGTATCCCTACCAGACGTCGCTACGGATCCCCTGCTCGTCGATCTCTCTCCCTCGACCCGCGGGGACGTTCATGCCGGCTTCGCGCGCGCTTGGTCATCCATGGTCGGACAGATCGACGCGGCGCTCCTGGCACAGGCGCTGGGCGGCATGACGGTCCACTGCATTGGCCACAGTCTGGGCGGCGCCCTGGCCACGCTTGCGGCGAATCACCTGAGCACGCGGGGAGCGCTGGTGAAGCTGTACACCTTTGGCTCGCCGCGCGTCGGCGGGGCATTCTTCTGCAGCCAGGTCACAAGTCGGGTCGGGCGCGACAACATCTTCCGCGTGTATCACCCGGCCGACCCGGTGGCCATGGTGCCGTTCTGGCTTTTTAGCCATGTTCCTTGGAACGGTTGCGGATGCGCGATCAATTGCGGACCGCAGGAGCGCTTCAGCCTGTCGCGGCACTCGATGGCCGGCTATGTCCAGTTCATGTCCGGGGTGTCCTTTGCCCAGCTCACGCAGAACGGCCCGCAGACGCTGACCGATCGTCAGATCGAGCAGTGGCTCGCCAACGTCAAGGCCGGCGGCTGGGTGCAGAACTGGGGCGCGCGCGCCGCCGAGATGATCGGCATCGCGCTCGACTGGGTGCTGCGCAGGTTGCTCGAGGGGGGCTTGGCCATGCTGCAGCCCTTCATCACAGCGTGCATCGGCGTCATGGACGTCCTGGCGTGGGCGCTGCACCGTGCCGCCCAGCTGGCCGAGCGGACCGCCTGGTATGTCGAGGCCATCATTCGGGCGATCGTGCAGTTCATCGGGCGCACCTGGGATCGCACGAAGAGCCTGACCTACGAGTTCCTGCGCTGGGCGCTCGAGACGGCAGCGCGGGAGATCCGGCGGCTCGTCTCCGGCGCCCTGCGAGGCCTGCCGCGCGCCTGATCAGCTCACGATCACCTGGATCGGCACGCAGCCGACGCATTCGGCCTCGAGCCGGTCTCCACG
>CALDYQ010000083.1 GCA_937944385.1 uncultured Burkholderiales bacterium | reverse complement strand
CCGATGGCCGGCAGGCCGTAGAACGTGCTCATCGGTACGTCGACCTCGTAGCCCACGCCACCCGGCGTGTCGATCACGACGGTCGGCGGATGCTTGGCGACGAGGATTCCTTGCAGGCGAGCGAGCATGCAGGGATTATCGGTTCCCCGATCCCGGGCGCGCGCTCTTCCCCGCGCTCTTCCCCGCGCTCTGGCAGGAGCGCACCGTGCTTTGATGCGGTCACCCGGCTCCGGCGCGAACGAAGGGAGGCCCCGCCTTGGGCCCGGGCACGAGGCGTTGGCACATCATGGACAATTCATGCCCATCAACGCAACGTCCGACCGAACGTCCCGCTCCCCTTGTCGCCGATTGCATCTTCATCGATGCCGCTCCCCGCTCCTGCTACGCCGGCGAGCCGCTCCTCGCGATCCGAGCCTTCGCTGACCGAGGGCCTCCTTCGCCGCCCGGTTGATTTTCTGCATCAGGCTGTTCTTCGCGGTCGCCGGGCTGCGGGCGAGCCCGTGCTTCGGCGGGCGTTCCTGGCAGGTGTGTGTGCGGCAGTGCTGGCCGTCATCCTCTCGCTCATCGCGCAAGTGCTCCTCCTGGGCGCCTGGCGCATCGGTGCGACCGCGCCCGCACTCGGCTTCGGGGCCGCGCCGGCGGCCTCACTGCAGGCCCTGCCGACGGGCGAGTGGCGACTGCCGCCGGATCAGGCCGTGGGCGGGATCGTGGCCAACGCCCTTGCGATCGATGCGCGCACCCTGCCCGGCCTGCAGCTTCGGGTCGAAGCGCACCGGGCGCCCGTCGATATCGAGGTCGGCTGGACGCGGCTTGCTGCAGGGGATCGGCCGGCCACGCTTCGTTTTCGTGTGCCGCCGTCGCTGCATGACCACACCGTGCGACTTCAACTCGCTGGTGCGCGCGGCTGGAACGGAACGGTCACCCGGCTCGCCTTCGTCGTCCGGGCACCTGCCGCCGGCACCACGCTCACCCTGACCGCGCCCGAGCCCATCCCGGCAACGCCTGGGGCGGCACTCGCCTGGTGGGTCGATGCCGCCTTCGCCGACCGGCCCGCGCTGCTCGGGACCGAGGGAGACGCTGCGCGCACCGCGCGCCAGGCAGAGCGCGTCTTGCCGGCTGCGGTGTGGCTTGCGCTCGCCTCGGGCGTGCTCTGGCTCGGTTACGCCGTGATCGGGCGCCGATCGTCGCCGCGCGCTCTCGCGATGGCACTGCTCGGGAGCGCGAGCACTCTGGTGCTCGTCGGCATGGCGCTCGGCGTTGCGATGCTCATGCTCCAGGTGCTGCCCGCCCGGAGTACCCTGCTCGGGCTGCTCGCAACCGGTGCGCTCGTGCTCGCGGCGTCGCTCGAGGCCGCGCCTCGGCCGACGCCTGTCGCTCTGGCGGTCGGGGCGCTCGGCGCCGCACTGCTCGTTCTCGTCTGGCTGGCCCCGGGCCCCGGTGTAGCCACCGCCATTGCCGCAGCAGTGCTTGCCGCGCCCGAGCGCCAGGCTTGGCGGGTTCGGTCCATCGTGGTTGGCGCGCTTCTCGTGCTCGCGTTGGCCCTCGGCGCCCATGCTCAAGGGCTGACCGCGGCATTCCTGCCAAGCGGGGTGCTTCCGCTTCGCGATCCCACCGGGCCTTTGCTCGCCTTTCTGCCTTGGGCGCTGCCCGCGCTTGGAGTCTTGTTCGGGGCACTCCTGCTCGCCAGTCAGTGGCCACGCGGCGCATCGCCCGCAGCGCTCGATACGCGGGCTCTCGTTGCGGCGTTCGCCTACGGAAGCGGCGTGTTGCTCGCGCTTGCCCTCGGCGAGGCGGGCGAGACCGGATTTCTGCTCCCGCTCGCACTCTTGGTTGCCTTGACGCTGCGAACGCGCCTAGTAGCCCCCCTGCCCGATCAGGCAACAGCCACGGAAGCCACGGTGCCGCTCACCGAGCGCTCCGCGGCCGTGCAGGCGCTCTACCGGGCAGCGACGAATGCCTTTCTCGACTGCGCCGCACGCAGAGAGCTTCGCGAGGCGCTGCGCCACCTCGATCGGATGCAAGAGATCGCCCCCGAGCAGAGCGACACCCACTGGGCGCGGCTCGCCCTCACGCTCGCCGGCACCTCGAGAGGGGACGCCGCCGAGGCGGCGGGCGAACGCAGTTATCGCTTGCTTGCCGAGCGTCTGTCGGCCGGCGCACTCACGCTCGATGCAGTCAAGCCGGAACAAGTCCATTTCACACTTTTCGAAGCCGCCTGGCCGCGGGACGATCTTTCCGTGCTCGCCTCGTTGGCCTCGTGTTTGCCCGAGGGGCTGACCCGGCTGCGTACCCAGGCCCGGCTTGCGCTGGCGCAGGGCGGTGCGCCGGGGCTGTGGCGCTGGCTGGGTGAACAGGGTTTTCCGCCGGAACTCGTGCTCGAGCGCATCGAATGCGCACTGCTTATCGGCGATCTCGAGGCGGCGAAGTCTGCGCTCGACGCCTCGGGGATTCCGCTCGCCTCGCCCGCCGGTCAGTGTTATTACCTGCGGCTGCTTCTGCGTGTGCGCGGTCCCGCCGCCACTGAGGCCGAGATTCTCAAGCAGGTGACCTGGCAGCCCGATCTTGCACCGGCGCAAATGGCGATGGCGGAACTCTTGGCCGCGCAAGGCAAGCGCGACGCCGCACGCGTACGCCTTGCGCAAGCCGAACGCTGCGAGGCCGCCTTCTGGCCAGGGGTACGTGCAGCGCGTTGAGATGTGATCTGCCCAAGCACTCGCGGTTTGACGCAGGCCACGCCATCGGCATACTGGGAGGAGATCGGGGCGGGTACGTGTCACCCGGAATGCCCCGTTGCAAGGCGCAAGCAAGGGCAAACCCGGTAAACTCCAGAAATCGGATAGACGCCGACCGTCGAACCTCGAACAACGCCCGGGCGGGGTGCTTCTCGGTCGCGAAGAACGTGCTCGGGTGATGTTTCTCGACGATCGCGGGTCGTGGGCTCCGGGCGGTGACGGGCGGAATGCGCGCAAGCGTCGTGCTCCCAAGCCCGTGGCCCACCACAGGCGCGCCTCGAGAGTCAGTCACACAAACGCCATGATCGTTCCAGTCATTCTCTGTGGGGGCGCGGGCACGCGCCTGTGGCCCGTTTCGCGTGAGAGCTTGCCCAAGCCTTTCATGAAACTGGCCGACGATGAGTCCCTGCTCATGAAGACCTATGCGCGGGGGCTGCGTGCGGTGGACACGCTGGGTGAGCGCGCGGGTGCCGTGCTCACGGTGACCAATCGCGACTACTACTTTTTGTGCAAGGACGAACTTGCGCTCATTGGCGCGTCGGTGCCCGGCACTTTCCTGCTCGAACCGTTCGGTCGCAATACCGCCCCGGCGATCGCGCTGGCTGCGCATCGGGTGGCCGAACTGCACGGACCGGAGGCGGTGCTGCTCATTCTTCCGGCCGATCATCTGATCGAGGACGACGCAGCGTTTGCGGGCGCCGTCGGCCGAGCGATTTCTGCGGCGCGAGAAGGCTATCTCGTCACCTTTGGTATCTCTCCCACGGCGCCGGAGACTGGCTTTGGCTACATCGAGCTGGGCGAGCCGATTGGCGAGGGTGTTACCGGGGCGACGCGTTTCGTCGAGAAACCCACGCGCGAGGTGGCCGAGACCTACCTCGCGAGCGGGCGCTACTGTTGGAACGCTGGGATGTTCTGTTTCACCGCGGGCAGCCTGCTGGCCGAGCTTGCCCTTCACGCGCCCGACGTCGCTGCGGCTGCCAAGACGTGCTGGGAGGGAACGGTCGGCCGCGAGGGCGCAACGGTCGAGCTTTCTTCGGCGCTGTTCTCGCTGCTGCCGGACATCTCGATTGACTACGCGCTCATGGAGCGTTCGCGCCGCGTGGCTGTCGTTTCTGGCTCGTTCGGCTGGAACGACATCGGATCGTGGACGGCGGTGCGGGAGACGGTTCCGGCGGATGCCCAGGGCAATTGTGCAGTGGGCGAGGCGGTATTCGTCGATGCGCGCAACACCTTCGTGATGAGCCGGGATCGACTGGTCGCGGCCGTGGGGACCGAGCATCTCATGATCATCGATACACCGGATGCGCTGCTGATTGCGCCGCCCGATCGGGCGCAGGATGTCAAGCAGGTGGTCAGTCGTCTCAAGCAGCTGGGGCATGAGGCGTACAAGATCCACCGCACCGTGGTGCGCCCCTGGGGTACTTACACTGTCCTCGAGGAAGGGCCGCG
>CALDYQ010000082.1 GCA_937944385.1 uncultured Burkholderiales bacterium | reverse complement strand
AGACGCTTTTGACTGCTGCCTTCGAACACGCCTTCGCTTGGCTCGGTTTCGGTGCCAAGACGGCGGTTGGCTACGGGTCACTTGCCCGGGATGTCGAGCGCGAGCGCATCGCAGCTGAGCAAGCCCAAAAGCAACGCGAGGAAGCCGAACGGCAGGCACGCCTTGCCACCCTCAGCGAAAACATGCGCCGCATCGAGGCGTTCGAGGCGGAATTCGAGGCGCGCAAGGCGCAGCTGAAAGGCAAACTGGACCGTCCAAACACCGACTACCACCAGCGCGCCCAAAGATTGGCCAAACAGGCGCTCGAAGGCGCCGACTGGACCGCTGAGGAAAAGCGCGCCGCGGCCGATGCCATCGAAAAGTGGTTGCCGCAGGTCGTCGAGGGCATCAACAAGGACGCGCTGAAAAAACTCAAGCTCGGCGCGTTGCGCGGCGCGTCCTGAGGCGTATGCAGGCCGCAGAACCCTCAGAGGCAACGTCGTCGAGCCGCCGCACTGTGAGCGAACTCGAGATCGACCGGCCGCCTTCTCACGCCCCCCGCACCCTGCTCGTCGCCAGCCTCGGCGCGAGCTGGGCCGTGGTGCCGGAGGTGCTCGGTCTGCTTGCGCCGGAGTGGGCGGATCTCTACGCCCACCATCCGGAGCGGGAGCGGCTGCGCGCGCTTCGGGAGCAGTACGGCCTGACCGCGCCGCGGGCGATCTGGATCATCACCACCGGTGGGGAGGCTGCAGCCCGAAGTCGCGTGGCGCTGCACAAGTGGCACACTCGGTTGGTTGCCCGCCTCGCTGCGGCGGCCCACCCCGTGCGGCCGGAGCTCGTCGTTTTTTCGGCGGAAGAGACCGACGAGCTCGCCTCCGAGCAGGAATGTCGCCTGTGGCGGGAACTCGCCTTTCGGGTGCTGCTGCATGCGCACGAGACAGTCGGCGCGGACGGTAAGGTCGTTGTCTCGCTCGCTGGCGGGAGAAAGACGATGAGCTCCGACCTACAGGATGCGGCACACGCTTTTTCTGCGCACGCCCTGCTACATGTCGTGGCAGACGACGCCCGGCTCGCAGCGAGCGGCCTTCACCAGCCGGAGCCCGTCCGTTTGCTCGGCCCGCTTGCTGCGGGTGAGGCGGGTTTGATCACCCCGCTCGTGATCGGGCGTACAGAAGGCGAGGTCGCAGTGCGCGCCACGGTCGACGGACAGCGCCTGTGTGCGAGCGACTTTCCGCTGCCAGCGGCGGGCGCGCTCCGCAGCTGGCAGGCGGATGGCCGCTCGCTTCAGGACGCGGTGGCCGAGCGTCGGCGCGACGCCTCGCGCCTGCTGGTGACCCAGGCGCTCGCGACCCGCGAGGACGGACCCTACGAGCCCTGGCCGATGCTCTTGCGGCTCGACCCGGCGCGCATCGACCGGCTGCGCAGCGCGCCGCTCGTCGAGCCCTCGTCCGCTCCGCTTGCCGATCCGCTTGCCGATCCATCACGCTGGCCGTTGGTTGATCTGCACCGGCATCTGGGGGGCAGCCTGGGGCTCGCCGGGCAACGTACCGTGGCCGCCGAGGTGCTGGCTCACAGCCAAATACAGCACCGGCAGGCGGCTGAGCGTCACCTGCGCGATGTCTGGCCGGCGGCTGCGGCGGGCCGTGCGGCCATGGCCACGCCGGAAGATTGGCCCGCACAGCTTCGCACCGCAGCTCAGGCGTTGGCCGAGAACACCGGGCTGCGGCCGGGTGAGGCGCGTGCGCTCATCACGAGTCTCGTGCTCGATCGTCACTCGTTGGAAGACCTCGAGCATCTGCTCTGGCCGACCACGGAGCCGAGGCTCGCGCTCAAGAGCCGCCACCGGCTCGGTTTTGCCGCCTACGAGCGGCCCGGAGAACTCAGCGGTTCAGCCCTGCTCGGCCATCCGGCGGCCATCGAAGCCTACGCTCAGGGCGTGGCTCAGGCGCTACGTGACGAGGGGGTGCGCTACGCTGAACTGCGCGGCAGTCCGCACAAGTACTGGCCCCATGATCCGGTGGGCTTTGTCGTTGCTTTCGAGGCGGCGTTGCGGCGCGCCGGCGTCGCCACCGCGGGCGGAGGTTGCGCAGGCAACACATGGCGCGTGGGGTTCATCTGGATCATCGACCGGCGGCAGCGGGAGAGCGTCGGGACGGTGGTCGGCGATGCCGTGACCGCGCGGCAACGGCTCGGGCATTTCGTGCTCGGGCTCGACCTGGCCGGCGACGAGGGCACCCATGAACCGAAGGCACTCGCACCGCATTTCGAGCCCGCCTGGGTGGAATGCATGCGGATCACCATCCACGCCGGCGAAGGCGAATGCGTCGACAACATCTGGCAGGCCGCCTATCACCTGCACGCCGACCGGATCGGCCATGGCCTGACGGTGCCCGACAACCCCAATCTGGCTGCCCGCTTCCGGGACCGCGGCATCGCGCTCGAGCTCTGCCCAAGCTCCAATCGCGAGGTGGTCGGTTTTGCCGACCCCGCCATCCCGGACACCGCCAACTGTGATCGCTACCCGCTCGAGGCGCTGATGCGGGCGGGCCTGCCGCTCACGATCAACACCGACAACCCGGCGATCAGCCGCACCACGATCGCCAAGGAGTTTCTGACCGCCGCGCGGATGTGCCCGGCCTTGACCCCGTGGCGGGCGCTTGCACTGCTGCGGCTCGCCTACCGCCATGCGTTCGTGCCCGCCGCCGAGCGCTGGCAGCTCGAGCAGGCGGCCGCCGAGCAGCTGGTCCGGCTTGCCGTCGAGACCAGGCACACACCCGCTTGACCCGGTGCGTTACCTGCTCAACAGCCCCGTGCTCACCGATTTCGGCCGCTGGGATTTCCGCGGGCCGCTGAGCCTAGATGAGGCGCGGCGCTTCGTCGAAGGCGCTCGGTTTGTCAGCGCCGTCGGGCATCTGGCCAGCGCGCAGTATCTGAGCCGCGTGCTCGGCGTACCGGTCGCACACCAAAGGATCGAGGTGCGCATGTTGCCGGGCGACCAGGCGCTCATCTTTCGCCTACACCAGCGCCTCGGCGAAGGCGACCTGCTGGACGAAGAGACCCTGGCCAGGCTGCCCCAGTCCCTCGGGCTGCTGGAGCGGCTCGCCTGATCGGCGCCTTGTCTGCCTTGCCTTTCGACATTCTGACCGTGCCCTCCTGGACCTGAGAAACGCTCCGATGCCCACACCACCGCACCGCTTCTGCCTTTCGATCCGGCTGCCCGCAAGCGAGCGACCGCACCCGGTCGATGCCACGATTGCGCTTCGGAGCGCATTCGGGTGGACATTTCGTCGTCAGGTGTGCCTGACGCGCGCATCCTCGTGTGAAGGCTGTCCGCTTCGGGGGCGTTGCGCGTATGGGCGGATCTTCGACCCAGCACCTCCGGTGCGGCCGCTGCATCCTTCGCTCACCGGTCGGATACCGGGCTTCGCGCTTCGGCCTCGCGTGCCTGCGGCTGCGGGTGCCTTTGCAACAGCGGCAACGACCACGGGTGAGTTGGGATTTGAACTCGTGCTCATTGCGCCGGCGGAGGGCGATCTGTTGTTGATGAAGGCGCTGCTGCCACGCGTGGTCAACGGCAACCGCGGCTTTTTCGGCGGCTCAGGCGTGCTCGAAGCGCTCGAAGTCACAGCGATGCCGGCGCCGCTCGACGTGCTCGAGGGCGCGACCGCGCAACCGCCCGTGGATGCGGCCGGGCAGCAGGAGGCATCGCTCACCCTGCACTGCCACACCCCGCTCGCCATCAAGCAGGACAATGCCGAGCTCACGCGAGCGGACACCCTGCGCGCAGAAACCCTCTGGCGCATCGCCTGGCGCCGTCTCACCCAGTATTGCCAGCTTGCTCAGGCTGCGCTCCCCGACGCGCAACCGTGGCGTGCGGCCGCCCTTGGCTTGCGTTGCGACCCTTCAGGCCTTCGCTACGAACGGCACATGCGGCGAAGCGCCACTCAGGGCGGGCGCCTGCACCCCGTCAATGGCTTCGTTGGTTCGCTCGTGCTTCAGGGTCGGGCAAGCGACATCCGCGCACTGTCGCGCCTGCTCGCGGCCACCCTGCCGCTCCAGCTGGGTAAAGACACCGTCTTTGGCCTCGGCGTCTGTTCCCTCGAGCCGATGGCGGCGACGCTGCCAGGGTTGGGCTGATCCGGCTTCGCCCGGCCGGGGGGCGACCGGGCAAGACCGGTCCCCCGCTCGGCAAGCTTTCCGTTTGCGCGTTTTGGGTGGATGGGCTGCACCATCTGCACCGTGGCGTCGACCTTGCCCGGCCTCAGCCGGGCCAGTCAAGCCGCCAGCGAGAGGAGATGCGCACATGGACCGTCAGTACTACCTGTTCGCCTACGACGTCAGCGAAAACCGCCGTCGCGTCAAGCTCTGCGACATGGCGCAGCGCTTTGCCACCGGCGGCCAGAAATCCGCCTACGAGTGCTGGTTGAGTCCGGCCGAGGCCTCGGCCATCCGCAGCTTCAGCGCCGGCGTGATCGAAGAGGCGGAAGACAGCGTGATGATGCTCCGGCTCGATGTGCGCGCTGCCACACGCCAGCTGGGTCGGGGACAGCCGCCGAGCGATCCGGACATCTTCATCTTCGGCTGACCCGCGGCAAGGGCCGCCCGGAGCAGATTTCAACCTGCCTTTCGACCTCGCTCACCATGGCCACACTCTACATCGACCGCCGCGACGCTACCCTCGAACTGCGCGACGGGCAGCTGCGCCTTGAACTGCCGGCCGACGACACACAGCCTGCCCGGACGCAACGTCTGCCGGCCGCTTTGGTCGAGCGCATCATCGCTGTGAGCCGCACCACACTGGACACGGCCACCCTCGCCGCCTTGGCCGATGCTGGCATCAGCCTCGTTGCACTCGCCGGGCGTCGCGGCGACCGGGCCGCCTGGCTGGAAGGCGCGTTTCACAACGATGCGCGCATCCGCATCGGGCAGACCCTCGTCTTCGCCGACCCAACACGCCGCCTGCGGCTCGCCGCACTCATCGCGGGGCTCAAGCTGCGGGAGCAACGTCGCCTGCTCGCCCGCCTGCTCGAAGGGCGACCCGATCTGCGGAAGGAAGTGATGGACGCGCTCGGCACGCTCGAGCCGATCCGGCACGCTCTTCGCCAAGCCAACACGCTCTCGGCGGTGCGCGGCCTTGAAGGGGCGGCTGCGGCGGCGTACTTCCGCGCACTCTTTGCCGCCTTCCCGCCATCGCTCGCCCCTGAGCGCCGTCGGCGGCGGCCACCGCCCGACCCGGTCAATGCCATGCTCTCGCTTTGTTACACCCTGGGTGCGGGTCATGCCGTACGCGCAGCCCGGCTGGCCGGCCTCGACCCAGCCATCGGCTACCTGCACGCGCCGGCGCATGCACGCGCAGCACTTGCACTCGATTTGCTCGAAAGCGAACGCCCTGCCATCGATCAATTCGTCTGGCGGCTCTTTGCCGAGCGCACCCTCGAAGCGAGCCACTTCGGCCGCGATGGCGGCGGCGCCTGCCTGCTCGGCAAGGCCGGTCGTACTCATCTGTACGACCGCTGGACCGCCCGGGGCGCAGAGCTCGAAGCGCGGCTCCTCCGCCGGGCGCGGCATCTCGCCAGATACCTTGCCCAATTCGCACCGCCCCCAGAGACCGATTTCGACGGCGGCGACTCCGAGACGGACGACCCGCCCAGCCAAAAGGATGGAGACAGCGCATGAACAGCCGCCAAGCGACTCCGCACACCGAAACGCCAGCGCTGCCCGGCGCAAGGCCGCTCGGCTCGACCGACAGCACCCGCCCGCCAACACGCCTTCCCGACAAGCTGCTGACCACCATGCTACCGACGCACCCCCTGCCTGAACACGTCTGCGCACTCCACGCGCTGCGGCTTGCACCCAGGCACGACCCAAAGCTCGCCCGCCCCCTCTACCTTGGGCTCAAGACGGCCGCCCGACTCATCTGCGACGGCGAACACGGCGTGATCGTCAGCAGCGAGGACCGACGGCAACGCATCCCGCTCGGCCGAATCGACCGCATCGTCCTCGGCCCCCACGCCAGCTTCACGCCAGAGGCGATACGTCGCTGTCTGAGCGCGGGAGTGAGCTTTCAGCATGTCGACGAAGGTGGCGAGACCCTGGGCTACGCCTGGGGACGACGCGCGGTCGTTCCCGGCCGGTCGAGTCTTCTCGACCGCGCCGGCGAAGACCCCGAATGGTGGGACGTTCACTACCGCGCCTGGCTTGAAAACATCGAGCGCGCTCAGGTCGCCCGGGCGCTGTTGGGGCTCGGGCACTCCATCCAGCGCTGCGACGCAGCGCACAGCCGAAGCGTCCTTGCCGCGCGTTTCCGCCTTCGCCACGGCGAGCCGGCTGCTGCACTGTTCGACGCTCTCGATCACAGCCTCCGCGGCGTCGTGAGCCACGCCTTGCACATCAACGGCTGGTTTAGCCGGCCACGCCCCGAGCTCACCAACCGCCTCATCGACGATTTCACCCGCGTGCTCGCCCCAACCCTTTACCGCGCCGCGGTGGACACCTCTCTACCCGGGCCCGTCTCCCAATGTCTCCGCAACACGACCTGGCTCGCGCGCTTCGTCATCGGCAATCAACTGCTGAACCATGACCTCGCAGTCATCGAACACCTGCTTGAAAACACCCTCCGAGGCAGATACGGCTAAGTGAGCCCATCCCACCGCGACCCTGATCGAGAAGCCTCCATGCCACAACCGCATACCCGCTACCCCTCGCCCTGGCTGGTCGCCTACGACATCGCCGACCCGCGACGCCTCGCCCGCATCGGCCGTCTTGCCCGAAAGCACGCATTTCGAATACAGCGCTCGCTTTATCTGCACACCAGCGGTGATGCGGCCTTCGACGATTTCTGGTCACAACTTGCCGCCGAAATCGACCCAGCAGCAGACGACGTACGCGCCTGGCGGCTCACCACCCATTGTCACGTTTGGAGTCATGGCCGCACCCCTCTGCCCCCGGACGTGCACCTGAGCACCAGCGCGCTGGTGGAAAAAATCATCCACGGCGAAGTACTGCCATGGGAATACGCAGACCCACTCGACATCAGCTTCGCCACCGCATAGACGCCCCAAAAGCCAAACACCGCCACGCCCCAGCTCGCACGACGCGCACCCGGGTCAGATAGCATGACAACCTTGATACGCGGAAAAGCCCCTTCACATGCGGCTCATCGACTTGATCACAACGCATTGCAAGAAGCGCCGCATCCAGCACACCGCCACCCCCCGCCCCCAGCCCATGGACCCTCTACCCGTGCCCCCGTCAGCGGAACTTCCAAGACCCGCGCCTGAGGCTCAAGTGCCTGTGCAAGTCTTTGAAAATTACGGGGAAACGGCGACGAGGAGTCTCTAGACCCGCCCCGAAAACCAGGGGATTAAGACTCAAAGCCCCTGGGGAGTTAGTGAGCGCTCGCTGTCTCTAGACCCGCCCCGAAAACCAGGGGATTAAGACCAGCAGCGCGCGGCTAGATGTCGAGCGCCGAGGTCTCTAGACCCGCCCCGAAAACCAGGG
>CALDYQ010000081.1 GCA_937944385.1 uncultured Burkholderiales bacterium | reverse complement strand
AACCCGGGTGTCTATCACGAAGCCAAGGAGTTCTTCGCGCTCACGTATCCCACGGTCAAGCTGCGCGATCTGGCGCGTGACGTCACCTGGCGCCTTTCGGGCAAGTCCGAGAAGGCCGTGCGCCAGCTGCACATGACCTTCGGCGGCGGCAAGACGCACTCGCTGATCACGCTGGTGCATCTGGTGCGCGATCCCGCGAGCCTGCCTGACATCCCGGCGGTGCAGCAGTTCAAGGCGCATTGCGCGCTTGAAGGCGGGTTGCCCAAGGCCCATGTGGCTTCGGTGGTGTTCGACCGCCTGGACGCCGAAAAAGGCATGGAGGTCATGGCGCCCGATGGCAGCCTGGCAACGGTCAAGATGCCCTGGAGCGCCATTGCTTGGCAGCTGGCCGGCACCGCGGGCATGAAGCTCTTGAAGGATGACGGCAGCGAGCGCGCGACTCCCCCGGCCACTGGGGTGATGGAGGATCTGCTCAATCTCGCGCGCAAGGATGGCGCTGGCGTGCTGATCCTGTTCGACGAGGTGCTGTGGTTCGTGCGCGTGATGGCAGATACCGATCCGGCGTGGATCGGTCGTATGCGCGAGTTCATGCACAGCCTGACCCAGGCCGTCGCCAAGGTGCCGCAATGCTGCCTGGTGGCCTCGCTGCTCGCCTCTGATCCCGGCAAGATGGACGAGCTCGGCAAGCAGATCAGCAAGGAGCTGTACGACGAGTTCAAGCGCGTGGCCGACGAAGGCATTCAGCCCGTCGAAAGCCAGGACGTGCCCGAGATCCTGCGGCGGCGGCTCTTGAAGCTCGAAAGCTACACCGATCGTTCTCTGTGGGGCGCGCAGGTGGTCGCGGCGCTGAACGGCATTCAGGCCATCGATGACTACACCGCGAAGAACCGTGCCGCCGAGGAGAGGCGCTACATCGACGCCTACCCCTTCCACCCGGCCCTGATCGACACCCTGTACCAGAAGTGGACGCAGCTCGAAGGGTTTCAGCAGACGCGAGGCATCCTCAAGACCCTGGCTTCGGCACTGCGCGACGCGGTGAAGTGGGACCAGCAACCGCTGATTGGCCCGCAGATCTTCCTGGTCGATCCGCACTCGGACGGCTTGAGCGTAGCCGCACGTGAGTTGGCCAACGTGGCGCAGCTGGAGCAGTACGAAGGCCGCCGGCAGAACTGGACGGCCATCCTGGAGGCCGAGCTCGCCCATGCACGCAAGGCACAGGACGGATTGCTTGGCGTTCAGCAGCGGGAGATCGAGCAAGCGGTGATGGCGACGTTCCTCCACTCTCAGCCCATCGGGCAGCGCGCGACCACGCGCGAGCTCAAGATCCTGATCGGTGTGGGTTCACCGGATCGGATCGAGTTGGACAAGGGGCTGACTCGGTGGTCCGATGCGTCCTGGTATCTCGACGACACGTTCACCGGGGACCGCGAAGGCGGCTTGCCCAAGGTGTGGCGCCTGGGCTCCAAGCCTAATCTGAAGCAGATGCATCACGACGCGCGCCAGAACGTAAGTTCGACGGCCGTTGAAGAAGTCCTGGAGGCCGAAATCGCCAAGGCAAAACAGCTCACTGAAGGTGCACGCACGCTGGGCGCCAAAGTCCACGTACTGCCGGCGCGTCCAGCTGACATCGAAGATGACGAAGACTTCCACTACGCCGTGCTGGGCCCCCAGGCCGCGTGCAATGGCAAGCCCTCGGCCTATGCCAGGCGCTTCATCGACGAGACGACGGGGCCGGACAAGCCGCGTGCGCGCAACCGCAATGCCGTCGTGCTGGCGGTGCCGTCCAAAGATGGCATCGAGGCAGCGCGTGAGAAGGTTCGTGACCTGCTGGGCTGGGAGAAGGTGCGCGAGATGCTCAAGGAGCGCAGCGACATCGACACTGCAGCGACGACGCGCCTGGAAGGCAATATTCGCGCGGCCCGTGGGGAGATGGGGTCGCAGATCGTCATGGCCTACTGCATCGCCGTCACGGTCAACGACGGTAACGAAGTGGCTGCCTACCGGATCAATGTCGATAACGAACCCTTGTTCCCCAAGATGGTGGCGGACAAGCGGCTACGCATCGAGAGCACGGCAGTCAATTCCGAGGCGCTGCTGCCTGGCGGACCGTTCGATTTGTGGGCGGATGGTGACAAGGCGCGCTTCGTGAAGGATCTGGTCGGCGCTTTTGCGGCTACGGCTAGGTTGCCCAAGATGCTGAACCACCGCGCCATCCTGGAAACCCTGCTGGCGGGCTGCGAGGCGGGCGAGTTCGTACTCCGCGTGACGCGCGCCGACAAATCGACGCGCACGTTCTGGATGTCCCGCCCGGACGAGAACGCCGTCAACGACTCCAGCCTTGAGGTGGTGCTGTCGGATGCGGCCCAACTCACCGAGCTGGACCCGCAGCTGCTGGCCCCAGGGCGGCTGCCTGGCCTTTGGAACAAAGAACCTCTCACCCTGGTCGATCTTTCGGCCTACTTCTCCGGTAAGCACTTCGTCGAGGTCGACAAGGGCGGCTACTCCGAGAACCTGCTGATCCCTGAAGCGACTCAGCAGGCCATCCTTGACGCCCTCGCCAGTGCGGTCAATAGCGGCCGGATCTGGTTGCTCAACGGGACGGTCAGCGTGCTGGGTGAAGACGTTCCTGCAGGGTTCATCAATGAAGCGGCTCAGCTGTTCTCGCCGCCACCGCCGTTTTCGGCCGTTGATGTCCTGCCTGCGCACCTGCCCACGGCTTGGCAAGGCGATGCGACTAACGCGCATCTCCTTCATGCGGCGCTCTCGTCGAAGGGGGGCAAGGTGCTGCCATGGACGCGCGTCGCTGCGGCACTCGATGAAGCCTTTCGGCTGGGGCTGATCGAACGCTCCCTCGACTCGGGCCCCTGGCCCTGCGATCTCGGCGGTGCGGCGGCGGTCAAGATCGTCGCGCGCAAGAGCGAGGCCAAGGAGCCGACTCCGCCAAAGCACTACGGGTCGAAAACCGCCACTGCGGAGCTTCAGACGCACGAGGTTCAGGACCTTGCCGACCACATAGACGCATTGCGCGAAGCGACGGCCGGGCATCCGCTGCGTATCCGCGTG
>CALDYQ010000080.1 GCA_937944385.1 uncultured Burkholderiales bacterium | reverse complement strand
GGGAGGGCGCAAAGCCTTCCCATTGCGGCCGGAGACTCGTGCGAGACCTTCGCGAGACCCTCATTCTCGGTGCGTGCCGCTTCGTGACTGCGAAGTCCTGGCTCCGCGCCGCATGTCTTGCGAAGGCGCGGCTCTACGATGGCCGTGCGTGCCGACGATGAAGGTCGCCCTTGAACCCTCCTTCGTCGGACTCTTTTCATGGAAACCATTGGCACCTGGTGGATGTGGGCGGCGTTTGCCGTCTTTGTCTTGGTTGCAATCGCCGTCGACCTGCTCGTGATGGAAAAGCAGGGCGCGCACGTGGTCACCTTCCGCGAGGCGCTCGTCTGGAGCCTCATCTGGTTCTCGCTCGCCTTTGTCTTCGTGGCCTGGCTCTGGTGGTATCTCGACGGCACGCAGGGCCGGGCGGTGGCGAACACCGTGTCGATGGAATTCGTCACCGGCTACCTGGTCGAGAAGAGCCTCTCGGTCGACAACATCTTCGTCTTCCTGATGATCTTCACCTACTTCGCGGTGCCCGCGGAGTTCCAGAAGCGCGCCCTCATCATCGGCATCATCGGTGCGATCGTCCTGCGTACGATCCTCATCATCGCCGGGGCGTGGCTGCTCGCCCAGTTTCACTGGATCCTCTACGTCTTCGGTGCCTTCCTCGTGATCACCGGCTTCAAGATGGCGTTCGCCGCCGGCAAGGAGCCATCGATCGAGGACAACCCGGTGCTCAAGCTCATGAAGAAGCGGATCCGCATCGCGCCCAACTTCGACGGCGAGCGCCTCACCACGATGATCGAAGGCGTCAAGCACTACACGCCGCTCTTCGTGGTCCTGATCCTGATCGGCACCACGGATGTGATCTTCGCGGTCGATTCGATCCCGGCGATCTTCGCGATCACGAAGGATCCGTTCATCGTCCTCACGGCCAACGTCTTTGCGATCCTCGGCCTGCGCGCGCTCTATTTTTTGCTCGCCGACCTCGCCAACCGCTTCCATCTGCTCGCCTACGGGCTCGCCCTCGTGCTCGTGTTCATTGGCGTCAAGATGCTCCTGCTCGATGTCTACGAGATCCCGATCGGCGCGGCTCTGACCGTCACCGCATCGATCATCGCGATTTCGATCCTTGCTTCCATCTGGACGACCCGAAAGTCCGGGCGCCGCGCTCAGATAATGGGTGAATGAGATTGCGCAGTTGGCTTCGCCAGCTCGAGCCGCGGGTGCTGGCCGAATTCGATCGGCCGGCACTTGCCTGGCTCAAGCCCTGGCTCGACCGGCATGATGTGTTCAGCTTCACGCGCGAGCCGCTCGCGCGGGGTCTGGCCTTTGGCGTGCTCTGTGGTGCCATTCCTGGGCCGGGGCAGGTCATTCTCGTCGCGCTGTTGTGTGCGCTCTTCCGCGGCAACGTGATCGCCGGCATCGTCGGCTCGATGTGGACCAATCCACTCACGCTGGTGCCGATCTACGTGGTGGCCTTCAAGCTCGGTGCGCTCGTGCTGCCCGGCGCGCACACGATGCCCGCGTGGCAAGACGCTGCGAGCGCAAGTGGCTTCTTCTCGGGCCTGGTCGACTGGGTTCGGGCGCTGGGCTGGCCGCTTGCCGTCGGGCTCGTCCTGCTGGGAAGCCTGCTGGCGCTCAATGCCTACGCGCTCACGCAGATCGCATTTCTTGCGCCGGTGCGGCGGCGATTGAAGAGAATGCGGGCTCGTCCTTCATCGGGCCGCTGAAGCGGCGACCCGCCTCCGCTTTCGATGCGTCTGCGCCGCTGGCTCGTCTCGCTCGAGCCGAAGATCCTGCATCAGTTCGATCGGCCGTGGCTCGCCTGGTTGAAGCCCGCGCTCGACCGCTCGGACATGCTGTCCTTCCGCCGCCAGCCGCTCGCGGTGGGGGTGGCCATCGGGGTCGCGCTGGGCATCGTGCCCACGCAGGCCGAGGTGATCCTGGTCGCTCTCCTCTGCGCGCTCTTTCGCGGCAACATCGTCGCGGCCACGCTCGCCGGCTGGTACAACAACGCGTTCACCTTCGTCGGTGTCTACTGGCTCGGCTACCTGATCGGCAACCGCCTGTTTCCCGGAGAGCATGAGTTCCCCGATCTCTCCGGCATCGAGTTCGGCTCGTCGCTCTGGTTCTCGAAGGTCCTCCACGGCCTCGGGCAGCTCGGCTGGCCGACGGTCGCCGGCACCGCGATCCTCGGCCTCATCCTGGCTGCCCTTGCCTACTGCGCAGTCCATGTCATCTGGCTGTGGCCGGCGTGGCACCGGCTGCGGCGGTTGCGCGCGCACCGCGCCCGGACGCGTTCGTCCTGAGGCAGAGATCAGGACCGCTTCTTCGCCCGCGGATGCGCTGCATCGTAGGCGCGCGCGAGATGCGCGAAGTCGAGGTGCGTGTACACCTGGGTCGAGGCAATGGAGGCGTGACCCATCAGCTCCTGCACCGCGCGCAGGTCGCCCGAGCTCTGCAGCACATGCGAGGCGAAGCTGTGGCGTAGGCGATGCGGGTAGATGCGCTCGGCGAGACCCCGCTCGAGCGCGCGCGCCTTGAGCGCCCGGCGCAGCACGCCGGCGGCGAGTCGCCCGCCCCGCGCGCCCACGAAGAGCGCGGGCCCGTCGGACGGCGGCCGCGCGGCGAGCCAAGAAGCGAGTGCGGCGACCGCCGGTGGCCCGAGCGGCAGCAGCCGTTCCTTGCGGCCCTTGCCGAAGACCCGGACTTCACCTGATGTCAGATCGATATCGGCGAGATCGAGCGCGAGCAGCTCGCCAATCCGCATGCCGGTGCCGTAGAGGAGTTCGAAGGCCGCCTGATCGCGGGCTGCTTCCCAGCCGGGCGCGTCGCTCGCGTGCGTCACAGGAGGGTCGGCCGGGGCGACGAGGCGCACGGCGTCGGCTTCCGTGAGCGCGTTCGGGAGCCGTCGCGGGGCCTTCGGCAGCCGCAGGCCGGTGAGCAGCCCGGGGTCGAAGCGCGGATCCTCGCGCGCGAGTGCACGCCAGAGGCGCCGCCAGGCCGAGAGCGTGAGTGCGAGTGTGCGTGGCCCGAGCCCGCGGCCGTGAAGCGTGGCGAGCGCCCGCTGCAGCGCGTGCCGATCGAGGCTCGCAAGTGGTCGCTCAGCGGCGAGTTCGAGCAGGCTCTCACAGGCGCGACGATAGCGTTCGAGCGTCTGTGGTGCGCCGCGCACGGCCTGCGCAGCGAGGAAGCGATCGAGAAGCGCCCGGTTTTCGGGTCGCACTGCAGGTGTCCCTGCCTCGGGCGGCGCGGTGGCTGGCAAAGCCCGGCGGGTGATGGTCAGCCTCCGACCGTCTCCCGCTCGTCACGAACCGCGTAGCGGCCAAGTGCAGCGGTGAGCAGGTGGCCGAGCCGGGCGAGCACGTCCACTGCCATGTCGGGGGTGAAGCGTGCCGGATCAGGGCTTGCCAGCATGAGCACGCCGCAGGGCGCGCCACTGGCCGTGTCCCCCAGAGGTACGTAGGCGAACGACGCGGGCGGCTCCTTCACATCGACCAGCCAGTCGAGCGAGTCGTGCGCCGCATTCGGCCCGACATAGGGCTGATCGAGCCCTGCGATGTAGTTCTGAATCGCCGCGCTCGCCTCGGCGACGCTCGCATCCACACCCGGCAGCGCGTCGCCCCACCAGCGGATGGCGGAATAGGGAATCGCATAGTCGCTGCGCAGGCTCTCATGCACGACCGCGAGCGTGACCGGCGCATCGCCCGCGCGCAGGAGCGCGAGCGAGAGCCGATGCATCTTGTCGATGAGCTGGTCGTTGTGATGACCGTAGCCGATCAGCTCGGCGAGCTGGCGCTCGAGCTTGGCGTTTCGCTCGCGCAGGGCGATCAGCTGCCGCTCGACGATCGAGATGGCATGCTCGCCCTGCGGATGCGGCACCCGGAGCGACTCGATCAGCTCTGGATGTTCGAGGAAGAAGTCGGGATGTTCAGCGAGCCAGAAGGCGACGTCGGCGGAATTCATGGCTTGGGCAAGCGGAATGAGAACATCTCGGGTTGGATCGCGCCGCGCGCGACTGCGGTGACGCTGCCACGCATCGTAAGCCGGGCATTTTCGCCGATCGCGATCGCAATCGTACCCCCGGGCATTTCGACCGTGACCCTCGGCCCGACGCGACCGAGCCGGTGCGCCACGGCGGCGGCGGCACAGGAACTCGAGCCCGAGGCAAGCGTGTAGCCGGCGCCGCGCTCCCAGATGTGGATCGCGATGCGATCACGGTCGAGTACACGCAGGAACTGCACATTCGTCCGATTCGGAAAGCGGCTGTCGCGCTCGATGAGCGGGCCGTACGCCCTTGCCTCGGCCTCGCCTGCCTCCGGCCAGTCGATCACGCAGTGCGGGTTGCCGAGGGTCGCCGCACTCATCGTGAGCCGGCGGCCGCCGACCTCGATCGGCTCTTCGAGCACTTCGCGCTCGGGGCCCGCAACCGGGATGTCGCGGCTCGAAAAGCTCGCCCGCCCCATCTCGACGGTCACTTCATCGCCGCCCGTGTGGACCGTGGCGGTCACCACGCCGCCCGCGGTGGCCACCCGAAACGGCGCCTCTGCCATGACGCGCCCCGTGTCGAACAGGTATCGGCAGAAGATGCGCAGACCGTTGCCGCTCTTTTCGGCCTCCGAGCCATCCGGGTTGAAGATGCGCAGACCGAAGTCTCCCGTCTCGGCAGCGCTGGCTTCGACTGCGGCGGGCGGCAGCGGCCCCCAGAGGATGCCATCCGAGCCGACGCCGAGATGCCGGTGGCAGATACGCACGATCTCGTGGGCAGCGAAGGGTTCGGGGTGATCGGCCGGCTCGATGACCAGATAGTCGTTGCCGAGGGCGTGGTAGCGATGAAAGTTCATGCGCGTGGAGATATGGACGGTGTCGTGAGCGCGCTCGCGGCAAGCTGTTGCAGTCGTGCCGGCGGTACGTAGCGGCCCACACCTGAAGCGAACAGCCGCGCGATGAAGCCGGGCCCCCAGCGGTCGGCCTGCGGCGCCCAGGGATTGCTCGCCGGGCCCTGAAAGACCCGCTCGAGCAGCGGCGGCAGCATCTGCGCCACCTCGGCCAGACGCGCCTCGCGCGCCTCGGCGATCGTGTTGGAGTCGTGAAGTCGATAGTCGTAGCCCGCCTCGGGGACATACTGGGGCTCGGCTTCGAAGAGCGCCTCGAGGCAGAAACGCCAATCATGATGCCAGCGCTCGTGGCCGAAGCCCCCCAGGCGATCGAACAGCGCGCGGGAGATGAACAGATTGCCAGTCGAGATCGCGACATTGCGGCTCAGAAAGCATTCGCCAACGGTCTCGGCGAAACCGATCTCGCTTTGCGAACAGGCGAAGGCGAACACCCGCGAGTCGGCGAGCGGGTCGATCGGTGCGCCGTTGGCATCGATCGATCGTACCCGACCAAAGCCCCAGAGGTGGCCACGCGCGGCCACCGCCTCGACCAGACGCTCGATGCGCGTGGGCGGCAGCCGATCGTCCGAGTTGAGCGGTTGCAACCACGCGCCACGCGCCCATCGCGCGGCCTCGTTGAGCGTAGCGCCTGCGCCCCGGTTTTCGCGGCAAAGCACCCGCATGGGCCGCGGCGCGCGCTCGGCGATCCGGGCGAGCCGCGTCGGCGTGCCGTCGCTCGAGCCGTCGTCGATCGCGATCACCTCGATCTCGGGGTAGGTTTGCGTGAAGACCGATTCGAGCGCCTCCTCGATGAAGTGCTCATGGTTGAAGCACGGCACGAGCACCGAGACGAGCGGTCGGGTGTGCGCCGCGCCTGCGCTTGCTCGTCCGCCCTGCACGCCCGCGCTGCGGTAGCGGCGGCCGACCTCGCCGAGCCCGAATTCGAGCCCTCCGTCGCCCGCGAGGGCACGGCCAAGCGCGAGCCCGAGGTTGTGTGTCGCTTCCGGAAAGTCCCAGTGCATCGCTTCGAGCGCAGCGAGCATAAGCCGGATCGCTTCAGGCAAATCTCCGCGTTCCATCCGCACGACACCCAGCATGTGCAGGACATCCGGAAAGTTCGGGCGCAGCGCGAGGGCCCGTCGGTAATGCGTCTCGGCCTCTTCGAGTCGTCGGGCGAGCTGGGCCGAAAGCCCCGCCTGGGCGATCGCGTCCGGGTCCGGGCCTGAGGTAAGAAGGGGCGCAGGGGCAGTCGATGGACCGAGCGCGCCGTGGCAATCCTTGTATCGGCGGCCGCTGCCGCAGGGGCAGGGCGCGTTGCGCGAGGCGGGCGGCTTCATTGCAGCGTCCAGCAATCGGCAAACGTTTCGCGCAGAAGGGTGGCGACCCGCGGCTGCGCGTGTTTTTCTTCCACCTCGGCGCGCGCCCGCTCGGCGAGCCGAAGCCGCCGGGCGGAATCGGCGCGCAGCCACTCGATGGCATCGAGCCAAGCCTCAGGCTCATTGGGGACGAGCAGCCCCGTCTCTTCGTGCCGCACGCACGCAGCATAGAGCGGCACGCGGCTGTAGATCCCGGGCAGGCACGCCGCGCCGTATTCGCGGAATTTGAGATTGGTCTTGGCGTTTTCGAAGGCGCTGTCGGCGAGCGGGGCGAGCGCGGCCGACCAACCCCGCGCGAGCATCGCGCGCATGAACGCCTCGTAGTCATCGATCGCCGGCAGCGAGGTGACCCGAGGATGCGAGGCGATCGCATCCGGGCAGTAGCCGATGAATTCGAAGGCGACCGTCCCACCGAAGCGCTGAGCGGCACCCTCCACGATGGCAGTGAGCAAGGCGGCGACATTGGGCCGGCGGCTCGAGGCGTAACCCACGGTGAAATGCGCGGCCGTCCTGCCCGACTGCGGTGTCGCCGCGGCCCGCGCCCGATCGATCAGGGCGATATCCACCGGAGGCGGAAGGTAGCGGATGTCGAGTCCGGGCAGACGCGCGTGCAGCCGCTCGCCGAGGACGGGGGACATCACCCACACGGCGCGCGACCCAAGCAGGAAGGCCGTGAGCGAGCGGTGCACTTCGGGGTGGCTGAAGAATGAGCCATTGGCGCGGTCGTAGCTCGGATCGAGCACGAAGAAGTCATCGTCGAGCAGATAGACATACGACGCCCCGCGGGCCGCCAGATGTGCCGGCAGCCAGGCGTAGCGCGGGTGGCACAGGCGCGAGACGAAGATCGGACGCTGATGTGTCTGCACGCCCACGAGCTCTTCACCGGTGCGCACCTCGACGCTGCCGTAGGCCTCGCGGAGCAGCCGCTCGACGATCGCGGTCGTCGCGATCCGGCCATCGGCGATGAGCAGCGGCGTCATGGCCTGCGGCGTTCTGAGCCGTCAGCGGCGCCAGTCGCCGCCCCAGGCGGATTCACGCAGCGTCGCGAAGCTCGGCCGCGCGCGGGCCTGCTCTGCCGCGAGACGCTGCTCGATCAGGGGTCGCAGGCGGCCGCTTCGGTCCGCCAGCCGTGCTGCGGCGGCCTGGGCACGCCCGAGGGCGTCGAGGTCCCCCTGACCCGTGCGCAGGCGGCGACCGACGGCGCCGCACAATCCTGAAAGCACTGCTGCCTCGGCCGAATCCGACTGCCTGCCAACCCCCTGAGCGACGAGCTCGAGAAACGCGCCGTATTCGGCGCCCGGAATGCCGTCGAGGATCTGCTCGATCATGGCCCAGGCAGCCTCCGGGGCGGGTGAGGCGCCGCCGATCGCTGCAAGCGGTGTCTCGACCGTCTCGAGCAGTTGCACGAGGCCCTGGGCGAGCGCGGGCGCATCCGCGCTTTCGATGAAGCCTGCGAGCCGGTGCAGTTCGGCATGCCAGTAAAAGGCCGTCGCCTCGGGCCCGGCGAGCGCAGTGTGCGCACACAGCCGCTCGGTGGCAAGCTGCATCAGGCGAAACCACGCCCGTGCGCGCTCCGGGTGCTGAGCTGCCTCCGCCTGACCCTCGAGAAAAGCCATCTGCGGCAGACAAAAGCGCAACTGCTCGCCAAACGCCCGCGGCCCGTCGGCACAGGCGGCCACCCGCTCGAGCAGCGCGCGCGGATCGGCGGCTGCGCCGCGGGCGGGTGAGGAGACGACGAGCGCGAGCGCCTGCGCGCGTGCGCGCGCCTCGGCGAGCCCCGGCTGGATGCCGCGCAGCAGCCGCTCCTTGTAGTTGCGAAAGGCGAGCCCGGCCGAGAACGCCTCGGCCGCACGATCCCCCGCCGGCAGCACCTCGTGTGCCCTGGCGAGATAGTCGAGATACACCGAAAACCGCTCCGCCGGACCGACCCGCGCGAACGGGGTGTGCGCTGCCCAGGCGATGAGCCGCTCGTTGTGGCGCTCGACCACGACCTCGCCGAAACCCTGGCGGCGCAGCAGCCCTTCGAGCGCGCGCGCTGAGAAGAGAAAGGCGTGGAACCCGGGTGCGAGGACCGCCTGGACCGTGGCCGGGTCGTTTTCCCGGGCGATGAACTCGGCCGCGGGCGTGGTGAGCACGAGCACACCGCGCGGGCTCAAGCGGGCCGACGCTTCGGCAACGAATGCGGCGGGGTCATCGACATGCTCGATCACCTCGCTTGCATAGACGAGGTCGAACTGCTGCGCCATGAGTTCCGGGACCTCACGCAACAGCATCGGATGGATGTGCTCCCCGAGCACCCGTCGGCCGGCCGCGGCGTATTCCGCGGGGTCGCACCCGTAGGCAGTTTGTCGCAGACTGCGCCGCCAGAGATCGACCGTGATCCCGAAGCCGCAGCCGAGCTCGAGCAGCGAGCGCTCGGGTGCATCCGCCACACAGCCGACCGGCCAGAACATCTCCCAGAGGCCGGCGGTGCTTTCGAGATACTGGCGCAGGAAGACGTCGCGGTCGCCTTCCTGGATGTGTTCGAAGGCGACGATCGGTCCGTCGTGGAGCAGACTGTCGCAGGCGCCGCAGCGCAGGAAGCGAGCGCGCTCGCTGCGCCGCTCGAGATGGGGAGCGGCCACCACAGGCGTCTTGGCGCCGGCTGTGCCGCAGATCGGGCAGACCCGCTCGACCGCCGGTGCGATGGACCAGTCGAGCCGAGCGACAGGGTCAGCCACGCACGCTGCCGTCGCCGAGCACGACGTACTTTTGCGTGGTCAGGCCTTCGAGGCCCACGGGGCCGCGCGCGTGCAGCTTGTCGGTCGAGATGCCGATCTCGGCACCCAGGCCGTACTCGTAACCGTCGGCGAACTGGGTGCTCGCGTTGACCATCACGCTCGCACTGTCCACCTCGCGCAGGAAGCGCTGGGCATGGCTCCAGTGTTCGGTCACGATGGCATCGGTGTGATGCGAGCCATGGGCCTCGATGTGCTCGATCGCCTGATCGAGCGAATCGACCACGCGCACCGCGAGGATGGGGGCGAGGTATTCGGTGCGCCAATCCTCCGCGGTCGCCTCGGTCAGCTCCAACCCCTCGATGTCGCCGAGCGCGGCGCGGGTCCGTTCGCAGCCGCGGAGTGTCACGCCCTTGTCGCGGTAGATCGCGGCGAGCGGGCGAAGCACGTCCTCGACGCGTGCCGCGTGGACGAGCAAGGTCTCCATCGCGCCGCAGACGCCGTAGCGGCGGGTCTTGGCGTTGTCGGCCACGCGGATCGCCCGCTCCGGGTCGGCGAATTCGTCCACGTAGACATGGCAGTTGCCATCGAGATGCTTGATCACCGGCACGCGCGCCTCGCCTGCGATGGCCTCGATCAGGCCGCGGCCGCCACGCGGGATCACCACGTCGACCCACTCCGGGTGAGTGATCATTTCGGTCACCACGGCACGGTCGGTCGTCTCCACCACCTGCACCACGCTCTCGGGCAGCTTGGCCGCCTTGAGCCCCGCCGTGATGCAGCCGGCGAGCGCAGCGTTCGACTTGGCGGCCTCGCTGCCGCCGCGGAGGATCGCGGCATTGCCGCTCTTCAAGGTCAGGCCCGCCGCATCGATCGTCACGTTCGGACGCGACTCGTAGATGATCCCGATCACCCCGAGCGGCACCCGCATGCGACCGACGCGGATGCCCGAAGGTCGGGTGCGCAGGTCGGTCAGCTCGCCCACCGGGTCGGGCAGGTTCGCGATCTGCCGAAGACCATCGGCCATCGCGGCGACGGTCTTGGCGGTCAGCGTCAGCCGGTCGATCAGCGCCGGGGCGAGGTCGGCTTTCTTGGCCGCTTTCACGTCCTCGGCGTTCTGCTCGAGGATGTGCGCCTCGCGCGCCACGAGCACCTCGGCGATTTCTTGCAGCGCAGCATTCTTGGTTGCGGTCGAAGCGCGGGCGACCTCGCGCGAGGCTGCGCGGGCAGCGG
>CALDYQ010000079.1 GCA_937944385.1 uncultured Burkholderiales bacterium | reverse complement strand
ACGAGCTGGGCGAGCACGTAGGGCAGGATACCGCCCGCCTGGTAGTAGTCGACCTCGATCGGTGTGTCGATGCGGCTCTTGACGGCCACGGTCTTTGCAGTGCCGTCTTTGCGGTGGATCGTGAGCGCGAGCGTCTGCTGCGGCTCGATTCGGTCGAGACCGGTGATCGAGAACGTCTCTTCACCCGTGATGCCGAGGCTCTCGGCCGAGTCCTCGGGGGCGAACTGCAGCGGCAATACGCCCATGCCGACCAGGTTCGAGCGGTGGATGCGCTCGAAGCTCTTGGCGATCACGGCCTTCACGCCCTGCAGCTGCGTGCCCTTGGCCGCCCAGTCGCGCGAGGAGCCCGTGCCGTACTCCTCGCCACCGAAGATGACGGTCGGCACGCCTTCGGCTTGATAGCGCATCGCGGCGTCGTAGATCGAGAGTTTCTCGCCCGAGGGCTGATGGATCGTCATGCCGCCTTCTTCGCGTGTGCCGTCTGCCTTGGGGGGCAACATCAGGTTCTTGATGCGGACGTTGGCGAAGGTGCCGCGCATCATGACCTCGTGGTTCCCGCGGCGGGCACCGTAGCTGTTGAAGTCAGCCTTGGTCACGCCGTTCGCTTTGAGCCACTGACCTGCGGGGGAAGACTCTTTGATGGATCCCGCCGGCGAGATGTGGTCGGTGGTGATCGAGTCGCCGAAGATGCCGAGGGCCCGTGCGCCCGTGATGTTGCCTGTGGTCACCGGCTGGCCGAATTTCGCAAAGAACGGCGGCTCGGCGATATAGGTCGACTTGGGCCATGGGTAGACGTTGCCGCTCGCGCCTTCGATCTTCTGCCAGAGCGGGTTGTCCGCACCCGGGTTCGAATAGAGCTTCCGGAAGGTCGCCGCGTCGCGTGCAAAAGGCATGAGGGCCGCGATCTCGTGACTTGTGGGCCAGATGTCGCGCAGGTAGACCGGCTGGCCATCCTTGCCGGTACCGATCGGATCGGCCTCGAGGTTCTTCCGGACCGTGCCCGCGAGCGCAAAGGCCACGACGAGCGGCGGGGAGGCGAGGAAGTTCGCCTTCAGGTTCGGGTGGATGCGTGCTTCGAAATTGCGGTTGCCTGAGAGCACGGCCGCGCAGATGAGATCGTTCGTCGTGATCGCCTCGTTGATTTCGGGCGTGAGGTCGCCCGCGTTGCCGATGCAGGTGGTGCAGCCATAGGCTGCGACCGTGAAGCCCAGCTGCTCGAGGTAGGGCAGGAGGCCCGCCTTCGTAAGGTATTCCGTCACCACGCGCGAGCCGGGCGCGAGCGAGGTCTTGATGTGCGGCTTGACACTGAGGCCGCGCTCGACGGCCTTCTTCGCGAGCAGGCCTGCCGCAATCAGTACGCCCGGATTCGAAGTGTTGGTGCAGGAGGTGATGGCGGCGATCAGTACATCGCCGTGGCCGAGATCGACGCCATTGCGGGTCTTGACGCGCTCGGTGAGCTCATCGGCCGGCTTGGCAAAGCCGTTCTCTGCCGCCGGCCTCGAGAAGAGCGCATCGAAGGTTGCGCCGAGGGCGGGCAACGCGATCCGGTCCTGCGGGCGCTTTGGGCCGGCGAGCGAGGGCTTGATGGTGGAGAGATCGAGTTCGAGCACCTGCGAGTAGTCACACTCGCCTGCTTTCGGGATGCCGAACAGGCCCTGGGCCTTGAAGTAGTTTTCAAAGAGCGCGACTGCCTCGTCACTGCGGCCCGTGACGCGCAGGAAGTCCACTGTGGCGGCATCCACCGGAAAGAAGCCCATGGTTGCGCCGTACTCCGGTGCCATGTTGGCAATCGTCGCGCGATCGGTTACTGCGAGGCTTTCTGCTCCTTCGCCGAAGAACTCGACGAATTTGCCCACGACCTTGGCGCGGCGGAGCATCTCGGTCACCGTGAGCACCAGGTCGGTGGCCGTTGTACCCTCGGGCAGCTTGCCCTTGAGATGAACGCCGACGACATCGGGCGTGAGGAAGTAGACCGGCTGGCCGAGCATGCCGGCTTCGGCCTCGATGCCGCCCACACCCCAGCCCACCACGCCGATGCCGTTGATCATCGTTGTGTGACTGTCGGTGCCGACGAGCGTGTCGGGGTAGACCACGCCATCCTTCACATGCACGCCAGGGGCGAGGTACTCGAGGTTCACCTGGTGCACGATGCCCACGCCTGGCGGAACAACCTTGAACGTGTCGAACGCCTGCATGCCCCACTTCATGAACTCATAGCGCTCGCGGTTGCGTTCGAACTCGAGCTTCATGTTGAGATCGAGCGCATCCTTGCTGCCGTAGTGGTCGATCATCACGGAGTGATCGACCACGAGGTCGACCGGTACGAGCGGCTCGATCACCTTCGGGTCACGACCGAGGCGCTGAGCCACACCGCGCATCGCCGCAAGGTCCGCCAGAAGCGGCACGCCGGTGAAGTCTTGCAGCACTACGCGCGCCACGATGAATGGAATCTCATCCACCCGCGCGGCGTTCGGTGCCCAGTTGGCGAGCTGCTCGACATGCTTGTCTGTGACTTTCTTGCCGTCGACGTTGCGCAGTACGCTCTCGAGCACGATGCGGATCGACACCGGAAGACGACGGACATTCGGGAAGCGCTCGGCGAGCGCGGGCAACGAGGCGAAACGGAGCTCCGGGCGACCGGGGACTGGGGCGAGGGGGGCGGACATGACGACTCCTTGGCGAAATGCAGGGAATGCGGGAAAACGGCGGGCGGGACCAGTGGGACCGGCCGGTGGACACTGGCTTTCTACATTCGGATGTTACCATTCATACTCAATGAATCATACTTTTGGAGTATGACAATGGAAGCTACCGTCGCCCAGCGTGGTCAGGTCGTGATCCCGAAGGCCATCCGCGATCAGCTCGGACTCGTCCCGGGCACGCAACTGTCGTTCACGGTCGAGGGCGGGAAGCTGATCGTGCGCAAGAAGGTCGACGATGCCTTCAGTCGCGCGCGCGGTATGTTCAGGCTGCCGCATGGCGAAACAGCGGAGGATCTGCTGCGTGACCTGCGCGGGCGGGCTCCCGGCGATCCGATCGAACCCTGGGAAGAGCTGCGCGACGACGCAGACGTGCCGGCTGCCTTGCGGGAGGACCACGCCCGCCGCCGTGCGGCATGGCTGGCCGAAAGGGAGGCATTGGCCGACGCCTCGCAGCCGCCAAGAAAGATCCGTCGCAGTCGTCGCACCCGTACCGCGGAGGGCAGATGATCGCGGTCGACTCGAGTGTGATCATCGACTTCCTGTTTGACGGCCCGAGCAGCGAGGCGAGCGCCGAGACGCTGCGGGACGCCGCCGAGCGGGGCCGGCTCGCGCTCTCCGACGTGACCCTAGCCGAAGTCTGTGCGCGGGGCCAAAGTGATGCGATCCGCGGCGTATTGCAAGGGCTCGGATTTCAGTATCTCCCGACCAATGAAACCGCTGCGGCGCGTGCGGGAGAGATGCTTCGGCGCTACCGGATGCGCGGCGGCTCGAGCGCCCGGATCATGGCCGACTTTTTGATCGGTGCCCATGCATTGATTCAGTGCGAGGGGCTCATTACCCTCGACGCGGGCTTCCATCGAGACTACTTCAAGGGCCTACGGGT
>CALDYQ010000078.1 GCA_937944385.1 uncultured Burkholderiales bacterium | reverse complement strand
GTCGACAAGTTCCTGCTCGAGCTCGAAGCACAGCTGCACGAGAAGAAAGTCGACCCAGAGTGGAGCCCGGCGCTTCGCGACCATCTCGCGAAGCACGGATTCGATCCGAAGATGGGGGCGCGGCCGATGGCGCGCCTGATTCAGGACCTGATTCGGCGCGCGCTCGCCGACGAACTCCTGTTCGGGCGTCTGGTGGGCGGCGGCAAGGTGTCGATCGACATCGACAGCGACGGCAAAATCAAGCTCTCCTTCCCGGACGCGGGCACGGCAGCAGAGGCGCCGGAGGAGGTCGCCGCCTGAGCTCGGCGCGACCCGTGCGCGCGGCTTCTCAATCGTCCGCGCGGCCCAATTCTTCCGCTCGGCAACGAGCCGCCTCGACAGCGGCGATATATGCGTCGGTCACTCCACGTTCCGCGAGCACTGCGAGCGCTGCGGCCGTAGTGCCGCCTTTTGACGTCACCCGCTCACGCAGGATGGCGGGCGGATCGCTGGATTGCTCAGCGAGACACAAGGCGCCCCGCAGCGTCTTCATCACCAGCTGCTTGGCTTCCTCGGGCCCAAAGCCCACGGCCTCTGCGGCGCGCGTGAGGGATTCGATCCAGTGGAAGACGTAGGCGGGGCCGCTGCCAGAGACAGCGGTTACGGCATCCAGTGTGGATTCCTCCGCCACCTGCAGCACGTCGCCGCAGGCGGCGAGCAACGAGGCCGCCAATGCGGTGTCTTCGGCTGAAACCGTGGGGGGAGCATAGAACCCCGACATGCCCTTCCCGATCAGCGCGGGGGTGTTGGGCATACTGCGAACGATGCGCGTGTGCCCGTTGAGCCAGGCCGAGATCCGGCGGATGGGTGAGCCCGCAGCCACAGAGAGGATCAACTCACCCGTGAGATGCGGGGCCAGGGCGGCGCAGGCCTCGGCCATGACCTGCGGTTTGACCGCGAGCACGATCACATCGGAGCCCGACACGAGCGCGCGGTCCGATGCGATGCCGATTGCGTCGGCGAGCGACGACCAGCGGCCGTGTTGCTCGACCCACGGCTCTACGACGTGAATACGGGCTTCCGGTTGTGCGCTACGGATCCCTGCGGCAAGCGCGAGCGCCATGTTGCCGCCGCCGATGAACGTGACCCGACAGAGTTTCATGCGATCCTTTTCGGCCGTGCCCCAAAGAGAGCGGTGCCCACACGTACCAGCGTGCTGCCGGCTGGGACGGCGAGTTCGAGATCATCCGACATGCCCATCGAGAGCGTATCCCAGTCGGTCCAGTCGGGATGAACACGACGGACCTCGGAGAACAGGGCTGCCACTTGGTCGAACTGCGCACGAAGCGCCTCGGGTTCGACATTCGGCGCGGGCAGGGTCATCAAGCCCCGGAGTGCGAGCCGGGGCAGCGCGCGCACCTGCTCTACGAGCGCAACGGCCTCGTGCGGCGCGACACCCGCTTTGCTCGCCTCCCCACTCACGTTCACCTGCACACACACGTTGAGCGAAGGCAAGTGGTCCGGACGCTGCCTGGACAGTCGTTCGGCGATCGAGAGGCGATCGATGCTCTGGACCCAGTCGAAGTGCTCGGCGGCCGCGCGGGTCTTGTTCGATTGCAGCGGACCGATCAGGTGCCACACGACATCGGGCAGATCGGCCAGCGCTGCGCGCTTCTGAACGCCCTCCTGCACATAGTTCTCGCCGAAAGCGCGTTGGCCCGCGGCATAAAGCGCGCGCACCCGCTCGGGGCCATGCAGTTTGCTTACCGCGAGCAGACCGACCGTCGACGACGGCCGATGTGCCATGCGGCAGGCCTCGTCGATTCGCGCGCGGACGTGAGCGAGCGCTTGCGCCTCGGCTGAGCTTGCGGACATAATGAAATTTACGATGTAACAATACGCTAGGGAAGTTCAAAGCCCTGAGCGCGGGGAGTTTAGCGGCATGGACATTGCCGAATTGTTGGCGTTCTCGGTCAAGAATCAGGCCTCCGACCTGCACCTGTCGGCCGGCCTGCCGCCGATGCTGCGAGTCCATGGCGACATCCGCCGGATCAACGTGCCGGCGATGGAGCACAAGGAAGTGCATGCGCTCGTCTACGACATCATGTCGGACGCCCAACGCAAGGTGTACGAGGAAAACCTCGAGGTGGATTTCTCGTTCGAGATTCCCAACCTGGCGCGCTTCCGGGTCAACGCCTTCAATCAGGACCGCGGCGCCGCGGCCGTGTTCCGGACCATTCCGTCGCGCGTGCTCTCGCTCGAGGAACTGAACGCGCCGAGGATCTTCGCCGAATTGGCCCTGAAGCCCCGCGGGCTCGTGCTCGTGACTGGGCCGACGGGCTCGGGCAAGTCGACCACGCTGGCCGCGATGGTCAATCACGCAAACGAGAACATCATGGGGCACATCCTCACCGTCGAGGACCCCATCGAATTCGTGCACGAGAGCAAGAAGTGCCTGATCAACCAGCGCGAACTCGGTCCGCAGACGCTGTCGTTCGCGAACGCGCTCCGATCGGCGTTGCGCGAGGATCCCGACATCATCCTGATCGGCGAGATGCGGGATCTGGAGACCATCCGCCTCGCGCTGACGGCGGCGGAGACCGGACACCTCGTGTTCGGTACGCTGCACACGTCGTCGGCGGCCAAGACGATCGACCGCATCGTCGATGTGTTCCCTGCAGCGGAAAAGGACATGACGCGCTCGATGCTTTCCGAGTCACTGGTGGCGGTGATCTCGCAGACGCTACTCAAGAAGAAGGACGGCACCGGGCGGATCGCTGCACACGAGATCATGGTCGGCACACCGGCGATCCGCAACTTGATCCGCGAAAACAAGATCGCGCAGATGTACTCGGTGATTCAGACCAGTCTGGGCCAGGGTATGCAGACGCTCGACCAGTGCCTGCAGGAATTGGTACGTCGCAATCTGATTTCCCCGCAGGAGGCCAAATCCGCCGCCAAGCAAGGGGAAATGTTTGCCTGAGCGGTATTCGCTTGTCATAAACTTCGGCGAATTGCGCACTACGCTTTCGACACGGAGCGCCGAAGTCCATCGAGCCGCGTCGGTGCGTACGGGATCTGATCCTCAGTCCGTAGCCGATGTATGGAACGCGACCAAGCCACGACCTTCATGCACTCCCTGCTCGCGATGATGCACGAGCGGAAGGCGTCCGATCTCTTCATCACAGCGGGCTTTCCTCCGGCGCTGAAGGTCGACGGCGAACTCACTCCGGTCGCCAAGCAGGCCTTGACGCCGGTCCACACGCTCACCCTCGCGCGTTCGATCATGAACGACAAGCAGGCGGCCGAATTCGAGCGGACCAACGAGTGCAATTTCGCGATCAATCCGCCGGGCATCGGCCGATTCCGCGTGAGCGCCTTCATGCAGCAAGGACAGGTCGGACTCGTGATCAGGACCATCAACACCACGATTCCGCGGTTCGAAGAACTGATGCTCCCGCCGGTGCTGCGCGAGGTCGTGATGTCGAAACGTGGTCTGGTCATCTTTGTCGGTGCCACCGGTAGCGGAAAGACGACCTCGATGGCGGCGATGCTCGATCATCGGAACCGCAATTCGAAGGGACACATCGTCACGATCGAGGACCCGATCGAATTCGTCCACGAGCACCGCAACTGCATCGTGACCCAGCGTGAGATTGGCAGCGATACCGAGAGCTGGGGCGTGGCGCTGCGCAATTCGCTGCGTCAGGCACCCGACGTGATCACGATCGGCGAGATCCGCGACCGGGACTCGATGGACTACGCGATCACCTTCGCCGAGACGGGTCACCTGTGTCTCGCCACGCTGCACGCGAACAACACCAACCAGGCCCTCGACCGCATCATCAACTTCTTCCCCGAGGACCGACGGCAGCAGCTCCTGATGGACCTCTCGCTCAACCTGCGGGCGTTCATTTCGCAGCGGCTCATTCCAAGGCGCGATGGCAAGGGGCGGGTCCCGGCGGTGGAAGTCATGCTCAACTCACCGTTGATTTCTGATCTGATCTTCCGCGGCGAGGTCAGCCAGATCAAGGAAGTGATGAAAAAGTCGCGGGAGCTGGGTATGCAGACCTTCGACCAGGCGCTGTTCGATCTGCATGAGTCGGGGCTCATCACCTACGAGGATGCACTCCGGAACGCGGACAGCGTCAACGACCTGCGCCTGCGCATCAAGCTCGAAGGGCACGCCTCGAAGGGGCGAAACATCCTCGACGCGGTCGGCAATCTCGACATCGTGCAGTAGGTGCCCGGCACGCGGCAAGTGCCCGGCACGCGGCAGTTGCGTCGACGTCTCGTACCCCGAGCGGTCAGCTGCAGCCTTTAGGATGATTGCCGCGTACGGCTCGCTCGCGCTCGCGATGGCAATCGTCGGGGCGTATGTCGGCTTCTCAAAGCTCCTCGTCGCCGCATTCCCGGTGTTCCTCCTCGCGTGGCTGCGGTTCGGTGTGGCAGCGGTGGCGATGGCGCACTGGCTGCGCCGCCCTGCCCAGGAGCCGCCCACCGACCCACGCACGCGCCAGCTGCTGTTCCTCGAGTCACTGCTCGGCAACTTCCTCTTCTCGATCCTGATGCTCTACGGCATGCGCAATGCCGACGCGATCACCGCGGGTGTCGTGATGTCGGCCATTCCTGCAGCCGTGGCGTTCCTGTCGTGGCTGTTCCTCCGCGAGCGGATCGCCGGCCGCACCGGGTTCGCCATCGCACTCGCCGTATTGGGGGTCGCGATCCTCGCAACATCGCGCGAAGCAAGGGCGACCCACGTTTCGTTGCTTGGTATCGTCCTCTTGCTCGGTGCGGTGCTCTGCGAGGCGAGCTACGTCGTCATTGGCAAGCGTTTGACCGGCCAGGTGTCACCTCGGCGCATCAGCGCCATCATCAACCTGTGGGGGCTCGTCCTCGTCACTCCACTCGGGCTGTGGCAGGCGCAGGAGTTCGACTTCGCTGCGGTCTCGCCCGGCCTCTGGGGCGGTCTCGTGCTCTACGCGCTCGCGGCGAGCATGTGGACCGTGTGGCTGTGGATGACGGGGCTCAAGCGCGTGCCCGCTGCACGCGCCGGCGTGTTCACGGTGTTTCTGCCGATCGGCTCGGCGGCGGTGGGTGTCCTCGCCTTGGGTGAGCGCTTCACGACGACGCATGCGATCGCCTTCACGCTTGCGATCGGAGCCGTGCTGCTGGCGACGTGGCCGTCCGCCCAACAGCGCTGAACGATCGGCGAAGGTCAGCCCGGCCGAGTCTTCCCGGCGAGCGTGCGCAACTGCGCAAGCAAGGCATCCGGCACTTCGATCCCGTGGACGCTGGCCTCGCGCGCGAGCGCGTAGCGACGCGCGCCTGGGAGTCGCACAGCCGGTCCGTCGAGCATCGCAGCCACGAGTGTCTCGACCCGTGAAAGATAGGCCGCACGATCGCCGAAGGCTGCGGGATCGAGCACGAGGAAAGCCTGCCCGATGCGCGGTCGGTTGCCCTCGACGTCGAAGAAGGAGTCCGCCTCGAAGCCGAAGCGGGCACCCGAAAGCGTGGTCACGAGCAGTTCCACCATGAGCGCCAGCATCACGCCCTTCGCACTGCCCGTGCCTGCGCCAAGGGCCGCCATCGAGCCTTTGAGCCCGCGCGCGGCATCCGTGGTGGGCTGCCCGTGTTCATCGAGTGCCCAGCCCAAGGGAATGGGCTGACCCGCCTTGGCTGCGACCATGAGCTTGCCGCGCGCAACCTCGGACAGGGCGAGGTCGATTGCCAGCGGATCACCCTCGGAGCGCGGAAAGATGGCCGCGATCGGGTTGGTTCCGAACAGCGGGCGCGTGCCACCAGCCGCAGCGATGGCTGCGGGCGAATTCGAGAACGCGAGTCCGACCATCCCCGCGCGGGCGACTGCTTCCAAGTGGTAGATCGCCGCGCCGAAGTGATAGCTGTTGCGTACCGCGACGAAGGCGCCCCCCTGCGACCGGGCGGTCTCGATCGCGTGGGTGATGGCCAGATCGCAGGCGGGGAAGGCCAGGCCGTCGGCTGCATCGACGATGGCGATGGCCCCCTTGCCATGCGCGACGCGCGGCACGGCTCGGTGGCGACGCCCTGCTCGAGTGCATGCTGCGCACGGCGAACGGCCGGCTCACGTCGGCCGAGGCGCTGGGGCATCGCGAGTTTGTGCTGACCCGGCTGTATGAGTCTGCCTGAGCGCACCCTCGACCGTGGCGGCGGCTCGGGCGCAGTGGCCCTTGTGACCGACCTGCGCAGCAAGTGAACGCGCTTCGGCTCGACCCCCTGTTCGATCTGACCGGCTGCGTGGCCGTGCTGACCGATGACCATTCGGGCAGCTGGCGGGCGATCGCCGAGGCGCTGGGTGCGCAGGGGGCACGGCTGATCCTCACGGCCCGCCGGACGGCGGCGCCAGAGCAGGCTTGCGATGCGTTTGCCGCGAGCGGGATCGGGGCGCACGGTCTCCCGGTCGATCTGGCCGACCGGCCGTCGCTGATCAAGGCCGCCCAGGCGGCTCGCGAGCCATTCGGGCCGCCCGACATCCTCGTCGATGCCGCGGGCAACAACATCCGAAAGCCGTTTCCCGAGACCGAGGACAGCGATAGGGACGCCACACTCGCGCTCAGTCTCACGGCACCGTTCCTTCTGACGCGCGCTTTTGCTCTCACCAAGGAAGAAAGGGGTTGGGGGCGCATCATCGACATCGCCTCGTTTCAGTCGGTCCTGGCGTTCAACCTGAGCGGCGTCTATGGTGCGTCGAAGGCGGGACTTGCCCTGCTGACACGGGCCACGGCCGAACACTGGAGTCCTTTCGGCGTCAACGGCAATGCGATCGCCCCTGGCTTCTACCCCTCGCCGCTCACCGCGGCTGTGTTCTCCGACCCAGCGCGCGCGAGGGCATGCCGAAGCCACGATGAACGGTCGCAATGGCGGGCTGTCAGACCTCCGCGGCGCGGCGATCTTCCTCGCTTCGGACGTGAGCGCCCATGTCACGGGTCAGATCCTCTTCATCGACGGCGGCGCCCGTGCCAAGTGAAGGGGACCCGTCGGTTGCCGTGCGCGAGAATCACCGAGAGCAACCAAATGTACCTAGGGGATCGTTTGCATTGGCCCAGACCATGAATGCTTGGCGGCGAGCCGCTGGCGTGAGCCCGGGCGTGGCGGGCGCACCGCTCTACCGCAATGTGCAACGGGCGCTCATGGAGCGCCTTGCCGCTGGCGAACTGCGGCCGGGTCAGGTCATTCCCTCAGAGCGCGACCTCGCTCAGGAATTCGGCGTGTCGATCGGCACGCTCCGGAAGGCGATCGACGGACTGGTCGAGCGGCGCATCTTGATCCGGCAACAGGGCAAGGGAACCTTTGTCGCGACCCACGATCGGGAGCGCTTGCTGTTCAACTTCTTTCACATCGTTCCGCACGGGGGCACGAAGACCTATCCGCTCGTGGAATGCGTGGCTTTCCGCCGGGCGAGCGCGGATGGCGAGACCGCTTCCCGGCTGGGGCTTGCGCCGGGCGCGGCCGTCTTTGCCATTCGCAACCGGCTGAGCCTCGACAGCGTGCCTGTCCTGATCGACGACATCCGCATCGACGCCGAGCGCTTCAACGGTCTCACCGCCAGTCAGTGGAAGGGTCGGCCCAGCACGATCTACAACCTCTACCAGGAGACCTTTGGCATCACGGTGGTGCGCACCGAGGAACGGCTGCGTGCCGAGGCTGCCTCGGCCGAACATGCCGCGTTGCTCGGCATCCGAACGGGGGCGCCGGTGCTCACCATCCGGCGCACGGCCTTCGACATGCGCGATGAGCCCGTCGAGTGGCGGGTCTCGACCGTGGATACGACGGCACACGAATACTTCGCCGAACTTCTCTGATCGTCGGGAGGGCGAGGGGCGGCATGCTGCGCATGGGGATTGATCTCGGCGGTACCAAGATCGAGGGGATCGTCCTTGCCCCTGACGGGAGCGTGTGCTGGTCGAAGCGGGTTCCGACCCCCCGGGGGACGGTCGCGGGCATCGTCGAGGCGATTGCGGAACTCGTCGCCGAAGGCGAGCGCGCGGTTGCCGCGCCCTGCACGGTCGGTGTTGGTACACCGGGATCGCTCTCCCCACGTACCGGCCGCCTACGCGGCTCGAACTCGGTCGAGCTGAACGGATGCGCGCTCGACCAGTTGCTCGCGGCGCGCCTTGCGCGGCCGGTGCGGATCGCCAACGATGCGAACTGCTTTGCGCTGTCCGAGGCCACGGACGGCGCGGGGCAGGGCGCCACCTCGGTCTTTGGTGTCATTCTGGGCACCGGAGTGGGCGGCGGGCTGGTCGTCGACGGTCGGATCGTCGTCGGGCGGCATGCGATCGCCGGAGAATGGGGACACAACCCGCTGCCGTGGATGACGCTCGAGGAGCAAGCCGAAGTGAGCGATTGCTACTGCGGCAAGCGGGGTTGCATAGAGACTTGGCTATCGGGGCCGGGCATTGCACGGCATGCCGAGCGGCACCTTGGCCGGGTGGATGGCCGTGAACTGGCCAAACGCGCCCAGGCGGGCGAAGAAGCCGCAGGTGCAGAACTCGCACGGGTGGCGGATCGTCTGGCGCGGGCCCTGGCGAGCGTGATCAACGTCTTCGACCCAGAAATCATCGTTTTGGGCGGCGGGGTGTCCAACATGGATCCGCTGTACCCCGCGGTGAAGGCGCAGCTCCCCCAGTACGTCTTCAGCGACCAATGCGACACGCCGATCGTTCGGCACCGGCACGGGGATGCCTCCGGAGTTCGCGGCGCTGCGTGGCTCTGGGCCGCGCAGAACGACGATCGGCAGTTATAATCTTGGGCTTTCCCTGATTCGTCCAACCTTGGGTTGCTTGCTGTCCCTCTGACGTTGGCGGCGACCCAGACCCTTCATCCGTGCAGGGCGGCTCTGAAGTTTGAGCGTGACCGCTGCCTGTCTGCATCCGCCACAGACCGTGGGGCGGACCACGACGGCTCCGGCAAGCGCAGAAAGACACACCATGGCACGCGTCTGTCAAGTCACCGGCAAGAAGCCGATGGTCGGGAACAATGTTTCCCACGCCAACAACAAGACCAAGCGTCGTTTCCTTCCGAACCTGCAGAACCGCCGGTTCTGGGTCGAGAGCGAGAAGCGCTTCGTCCGACTCCGTCTCACCACTGCCGCCATCCGCCTGATCGACAAGAACGGCATCGACGCCGTGCTCGCCGACCTGCGCGCCAAGGGCGCCCTCTGAGCCTCCGGGAGAAGACGACATGCGTGAAAAGATCAAACTCGAGTCGACGGCCGGCACGGGCCACTTCTACACGACCACGAAGAACAAGAAGACGATGACCGAGAAACTCGTCATCAAGAAGTTCGATCCGGTCGCCCGCAAGCACGTCGAGTACAAAGAGACCAAGCTGAAGTGACGCCGCGCGTCCGCGGACGCGCCCGCTTCATTCGATCCTGTAACCGCTCGAAAGCAAAAAGCCCGCAGATGCGGGCTTTTTGCATTGAAGAACCGGGGGCGGCCGGACGCTCAGGCGTAGCGCGCCAAGCGCTCGGAAAAAGCCCGAAGCCGGGCCACATTCGAAGCTTCCGCAGCAGCACGCCACGCCGTCCAGCGGGCGGCGAGCTGTTCGCGCGTCTCGGTAGAGCGCGCCCAGAGGCTAGCCAGCTCCTGCCGGGCCTGATAAAGCCGCTTGAGCGTCTCGCTGTGGGCGAAGATGGCCGCGAGACGCTGACGCTGGTGGTCGGCGGCTGCGGTGGCGTCGGTGCGCAGGTCGCGCAGCAACTGGCTCACGTTCGGCAGCTCGATCTCGCCGCGATCGGCCCGTGCCCTGAGCCGGGCGTATTCCTCACGCGCCGTGCGCTGCAGCAGTTTGGCGTATTCCTGCATCACGCGGTAGCGATGCGTGATGATTGCATTGACCGTCTGCTGTGCCTCATCTTCCGCGGCTGGGGTGTCGCGCAGCTTGAGCGCGGGCGCGACCTTGCGCACCTGGGCGAGGCCGAGGGCCGAGAGGATGCGGATGTAGATCCAGCCGATATCGAACTCATACCAGCGATGGGCGAATTTCGCCGATGCGCCGAAGGCATGGTGGTTGTTGTGCAGTTCCTCGCCGCCGATCAGGATGCCGATCGGCATGATGTTGGTCGAGGTGTCCTCAGTCTGGTAGTTGCGGTAGCCCCAATGGTGCCCCGTGCCGTTGATGATGCCCGCGGCCGTGATCGGAATCCAGGCCAACTGGATCGCCCACATGGTCAACCCGATGACGCCGAAGAGCGCGAGGAAGACCACGAGCGAGATGCCCATGCCCTGCCATGTGTATCGGCTGTAGACGTTGCGCTCGAGCCAGTCGTCCGGCGTGCCGTAGCCGTAGCGCTCGATCGTCTCCTGATTCTTGGCTTCCTTGCGATAGAGATCGACCCCAAACCGGAGCACGTAACCATGTCCGTAGACCGCAGGAGAGTGCGGATCCTCGGGTGTTTCGCATTTGGCGTGGTGCTTGCGGTGAATCGCCACCCACTCCCGCGTGACCATGCCGGTGGTCAGCCACAGCCAGAGGCGGAAGAAGTGTGCGACCGCCGGATGGAGATCCAGCGCGCGATGCGCCTGTGCGCGGTGAAGAAAGATCGTGACGCTCACGATGGTCACGTGGGTGAGCGCGAGCGTGGCGAGGACGTAGCCCCACCAGGGCAGATCGATCAGGCCCCGCGCGAGAGAAAAGACAAGTTCCAAAGCGGACTCCAGAAGTAACGAATGACGCCGCGGACCGGGCTGGACGCGCTCGTGATGCGGTAGCCCCCAAAGTCGCTTGCGTGACAGCGGCATTGTAGGTGGGGGCGACGGCGCTGTAGGCGACTTAGGTCAAAGGGGTTTCCCGAAATCAGGCAGTCCACGCTCTGCCATGACCTATGGCGAACGCCGACTGGAGTTCGTCACATACGGTGTTGCCGTTCTCCAGCCTTTGCCTAGGCTGCGCGATAGTCATGGGCTGACCGGGTCGTCAGCCGCTCAGGGGAGAAGCGCAGTGGAAGCACGGTCGCATCGCAATGACGTCGGCATGACAGCTGAAGGCGCCAGCCGCCGCGAGGCCGAGATTCGCACATGGGTCCGACCCAAGGCCGAGTCTTACCTACACCTGATCGCCGACGCGCTCGTGATCGGACTGCTCTGGATCATCGATGTGTCCTGGATGACCAATGCGGTGCGGTACTCGCGGAGCGACAAGGCCGTACCTTGCTAGGCGTTGTGGGCGTTCTTTCCGGCGTGCTCGTGAGCGTGCTCGCGGCGACACACGATGTTTCTGTTCGGAGGAGCGTTCCGCCCGCCCCACCGATGTCCGACCCACCGGAATCCGCGGCATGAGCACGCCACCTCCCATAGCCTCAGTCCGATCGCACGAGCACCGCCGCGAAGAACCCGTCGCAATCGTGTGCATCGGGGGCGAGCTGCAGCACGCCCAGCCTGCGGTCGGTCTGCGGCAGGCGCTCGGCGAGGAGCGCTTCTTCTCTCATCGACCACTTCGTTGCGTGGGTTGCAAGAAACGCCTCCACGATTGCTTCGTTTTCCTCTCGAAGGAGCGAACAGGTGGCATAGATGAGCCGCCCTCCGGGCCGCACGAGCCGGGCGGCGGCCTCGAGGATCGAGGCTTGCAGCGCCGTGAGCTCACGGATACTTCCGGGCGATTGACGCCACTTGAGATCCGGGTTGCGACGGAGTGTGCCCAGACCGGAGCACGGCGCATCGACGAGCACCCGGTCCGCCTTGCCTGCGAAGCGGGCAAGACGTGGGTCATGCTCATCGGCGATGACCTGCGTCTGGACGTTGGTCGCACCACTCCTTGCGAGACGGGGACCGAGATTGGCCAGCCGCCGCTCATTCGTGTCGAAAGCGTAGAGGCGCCCGGTCGAGGCCATGCGCGCTGCGAGTGCGAGCGTCTTGCCCCCCGCACCGGCGCAGAAATCGATCACGAATTCGCCGCGGCGGGCACCGACCACGTCCGCGAGCAACTGGCTGCCCTCATCCTGCACCTCGATTGCGCCGTCTTCGAAGAGCGGATGCCGGGAGAGATCGATACGTCGCCCCGGCACGTTGGGAATGCGGATGCCGTGCTCGGCAAAGGGTGTCGGCCGCGCATCAGGAAAGCCTTCGGCTTGAAGGCGCGCGAGCACGGTGTCGCGTTTGGCCTTCAGTGAGTTGACCCGAAGATCGAGCGGTGCGGGCGCAAGCAGGGCCTCGGCGAGCGGGGTGCGTCGGTCGCCGAAGGTTTGGCCCAACCGATCCCAGAGCCAGGCCGGCAGCTCCCGGCGGGAATGAGGCCCGACCGCCGCGAGTGCGTTCAGGAACTTCTCGTAGCGGTCGTGCTCCCCGGCAGGCACCGTGAGGCGGCGGCGAAAGTGAATCCCGAGTGCCACGAGCGCAAGCGCACGCGGATCGGGCGTGCCACGCTTGCCGCCCGCGGTCGGTGCAGCGACGGCCTCCACGGTGAGCCGATGGCGCAGGAATGCGTAGAAGCCTTCGGCCACGATCGGCCGATCCTGAGAGCCGACACGTCGCTCGCGCAGCACGTGCGACAGCAGGCGATCGGCCGGCCGATCGAAGGCGCGGGCTTCACCGATGGCGAAGGCGAGGGTGTCGAGGGCCGCCGGGCGGAGGATGAGTGTCGACATGTCAGCCCCAGAGTGCGGGGGATGCAGGGTGCACACGACTCTCCGCGTCGTAGACGAGACCTTCCGCCCGATCGGCCTCGAGCCAAAGCGGCCCATCGAGATCGACCCAGCGCGCAGCGTGCGCAAGGAGCAGCGCGGGCGCGATGGCGAGTGAGCTCGCCACCATGCAACCAACAAAGATGGCGAGGCCGCGCGCCTGCGCAGCCTCGACGAGCGCCAGGGCTTCTGTCAGCCCCCCGGTCTTGTCGAGCTTGACGTTGATCGCGCTGTATTTGCCCTCGAGCCGGTCGAGCGAAGCGAGGCCGTGCACGCTTTCGTCGGCGCAAAGCGCCACCTGGGTGTACACGTCGCAAAGCGCCTCGTCGTCATCCGCAGGCAGCGGCTGCTCGATCAGTTCGACCCCGGCGCGCTCGCAAGCCTCGATGTGCGCTGTGAGATTCCCCGAGTGCCAGCCCTCGTTCGCATCCACAATGAGACGGGCCTCGGGGGCAGCTGCGCGTACGGCGGCGATCCGTTCGCGATCATCCGCAGTGCCGAGCTTGACCTTGAGGAGCGGCCGCATCGCTGCCGCACGTGCAGCCTCGCCCATCCGCTCGGGCGTATCGAGCGAGATCGTGACGGCAGTGGTCACGGGTGCAGGGGCAGGCAGGCCGAGCAGCTCATGGACGCGCCGTCCGGCCTGCTTGGCGCGCAGATCCCAGAGTGCGCAGTCGAGTGCATTGCGCGCGGCGCCGGGCGGGAGCCGCCCGAGCAGGTCGTGGGGGGCAAGATCGGCCGCGAGCTCGTGGCCGATCCGCGTGATCGCCTCGAGCACGCCTTCGACGGTCTCGCCGTAGCGCGCGTAGGGGACGCATTCACCACGGCCGCGGTGCCGCCCATCGTCGAGGGTGACCACGACGACCGCAGCCTCGGTCTTTCGGCCTCGGCTGATTGCAAACGGCGCGGCGAGCAGCAGCCGTTCTGCGTGCGCTTCGAGTTTCATCAACACGCATTTCTACCCGACCGGACATCCCCGGGCCGCACGATGCACCCTGTCGCCACCCACCGGCCAACCACCGGACGGCAACGAAAGACCACATCGAGCCGACCTGAGTCTCAACTTTGACTTCTGTGCGTAACACATTGGTTAGGCACTGTTTTTTGTTCTGATTTGGCTGAAGGAAAGCGCTGCAACCCATTGATTTGACAGGTGAATCCCGTATCCGAACACGGCGCGGCATTTTGTGCATAAAAGTGGGGACTTGTTGAATTTGGTGGAATAATTGGCGCATGTTCACCGGTCCTTCCAGCCTGAGTCTCGACAGCAAGGGGCGTATTGCCGTGCCCACGCGCTATCGCGACCGGCTCGGCAAGGATGTCGTGCTCACTGCGGATCCGAGCGGTTGCCTGCTTCTGTTCACGCCGGATCGCTGGGCGACGTTTGCCGAGCGCGTTGCGGCGTTGCCCAACATGAATCCGAAAATCCGCGCGCTGCAGCGGGTCTGGCTGGGCTGTCAGGTGGATGCCGAGATCGATGCGGCGGGGCGGCTGCTCATCCCGTCCGAACTGCGTGAGCACGCGGGCCTGAGCGAGTTGGTCAAGATGCGGGGCATGTCGGACCGCTTCGAGCTCTGGAGCGCGGAAGGCTGGTCCAACGTGGTGCGCCTGGCGCGCGAAGCCAGCGAGGCGATGCCCGAGGAACTGCTCGGTCTGTCGCTATGAGGACGGGTTGGCCATGCATCTCCCCGTCATGCTTGCCGAGGTATGTGCGGCGATCGAGCCGTCCCGTTGCCGCCTCATCGTCGACGCCACGTTCGGTCGCGGCGGACACAGTCGCGCGCTGCTCGCTGGGTTGCCTGCCGATGGACGGCTCATCGCGATCGATCGGGACGACGCCGCGGAGGCCGAGGCGCGCACGATCAGCGATCCGCGCTTTCGGTTCGTCCGTGCGCACTTCGGTGAACTCGCCGCGGCGCTCGGGCGCGTCGATCCGGCGCTCGCAGGGCAGGTGGACGGGCTGCTGCTCGACATCGGCGTCTCTTCGCCGCAGCTCGACGAGGCCGAACGCGGCTTCAGCTTCCTGCGTGACGGGCCGCTCGACATGCGGATGGACCGCTCGCGGGGCGAGACGGCAGCCGAGTGGCTCGCGCGCGCCGACGAATCCGAGATCCGGAGGGTCCTGAGTGAACTCGGCGAAGAGCGGTTTGCTGCGAGGATTGCAAAGGCGATTGCTGCTCGACGCCTCCGGCAACCGATCGAGCGAACCCTTCAGCTTGCGGCGCTTGTCGAAGCGAGCGTCCCAGCGCGGTGGACTGGGCAACACCCGGCCACACGCACCTTCCAGGCTGTTCGGATTCACATCAACCGCGAACTCGAGGAACTCGAGATGGCGCTGAACCAGGTGCCTTCCGTGCTCGCGCCAGGCGGACGGGTCGCGGTGATCACGTTCCATTCGCTCGAGGATCGCGCGGTCAAGCAGTGGATGCGGCGTGAAAGCGCCACCCGCCCCATGGATCCGGCCCTCCGCCATCTGCCCGTTCGCGACGACAAGGCGGGCCCCCCGGTGCGCCTTCGAATCCTCGGCAAGGATCGGACCCCGGGCGCAGCCGAAATCGCAGCCAACCCCCGGGCCCGGAGTGCCCGTCTCCGGGTGGCCGAGCGTGTGATGGAGCGCGTGCCATGTTGAGAGCCAACATCGTGCTCGCGCTGCTCGTCTGGGTGTCGGCTTTTGCCCTCGTGACCAGCCAATACCGCGTCCGTCAGCTCACGAGCGAGATCAACCGCGCTCGCGATCTCGCCTACCAGTTGGAGAACGACTGGAGCCGTTCGCGCATCGCGCAGTCTCGACTGTCGACCGCGACGCGCGTCGAGCAGGTGGCGCGCGGACAGTTGGGTCTGGACCTGCCCGAGCCAGCGCAGATCCAGCTCCTCGATCTGCAGGCGGTGGCGCGGGCGGGGGGTGAGCCTCGCCGCGATCCGGCAGCGGAGAGCGCCGCCTCGGTGCGGACCGCGCCCGAGCTGCCGCAGATTGCCCAACGCGCCGTCGGGAGGGGTGCGCCATGAGTGGGCGCCACACACGCTTCGACGCCGGGCGCAGCGGCCGCGGCACGCGCGGTGGCGTCCGGCGCACGCTGACCGGGTGGCGCGCGGACTGGCGCACCGCGCTCGTCGTGTCGCTGCTCGTCGGCGGCTTTCTCGTGGTTGCGGCGCGCGGTGTGTGGCTTCAGGTGATCGCGCACGACGATCTCACGCGGCGTGGTGACGCGCGCATCGTGCGCAATGTGGAGACACCCGGCCACCGCGGTCGGATCCTCGATCGCGAAGGAGCCGTGCTGGCCTTGAGCCTCCCGGCGCGTGGCGTGTATGCCTTGCCGGATCAGGTGGAAATCGATGCGGCCAAGGGGCAGGAGCTGGCGCGGCTCCTCGGGATCAGCCGAGCCGACCTCGAGCGACGACTGGACACGGATCGCGATCTCGTCTTTCTGGCCCGGGGCCTTGCCCCCGAGCGGGCGCAGGCGATTGCCGCGCTCAAGATTCCCGGAATCGGCGTCCAGGGTGAATTCCGGCGCGAGTACCCCGCGCACGAAGTCACCGCGCAAATCGTGGGTGCAACCAATGTGGATGATCGGGGCCAGGAGGGCATCGAGCTTGCACAGAACGACTGGCTCGCTGGCAAGCCTGGCCTGCGTCGCGTGATGATCGATCGCCGCGGCGGAGTGGTGGAGGAATTCGGTGTGCTGCGCAACCCGCAGCCCGGTCGCGACCTGCATCTCGCGCTCGACTCGCGCGTGCAGCACATTGCCCACCGTGAACTGCGCGCTGCCATGGAGCGCTTTCGCGCCAAGGGGGGCGCGATCGTCGTGCTCGATGCCAGGAGCGGCGAAATCCTTGCGATGGTGAGCGCGCCCCTTCCCAAGCCCGGCGAGCGCAGCGCCGGCGTGGGCAGCGGCCTGCGCAATCGCGCGCTTGCCGATCTCTTCGAGCCGGGATCGACGATGAAGGCATTCACCATCGCCACGGGGCTCGAGACCCGCGTGATCGAGCCGCATTCCATGCTGGCCATGACCGGCGGCACGTACACCCTGAACGGCGCCACGATCCGCGACGTGCACCCGATCGGTCAAGGCGGCTATGCGTCGGTCGCCGAGGTGCTGCAGAAATCGAGCAACGTCGGCACCGCGCGCATCGCCGAGCGCATCCCCGCGGAGGTGATGGCGAGCTATCTCCAGCGGGCCGGCTTCGGCCGTTCGCTACAGACCGGCTTTCCCGGCGAGGCCCACGGCCGGCTGCGGGCGCCACAGTCCTGGCGACCGATCGAGAAGGCAACGATGAGCTATGGCTATGGGCTGTCGGTGAACCTTGTGCAACTCGCCCGCGCCTACACGGTGTTCGCCAACCAGGGACAATTGGTCGAGGTGTCTTTGCTCAAGAGCGACGGCGCCGGTCGTCGCAGCACCGTTTATTCGCCGCAGACCGCGGCACAGGTGCTTGCGATGCTCGAGCGCTCGACCCATCGCGGCGGCACCGCACCGCTCTCCCAGGTGCCGGGCTATCGCGTGGCCGGCAAGACCGGCACGGCGAAGAAACTGGTCGGCGGGGAGTATGCCGAGGGGCGCTATGTCTCCTCCTTCGTCGGACTTGCGCCCGTGTCCAACCCGCGCTTCGTGGTGGCGGTCATGATCGACGAGCCCTCGGCCGGTGTCTTCTACGGCGGCGCGGTGGCGGCACCCGTGTTCTCGGCCGTGATGGGGCAGACGCTTCGGCTGTTCGATGTGCCGCCGGATGCACCGCTGCCCCTGCCGGCCGGCGTGCCCGAGCCGCAGGTGGCCGTCGTGCGTGAGGCCGTGCGCGAGGGGGCGCAGCCATGACCGCTGCAGTGCTCGGCTCCGGCGACCAACTCGCCGGTCGACTGGCCGGGGCCGGGATGGCCGGCCGGCGCCTTGTGGCCGACTCCCGCGCCATCCAGGCAGGCGATGTCTTTGTCGCCCAGCGCGGACTCTCGGTCGATGGTCACGAATTCATCGCGGCCGCGGTCGCACGCGGCGCAGCCGCAGTGATTGCCGAGACCGCGCCGGTCGGGCTCGCCGTGCCCGTGTTCACGGCCGTGACTGCCGATCCCGCCGTGCTCGCCGACTTGTGTAACGCGCACTACGGCTGGCCGAGTCGCGCCCTTCGCGTGATCGGTGTGACCGGCACCAACGGCAAGACCAGCGTGACACAGTGGATCGCGGCGGCCCTCTCGGCCCACGGCTCGCCGAGCGCGACCGTGGGGACGCTGGGCGTGAGCTTCGGTGGCCTCACGCAAGCAACTCACAACACGACCCCCGACCTGCTTACGCTCCACGGCGTGCTTGCGGATTTGCGCGACCGCGGTGCACGCCACGTGGCGATGGAGGTGAGCTCGCACGCGCTCGACCAGCGACGGGTCGCGGGCATCGAGTTCGCCTCGGCGGTGTTCACGAATCTCACGCCGGATCACCTCGACTATCACGGCACCATGGAAGCCTACGGCCGCGCCAAGGCGCGACTGTTCGAGGACTATCCGGTGGCCACCCGCATCATCGATGCCGATGATCCGTTCGGTGCCGCGCTTGCGGCACGCCTCGCCTCGCCGGTCATGACCTATGGCATCGAGGCGGGGGACGTTCGCGCCGAAGCGATCGCCGCCGACACGAACGGGCAACGCTTCCGTATCACGGGCTTGGGCGCGCCCGTCGAGGTCGTGACGCGTGCGGTGGGGCGATTCAACGTTCATAACCTGCTCGCAGTCGCCTGCGTGCTTCACGCCGAAGGCGTGCCGGCCGAGCGGATTGGCGCGTTGATCGCCGGATTGCCGGCGGTGCCGGGACGCATGCAGCGGGTCGAGCTGCCCGCTGGGCAGGACCCGCGGGACGGGCTCGCCGTGTTCGTTGATTACGCCCACACGCCGGACGCGCTCGCGAAGGCGCTCGCCACGCTCCGAGCGCAGACCCGCGGACGCCTCTGGGTGGTTTTCGGCTGCGGCGGCAGTCGCGACCGGACGAAACGGCCCATCATGGGAGCCATTGCGGCCGAAGGCGCAGATCAGGTCATCATCACGAGCGACAACCCGCGCTTCGAGGCCGCCGAGGCCATCATCGCCGACATCGTGGGCGGTGTGCCCTCTGATGCCATGACCCGGGTGAGGGTCGAGGCCGACCGTGCGGCGGCCATCTGTCTCGCGATCGGGCAGGCCCAGAGCGGTGACACGGTGCTCATCGCCGGCAAGGGGCACGAGACGTATCAGGAGATTGCCGGCGTGCGCCGTCACTTCGATGACACGGAAGTCGCACGGCAGGCCCTTCGTGCGCGCATCGAGCGGCTGGGGGGAGCCCATGTTTGAGTCGGACTTCGTCGCGCAGGCGACCGGGGCGACGTGCATTGGACCGTCGCAGCCGTTCACCGCCGTGGGCATCGACAGCCGCACGATTGCGCCGGGTGCTCTCTACGTGGCACTTTCAGGCGAGCGGCATGATGGGCATGACTTCGCGTCCGCTGCCGTGGCCCAAGGCGCCCGCGGCGTGGTCGTGGCCCGCCGGCTCGACCTGCCAGCCGACATCACACAGTGGGTAGTGCCAGACACGCTCGCTGCGCTCCAGGCACTCGCCCGGGCGCACCGGTATCGCTTCGAGGGCGTGGTCGTTGCGATCACCGGCAGCAACGGCAAGACGACCACGAAAGCGCTGGCGGCCTCCGTGCTTGCGGCGGCTTATGGCGAGGCCGCCGTCCACGCCACCCGCGGTAACCTCAACAATCACATCGGCGTGCCGCTCACGCTGCTCGGCCTGCGCCCGACGCATCGCGCGGCCGTGATCGAAATGGGCATGAATCACTTCGGCGAGATCGCCTTGCTGACGCATCTGGCCGAACCCGACCGCGCACTCATCACGAACGCCGGGCCGGCGCATCTCGAGGGCGTCGGCTCGCTCGAGGGTGTGGCCCAGGCCAAGGGCGAAATCTTCGAAGGGCTGCGCAAGGACGGGGTCGCGATCCTCAATCGGGACGACGCCTACTACGCCTACTGGCGTGTGATCGCACGCGAATTCCGTCAGCTGAGCTTTGGCTTTTCGGAGACGGCCAATGCGTCGGACGTGCAGGGCGCCCTCGATGCGACCGGACGTCTCGAGGTGCGCGTGGGCGGTGAGCAGATCTCTCTCCGCCCCCCGCTCGCCGGGCGACACAACGCATCGAATGTGCTCGGCGTGGCCGCGCTCGCGCACTCCCTCGGCATCGACGCCGAGACGCTCCGGCGCGGTGTCGAGACAGCGACCTTCGTCGGCGGCCGTCTCGAGAGGAAGCGCCTCGGCAATGGCGCGATCGTGATCGACGACAGCTACAACGCGAATCCGGCGAGCATGATGGCCTCCATCCAAGTGCTCGCTGCCGAAACCGGCCGACGTGTGCTCGTGATCGGTGACATGGCCGAACTCGGCGCGCACCGCGAGCGCGGGCATGCCGAGGTGGCTCAGGCCGCGCTCGCCGCGCCGCTCGCTGCAATTCACGCGGTGGGGCCGTCCATGGGTGCGGCCTTTGCCAGCATCTCCGGGGATACGCGTGTCCAGACGGCCCTCGAGGTCGCCCCCGTGGCCGAACGAGTGGCGGCCGAACTGACCCCGGACACGATCGTGCTCGTCAAGGGCTCGCGTTCCATGGCCATGGAGCGCGTGGTCGCCGCGCTCGAGGCCCGCTTCGGGAGGGCGAACTGATGCTCTACTGGCTTTCGCTCATGCTGCTTCGGGACATTCCCGGCATCTCCGCGCTTCAGTACATCACGCTGCGCTCGGTGCTCGCCTGCGCGACGGCCATGGCCATCGCGCTCGCCATCGGGCCGCGCATGATCCGCTGGCTGATCGCGATGAAGATCGGTCAGGCGGTGCGCAACGACGGGCCGCAGTCCCACCTCGGCAAGCAGGGCACGCCGACCATGGGCGGCGCGATGGTGCTCACGGCCATCGCGATTTCCACGCTGCTCTGGGCGGATCTCACCAACCGCTTCATCTGGGTCGTGCTCTTCGTGATGATCAGCTTCGGTGCAATCGGCTGGGTGGACGACTACCGCAAGGTCGTGCACCGGAACCCCAAGGGCATGAGCGCGCGCGAGAAGCTCTTCTGGCAGACCCTGATTGGACTGCTCGCCTCGGTCTATCTGGTCTTTGCGATCTCCGCGCCCAACTCCAAGCAGATCTTCGACCTGATCTGGGTCTGGATACAGAGCGGCTTCACCACCGAACTGCCGTCGAAGGCGGATCTCATCGTGCCGTTCTTCAAAAACGTCGCCTATCCGCTCGGACTCTTCGGCTTCATCACGCTGACCTGGCTCGTGATCGTCGGTACGTCGAACGCGGTCAACCTCACTGACGGGCTCGATGGGCTCGCCGTCATGCCGGTGGTGATGGTCGGCAGTGCGCTCGCAGTCTTCGCCTACGTGGTGGGTCGCATCGACTATTCGCGATACCTGCTCTTTCCCTATATCCCCGGCGCGGGAGAACTCATGATCTTCTGCGCGGCCATGGCCGGCGCGGGCCTGGGCTTTCTCTGGTTCAACGCGCATCCTGCACGCGTGTTCATGGGTGACGTCGGCGCCCTTGCGCTCGGCGCATCCCTCGGGACGATCGCCGTCATCGTGCGGCAGGAGATCGTGCTCGTGGTCATGGGCGGCATCTTCGTCGTCGAGACCCTGTCGGTCATGATGCAGGTGGCGTACTTCAAATACACCAAGGGCAAGCGCATCTTCAGGATGGCGCCGCTGCACCATCACTTCGAGCTGTCGGGCTGGCACGAGAACCATGTGGTGATCCGCTTTTGGATCATCACGATGTTCCTCGTGCTTGCCGGGCTTTCCACCTTGAAACTGCGCTAGGCCAGGCCATGACGGGACGGCGATATGACGGGCAGAATGTGTCGGTCCTCGGACTCGGGGCGACCGGACGCTCGCTCGTGCGCTTTCTCCACGCCCGCGGCGCGCGCGTGAGCGTGCACGATGAAGGCGATCGAAGCACGCGCGATGGACTGCCCGAGGACGTGCCGCTCATTCGCTGTGATGGTATGCGCGACCGGCTGCCGGGAGCGATCGACTGGGTGGCCCTCTCCCCGGGGTTTCCGCGCGCCCGCCCGATCGTCGAGCAGGCGCTCGCGAGCGGACGCCCCGTGCTGGGTGACGTGGAAATCTTCGCCCGGCATCTGCCCTCGGAGGCGCAGGTGATCGCGATCACCGGCAGCAACGGCAAGTCGACCACGACGGCGCTGGCGGGAGAACTCGCGCGGCTCCGCGATCCGGGCGCGCAGGTCGCAGGCAACATTGGCGAACCCGTGCTCGATGCCCTGACCCGCGCCCCGTCCACACGGACGTGGGTGCTCGAACTCTCCAGCTTCCAGCTCGAATCGACGGAGAGCTTGCGCCCGGCGGCGGCCACGGTGCTCAACGTCACGGCGAATCATCTCGACCGCTACGACAGCCTCTTTGCCTACGCGGCCGCCAAGGCGTCGATCCATCGCGGGGCCGAACGCAAGGTCGTGAACCGCGATTGCCCGTGGTCCTCCAGCATGGTCGCCGCCGACGCTTCTGCGCGGCGGCGCTTCGGTCTCGGCACACCCGAGCGCGAGGATGACTACGGCCTGCGCGAGGACAGCGGCGACACGCTGCTCGTCCAGGGCGATCGCTCCTTCTGCGCCGAGCGGGACCTGCGCCTCGCCGGGCGGCACCAGGTGGCCAATGCACTCGCTGCCCTCGCGCTTGCCGAGCCGCGAGAGCGAACGTGGAGCTCGGATTCGCGCGCGGCCGCAGCCGACGTGCTGCGTCGCTTCCGTGGTTTGCCGCATCGCACTTCGCTCCTGGCCACGGTCGATGGCGTGCGGCTGATCGACGACTCCAAGGCGACCAGCGAGGCCGCAACGCTCGCCGCTTTGTCGGGGCTCGCCGCGCCGACGCACCTGATCGCCGGGGGCGACGCGAAGGGGCAGCGCTTCGACGCGCTCGGCCCCGCAATCGCGCGCCACTGCCGGGGTGTCTACCTGATCGGGCGAGATGCGCCCCTGCTGCGTGAGCGCTGCGCTGTCCAGGGTGTGGCGGCGGAGATCTTTCCCTCGCTCGAAGCGGCGACCGAGCAGGCGCTCGACCGCGCTCGCCCAGGAGAAATCGTGCTTCTCTCGCCCGCCTGTGCAAGTTGGGACATGTTCGCGAACTACGTGGAGCGGGCGCGTGCCTTCGAGCGTGCGGCCGAGGCCTGGGCTGCAGCCCGCGGACGGGTCCTCGTGCCGCCCGGAGGTGGCGCATGACGGCCACACTCGGCAGTCGCCTCGGCGCATGGCGTGACCGGCTCCTTGCGGGCAGGATCGCTGCACCGGCGAACCGTTCCCAGGGCGGGCTCGCACTGGAAAACGAATTCGATGTCACGCTCGTCTGGGTGATCGTTGCGCTGCTCGCGCTCGGATTGCTCATGGTGTATTCGGCCTCGATCGCAAGCGCGAGCGCGGCAAAGTTCACAGGTGGCAGCGGCGCCTACTTTCTCTTCCGGCAGGCGCTCTTCATATTCGCGGGGTTGATCGTGGCGGTCATCCTGTTCGATCTCCCGATCAAGACGCTCGAGCGGCTCACACCGCTTCTGATGTTCGTCGCGCTCACGCTTCTCGTGATCGTGCTGATTCCCGGCGTGGGCAAGGTGGTCAATGGCGCTCGGCGCTGGATTCCGATCGGCCCGTTCTCCGTTCAGCCCTCGGAACTCATGAAGCTCGTGGTCATCTTGTTCGCAGCCCGCTACGCGGTGACCAAGGCAGAGCGTCTGTCGAGCGACCAGCCGCTCCACACGAGTGTGCTCTATGGCTTGGGTCCCTTCATGCTCGTGATGCTGCTGACGGCCGGGCTCTTGTTACGCGAACCCGATTTCGGAGCCACGCTCGTCATCTTCACCACGGGCGCTCTCGTTCTCTTTCTTGCCGGTCTGGACTATCGCGTGATCGTGCCGGTGCTGCTCCTCGCGCTGGTCGCAGCCGCCGGCCTGGTGATCCTCGAGCCCTATCGCCTCGAGCGGATCTTCGCCTTCCTCGATCCGTGGAAGGAGGAGTTCGGCAAGGGCTACCAACTGACCCAGTCACTCATGGCCATCGGCCGGGGCGGGGTGCTCGGGCTGGGCCTCGGGGCCGGCGTGTCCAAGCACTACTACCTGCCCGAGGCACATACCGATTTCATCCTCGCGGTCACGGCGGAGGAACTCGGCTTGATCGGCCTTTGGGTGGTCATTGGGCTTTATCTCTTCATCACCTTGCGTGCCTTCCGCATCGGCCGTGACGCCATGCAGGTCGAGCAGCCGTTTGCGGCGCACGTAGCGCGCGGTATCGGTGTACTGATCGGCCTGCAGGCGCTCATCAACATGTGCGTCAACATGGGCCTCGCACCGACGAAGGGGCTGACGCTACCGCTGATGTCCTATGGCGGCAGCGGCATGCTGGTCACGCTGTCGGCCCTGGCCATTCTGCTCCGCATCGATTGGGAAAACCGGCGACGCGAGCGGGGGTTCACGCCATGAGCGCGCGGCATCTGCTCATGATGGCCGGCGGCACCGGTGGCCACATCATGCCGGGCCTCGCGGTCGCGCGAGGCATGCAGCGCCGTGGCTGGCGCGTCTCCTGGCTCGGGACGCGCGGCGGCATGGAAGAGCAGCTCGTTCCTCAGGCGGGCTTCCCGCTGACCACGGTGGATTTCGAGGGCTGGGTCGGTCGCGGCTGGTCTGCACGGCTCGACGTCCCGATCAAGCTCGTGCGCGCGATCGCCGAGATCAATCGGCGCTTCGCCGACGACCGGCCAGATGCAGTGATCGGCATGGGCGGCTACCCCACGGTCCCCGGGGGACTTTGGGCGCGCATGCGCTCGTTGCCGCTCTTCGTGCATCAGTCGGATGCCGTCGCGGGTGCCGCGAACCGGCTTCTCGCGCGCATGGCGACCCGCGTTTTGGTCGGATTCGATGGCACCCTCCCTGAGTTCGCGGCGAAACGCGTGGTGACTGGCAATCCATTGCGCGAGGGATTCGCGGAGGCGCCCACCGTCGAGGCACGCTTTGCCGGACGGTTTGGGCCGCTTTCGGTGCTCGTGCTCGGCGGCAGCCGCGGTGCGACCTGGCTCAATGAACACCTGCCAAAAGCGCTCGCCATGCTGCCGATCGAACGGCGTCCGCACGTCCTGCATCAATGCGGGCGCGGCGGGCTCGAGGCGACCTTGGCCGCGTATGCACGTGCCGGTGTGACGGCCGACATCCGCGAGTTCGTCGACGATACGCTCGCCGCGATGCTCACGGCCGACCTGTTCATCGGCCGTTCCGGCGCGAGCACCGTGAGTGAACTCGCTGCGGTTGGTCTGGGCGCGATTCTCGTGCCGTACCCGCACCACGCCGACCAGCAACAGCTCTGGAATGCACGGGTACTCGAGAAGGCCGGTGCCGCACGCGTACTCGATCAGAAGCACACCGACGGCGCGGCGCTCGCGGCATCGATCGACACGCTCGATCGGGCTGCATGCCGCGACATGGCCACCCGGGCGCGGTGCTGTGCCGTGCCGGACGCCACCGAGCGGATCTGCTCGACCATTGCCCAGGTGGTCGCCGCGACGGCAGAGTCGGCAGAGACGGCAGGGAGGGCGCGATGAAATTCGTCCCGAGACATGTCCACTTCGTAGGTATCGGCGGCAGCGGCATGAGCGGCATCGCCGAGGTGCTCGCCACGCAGGGCGCGCGCGTCACCGGCTCGGACGTCGCGGAGTCTGCGACCCTCGATCAGCTGCGCGCGCGAGGCGTCACGGTCATGGTCGGGCATGATGCGGCGCATGTCGGCGATGCCCAGGCGGTGGTGATCTCGAGCGCGATTCGGGAGGACAACCCCGAAGTACAGGCGGCACGCGCACAGCGCATCCCCGTGATTCCTCGGGCGCTGATGCTGGCCGAACTCATGCGCATGCGCCGCGGCATCGCCATCGCCGGGACGCACGGCAAGACCACGACCACCTCGCTCGTCGCCAGCGTCCTCGCCGAGGGCGGGCTCGACCCGACCTTCGTCATCGGTGGGCGGCTTCTGGCCGTGGGCGCCAACGCACGGCTCGGCCGCGGCGAATGGCTGGTCGCCGAGGCGGACGAGTCCGACGCCTCTTTCCTGCATCTGACGCCGACGCTCGCGGTCATCACCAACATCGACGGCGACCACATGGAGACCTACGAGCATTCGCTCGCACGGCTCGACCGGGCTTTCGTGGAGTTTGCGCATCGTTTGCCGTTCTACGGCGCGCTCTACGTCTGCGCCGACGATCCAGGCGTCGAGCGCGTAGTCGGCAGCATCAGCCGACCCATGATCACCTACGGTCTCGGGCCGACCGTCGATGTGCGTGCGGTGGACGTTGTGGCACACGCCGACGGCATGCGCTTTACGGTGCTGCGCGCTGGCTTCGATCCGTTGCCCGTCACACTTCGGCTCAATGGCGTGCACAACGTGGTCAATGCGCTTGCGGCCATTGCCATCGGGCAAGACCTGGGGGTGGACGCCGCGGCCATCCGGCATGCCCTCGCGGGCTTCGCCGGTGTGGGCCGACGCTTCCAGAGCTACGGCGAGCGCATCTGCCACGGACGTACGTTCCACCTCGTCGACGACTACGGCCATCATCCGCGCGAGATTGCAGCAACGATGGCGGCCGCGCGTGGCGCCTTCCCGGGGCGGCGCATCGTGCTTGCCTTCCAGCCGCATCGGTTCACCCGCACCCGCGATCTGTTCGAGGACTTCGTTACCGTGCTCTCCGGCGCCGACCGGCTGTATCTGAGCGAGGTCTACCCGGCCGGTGAAGCGCCCATTGCTGCAGCAGACGGGCGTAGCCTTGCGCGGGCGATCCGTGTACGCGGCACGCTGGAACCGGTGTTCGCTGAGACGGTCGCCAGTCTCGAGCCGCTCCTGCTTGCAGGGCTCGCCGAGGGCGACGTGCTGCTCTGCATGGGCGCAGGCTCGATCGCACAGCTTGCACCGCGTATCGCAGACGCGTGTCCGGAACGGGAGGTGCGCCCATGAGGGAGGATGTCGCGCTCATCGATCGGGTCGCTACGCTGTTCTACGCGCTGGCCGCTGCCGCCTTTGCCTTCCTGGCGCTCAGCTGGCTCGTGCAGCGACCGTCCATGGCGGTTCGGGTGGTCGAAGTGACCACGCCTCTCGGCGAGGTCGATCCAGGGCTATTGGAAGCGGTCATTCAAAGTGACGTGCGCGGTAGCTTCTTCACGCTCTCGCTGCAGCGCGTGCGCCAGGCGGTGCGGAAGTTACCCTGGGTGCGGGAGGTTCAGGTGAGCCGTCACTGGCCCGGCACCTTGCGCATCGCCATCGAGGAGCACAAGGCGCTTGCCCAGTGGAGTGAAACCGAGCTCCTCGCCGCCGATGGCACCGTGTTCCGGGGCACGACGCGCGCCCGTCTGCCCCGCTTCGAGGCGCAGCATGCCAACCCGGCCGATGCCCTCGCGCGCTACGAAGAGGCGCGCCGCGCTTTCGCTGCGCTGGGGATGAGTGTTACGCGCTTCGGCATGTCCGATCGCGGGGCCGTCTGGGTCGAGGCCGATGGCCGCCTGCGTGTGGAGTTCGGGCGCGAGCAGTTCCGGGAGCGCCTGGATCGCTTCGCACAGACGCTCTCGCGTTGGAGCGAGGAGGAGCGCGCACAGGTGACGCGCGTCGATCTGCGCTACCGGTCGGCGCTGGCCGTCGCGCGTCAGCCGGTCGCCCACGGTCGGGTCGAAGCTGCCGAAGCAAAGGGGGAAGGGACATGACGCAGGTGATCGCTGCGCTCGACATCGGCACGTCGAAGGTGGTCGCCCTGGTGGCTGAACTCGATGCGGGTGACACGCCCGCCGTGATCGGCTTCGCGGAGACGCCGGCGAGCGGGATGCGCAAGGGCATGGTGGTCGACATCGACGCGACGACCGCTTCGGTCGCCAGCGCTGTCAAGAACGCGGCGGCCATGGCCAACTGCAAGCTCTCGCAGGTCTTCGTGAGTCTGGGCGGGGCGCATCTGCGCAGCCAGAACTCGGCCGGCATGGTCGCAATGAAGGAACTCGAGGTCACCGAGCTCGACATCGAGCGTGTGATCGAGACCGCACGCACGGTGGCCATCCCGAACGATCAGTACCTGCTGCACACGCTGCCGCAGGAGTTCATCATCGACGGCCAGGAGGGCGTGCTACGGCCGCTCGGCATGAGTGGCCGCCGACTCGAGGTGAAAGCCCACCTGATCACTGGTGCGCAGTCAGCCATCGACAACGTCGAGAAATGTGTCCGCAGGGCCGGCCTGACGGTCGAAGAGCTTGTCGTGCAGCCGCTGGCTTCAGCCACCGCCTGCCTCACCCCGGAAGAAATCGACATCGGTGTCGGGCTGCTCGATATCGGTGCGGGAACCACGGACTTCGCGCTCTACGCGAACGGTGCCATTCGCCACACGGGTGTGGTGCCGATCGCCGGTGACCAGATCACCAACGACATCGCCATGGCCCTTCGCACCTCGAGCAGGGAAGCCGCCGACATCAAGCACGCGCACGGCTGCGCGCTCACCAAACTGGTTCCGCCGGATGAGTTGATCGAGGTCGCCGGCGTCGGCGACCGTCCGGCCAAGGTGATGGCGCGTCACCTGCTCGCCGAAGTGGTCGAGCCGCGCGTCGAGGAGCTCTTTCAGCTCGTCCATGAGCAGATCCGCGGTTCGGGACTGGAGCCCTTCCTGCGCTCGGGTTATGTGCTCACCGGGGGCAGTGCACATCTGCCCGGCATCGCCGAGCTGGCGGAAGAGGTGTTTCATGCGCCGGTGCGCATTGGGCGACCCGCCTATGCCGGCGCGCTGCACGACGTGCTCCAGGCGCCGCAGTACGCAGCCGCCGTGGGGCTCCTGCTGCATGCACGGGATTCCTATGGCCGTCGGTCGGCGCTCGCAAGGCGCGACCGGACGGGGTTGGGGTGGGTCGGCAAGTTGCGCGATGTATTTGGTCTTTAGCCTGGGAAGGAGAAATCATGTTTGAAATCGTGGAAGAAAAGCGGGACGGCGCGGTCATCAAAGTGATCGGTGTGGGCGGCTGCGGAGGTAACGCCGTGAAGCACATGATCGACAAGGGCGTTGCCGGCGTCGAATTCATCGTCGCGAACACCGACGCTCAGGCGCTGGAGCGCACGCCTGCGGCCCGGCGAATCGCGCTCGGACAGCAGCTCACGCAAGGCCTCGGTGCCGGAGCCAAGCCGGAAGTGGGGCGTGATGCGGCCATGGAATCCAAGGTCGAACTGCAGGAGGCGATCCGCGGTGCCGACATGCTTTTCATCACCGCGGGTATGGGGGGCGGCACCGGTACCGGTGCCGCGCCTGTGGTCGCGCAGCTTGCCAAGGACATGGGCATCCTCGTGGTGGCCGTGGTCACCAAGCCGTTCCGCTTCGAGATGCAGCGGCGAGAGCGCACGGCGTTGGCCGGCATCGAGGAGTTGCAGAAGGTCGTCGACTCGCTGATCGTGCTGCCGAACGAGAAGCTCATCCAGGTGCTCGGTCGCAACGTATCGGTCCCGGCGGCCTTCGCTGCATCGAACGACGTGCTCTACAGCGCGGTGGCAGGCATCTCCGACATCATCCACCGCGCGGGGGATGTGAACCGCGACTTTGCCGACGTCCGCACGATCATGTCGGAGCTTGGCATGGCGATGATGGGCACGGCTGCCGCGCGCGGAGAAGGCCGGGGCCGTGCCGCCGCCGAAGCAGCGGTCAAGAGCCCGCTCCTCGATGATGTGGATCTCCAGGGGGCTCGCGGGGTCCTTCTCTGCATCACCAGCTCGTCGGACATCACCCTCGGCGAGCTCACCGACATCACCGAGACGGTGCAAGAGTTCATCGCACCCGACGCGACACTGCTCTGGGGCCAGTCGTTCGACGACAGCATGGGGGATGAGGTCCGCGTCACGATGATCGCCACCGGCCTCGGTGCCAGGCGCAAGATGCAGGCGGTGCAGGGCGGCATGATCCAGATTCCGCGTGTCGCGATTTCCTCCCAGCGCACCGGAACGGATGACGCCATCGCCGCGGCCCCGGTCGAGATGACCTCCGTGGGGGTGCCGACAGTGACCGAGACGGTCGACTACGACACGCCGCCCTCGATGCGCCCGAACACGGTCCGGACGAGCGGTCGGGGCGCGCTCGAGATCCCGACGTTCCTTCGCCGACAGGCGGATTGACGACTACGGACATGCACAACCACAACCGCCGGGGCGCACGCGAAGTCGTGATGCGGCGGCTCAGTCGCGTTGCACTCGTGCTCGTTGCCTTCGCCGTAGCGCAGGCAGCTGCTGCGCGCACGATCGAGGAGACCTGGCTCGATCCCGCGCGCGAGCGGGCGATTTCGGTGCGTGTCCAGCTGCCGGACGATCGTGCGTTTGGCCAGCCCGCGGAGCGCCCAGGCACAGCGCATCGACCCGTACCGCTCGTGGTGATCTCCATCGGGCCTGGCAAGCCCCACACGGTGCTCGCCCGGTGGGTGGCGAGCTGGGTCGAACACGGCTACGCAGTGATCGAGATCACGCAGCCGGGTGCCCCGCCGTCAAGCGCGATCGTCGACGCTCGCCGCACGCCGGGTTCCCGTGGCGTCGCGCGCGGCGTCACGCCCGAGCAACTTCTCGGGCGCAGCGACGATGTGCGCTTCGTGCTCGCCGAGTTGCGACGGCGGCAGGCAGAAGGCGCGTCCCCCGACGATGCGTGGCGCCACATCGATCTCGAACGCATGGCCTTTGCAGGCGAAGGCGCGAACGCGCGTCTCGTGCAGGCGCTGGCCGGTGAGCGCTATCCCGGGCCGATCCCGAGTCTGGCCGAACCCTCATTTCGCGCTTTCATCGCCGCCGCGCCGGCTACGCAAGGCGTCCGGACGAGCGCCGGGGCGCGCTATGGCGCGATGGCGCGTCCCTTCCTCTCGATCGTCGTGCCCCCGAGCGGCGACGCTGGGCTGCCACCCTTGCCGCGTCAGCTCGCACTCTTCGACGCCCAGCCTGCGGGCGGCAAGTGGCGTGTGGTGCCACCCCGCACAGGCGCCGCACGACAGGGCACTCCGACGCCTGACGATCCGGTGGTCGACTTGGCGCGAGCCTTCCTCGACCGATACGTGCGCGATGCCGCTGGCGCGGCCGAACGGCTTGACGCGACGGCCACGGAACTTCGCTCGCGCGGCTATCGCGTGGACGCGAAATAGGGACGCTGCCGCGCGGGTGGTCGTCTGGTCAATCCGACGGTCAGTCCGATGGTCAGTCCCGTGATCAGTCTAAAGCGCCCAGCGCTTGCGCCCGGGCCGCCTGGGCGGCCAGCGTCTCGGCCGAGGGCGGCGCGCTGAGCCAGCCGGCGAGCTCACGCTCGGCGAGCTCGGCCAGAAAGCGCAGGAATGCGGCGTCGTCATTGAGCGCAGGGATGTAGCGGTAGTCTTTCCCCCCGGCCTCGACGAAAGTCTCCTTGCCTTCGAGCGCGATCTCTTCGAGCGTCTCGAGGCAATCCGCCGGAAAGCCCGGGCAGATGACGTGCAGGGTCTTCGTGCCGCTTCGGGCGAGCTCGGCGATCGTCTCGGCGGTGTAAGGCTTCAGCCACTCGGCGCGGCCGAAACGGGACTGGAAGGTCACCCGATACTGCCCGGGTGCGAGACCCAGCGCCTCGGCAAGCAGGCGCCCCGTCTTCTGGCACAGGCAGTGGTAGGGGTCGCCCCGGTCGAGCGAGAAGCGCGGCACGCCGTGAAAGCTCATGAGCAGCGTATCGGGCCGGCCGTACTTCTTCCAGAAGCGCTGCACGCTGCTCGCGAGGGCAGCGATGTAGGCGGGCTCGTCATGCCAACTGCGCACCGTGCGCACCGCGGGCATGTGTCGCTCGCGCTCGAGCGCGCGAAAGAGCGCATCACAGGCCGTGCCGGTCGTGCTCGAGGCGTACTGCGGGTAGAGCGGCAGGAGCAGTACGCGATCGCAGCGCTTCTCGCGCAGCTTCTGCCACGCGCTCGTGATCGACGGGTTGCCGTAGCGCATCCCGACCTCCACCTGGATCAGGTCCCACGGGAGGCCGCGCGCCTTGAGCATCTCGCCGAGTTGGCCGCGCAGATACTGCGCCTGGCGCTCGGTCCAGACGAGCAGCGGCGAGCCCTCGGGCAGCCACACGGTGGCGTACTTGGCCGCGCTCTTCGCCGGGCGGGTGTTGAGGATGATGCCGTTCAGGATCAGCCACCAGATCGCGCGCGGGATCTCGACCACGCGAGGGTCGGAGAGAAACTCCTTGAGATAGCGCCTCACGGCCGGCGCGTTCGGCGCATCGGGCGTACCCAGGTTGGTCAGGATGATGCCGACGCGGGCGGACTGGCCGTGCGCGGGCCGGGGAACGAAGGAATCAGGCATCGTCTGCGGCAAGGGTTGAGGGATGAAATCGGGGCAGCGCGTCGGCCGCACTCACTCCACGCCCAGCTCGCGCTCGAGCGCCGAGGAGAGAAGGCGGGCCGTGAGATCGACGATCGGGATCACCCGGTCGTAGGCCATGCGGGTCGGGCCGATGACGCCGAGCGCGCCGACCACGCGCCCGTTGACCTGATAGGGCGCGGTGACTACGCTGAACTCGTCGAGCGGCACGACGTTCGACTCGCCCCCGATGAAGATCTTCACGCCATCGGCTTGGTGGGCGAGCTCGAACAGATGCAGGAGCCGCGTGCGCTCCTCGAAGAGATCGAAGAGCTTTCTCAGGCTCTCCATGTTGCTCGTGAAGTCGGGTGTCGCGAGCAGGCGTCGCTCGCCCGCGATGATCACCGGCTCCCGGGCCTGTGCGACGTCGGCGCCGAACGCGAGCGCAGCGGTCATCAGGGTGGTGATGTCTTCGCGCAGCTTGCGCACTTCCTCGGCGAGGCGCACGCGCACCTGCTCGAAGGGAACGTCGGCGAACTGTTCGTTGAAGAAATTCGCCGCCTCGGTCAACGCGCTTTGCGAGAGCGCGCGATCGACCGAAAGGATGCGGTTCTGGACATCGCCGTCCGGCGTGACCAGCACCATCAGCACGCGCCGCTCGGACAGACGGACGAACTCGATGTGCCGGAAGGCGAGGCTCTTTCTCGGTGTGGCCACGACGCCGGCGAAAGACGAGAGCTGCGAGAGCATCCGCGCCGCGGCCGAGACGATTTCCTGCGTCTGATGGCCCTGGATGCCTGCCCGCGCTTCATCCACCTCGTTCTCGGACAAGGGGCGCGTCACCATGAGGGTGTCGACGAACAACCGATAGCCCCGGGGCGTCGGCACGCGGCCGGCCGAGGTGTGAGGGCTGGCAATGAAGCCCTGTTCCTCGAGGTCGGCCATCACGTTCCGGATCGATGCAGGCGACAACTCGAGACCGGCGTGCTTCGATAGCGTGCGCGAGCCGACCGGCTCGCCATCGGCGATGTAGCGCTCAACGAGCGCGCGCAGAAGGGTCCGTCCGCGTTCGTCCATCGGGGGCGATTTTAAGCTGTGGTGTAATGCCTCGATGCCCAAGGGGATGCCCAGAGACAAGTCTGTCGTCGCCTCGGAAGCGCGTCACGGCGCGCCTCCGGATGCGGCGTTCTTCGCCGAGACGCCGTTCGTTGCGGCCCACCGTGAGCCCCTTCCGCCGGGTCCGGTGGCCATTGCCGCACG
>CALDYQ010000077.1 GCA_937944385.1 uncultured Burkholderiales bacterium | reverse complement strand
GTCCAGTTCATGTCCGGGGTGTCCTTTGCCCAGCTCACGCAGAACGGCCCGCAGACGCTGACCGATCGTCAGATCGAGCAGTGGCTCGCCAACGTCAAGGCCGGCGGCTGGGTGCAGAACTGGGGCGTGCGCGCCGCCGAGATGATCGGCATCGCGCTCGACTGGGTGCTGCGCAGGTTGCTCGAGGGGGGCTTGGCCATGCTGCAGCCCTATATCGCAGCGGGCATCGGCGTCATGGACGTCCTGGCGTGGGCGCTGCACCGTGCCGCCCGGCTGGCCGAGCGGACCGCCTGGTACGTCGAGGCCATCATCCAGGCGATCATGCAGTTCATCGGGCGCACCTGGGATCGCACGAAGAGCCTGACCTACGAGTTCCCGGGCTGGGCGCTCGAGACGGCAGCGCGGGAGATCCGGCGGCTCGTCTCCGGCGCCCTGCGAGGCCTGCCGCGCGCCTGATCAGCTCACGATCACCTGGATCGGCACGCAGCCGACGCATTCGGCCTCGAGCCGGTCTCCACGAACCACCGCAGCCACGCCCTCGGGCGTGCCGGTCATGATGAGATCGCCCGGCGCGAGCGTCCACGCCGCCGACAAGTGGGCGATGATTTCCGGGACCGACCAGATCAACTTGCCGATGTCGCTCGACTGCCGTGTTGCGCCGTTCACGCGAAGCTGGATCGGGCCGGTCGCCAGCTCGCCCGTTTGCGCAATCGGCGTGATCGGTCCGATCGGTGCCGACTGCTCGAACGCCTTGCCGATCTCCCACGGGCGGCCGAGCTTCTTCGCCTCACCCTGCAAGTCTCGGCGCGTGAGATCGAGCCCAACAGCGTAGCCGAACACATGGCTCAGGGCGACGGACGCCGGAATGTCCTGCCCCCCTGTGCCGATGGCAACCACCAGTTCGACCTCGTGATGCAGATCCTTCGTGAGCGATGGGTAGGCCACGGTCGCGACCTGCCCCGGCTCCACGGGAACCACTGCATCGGCGGGCTTCATGAAGAAGAACGGCGGCTCGCGACCAGTGAAGCCCATCTCCTTCGCGTGCTCGACGTAGTTCCGGCCGACGCAGTAGACGCGGCGAACGGGATAGCGCTCATCGGCTCCGGCGATGGCGAGCGTTGGCAACGGGATGGGGTCAAAGGCAAGCTCCATGCCGCGAGTGTAGTAACGTCGCGGCATGGCCGGTGCGCAAGGGCGGCGCAGGTAGCAAGAGAAGCGCATTTCCCTAAACACGCTCCGCCGCGTAGGCGTCTGCCGTATGTCGCATCTGGTTCATCTTGCGCGCCCGAGCCCGGTGCGCCGGACGGTCCGAACTGGGCTATAAAAGCAAAAACCGGCTCGCGCCGGTCTTTCGTTATCGTGGTGCCCAGGAAGGGACTCGAACCCCCACGGTGTTACCCGCTAGTACCTGAAACTAGTGCGTCTACCAATTCCGCCACCTGGGCAAATCAGGCAAACCGAGATTATAGATTGAACAGGAAGAACTCGTCGAACCGATCAACCCGCCCTCAGAGCGGGAAACACCTCGAGGCGGACACGCCCAAGAAGGGCAAACCATCCGGACGCGGGTCGTCGGAAAAGGCCGCGCCATCCGCATCCAAGCGCCGCAAGGCGCCCGAAGACCATCTATCCAAAGACCACGTCACGAATGGCCGTCACGAGCGGACTGCGATCCCACCGTCCCCACGCCATGGGCCAGGTGTTCCTCCGGGGGCACTGACCGGAACGGTGGTCGGGCACGCCGACGGCTATGGATTCGTCAAGCTGGATCAGGGCGGAGACGATCTGTTCCTGTCCGAAGATGCCATGCGTGCAGTTCTGCACGGGGACCGGGTCGCCGTCCTGCGCACCGGCTCCGGCCGGGAGGGTCGGCCTGCCGGCGAGGTCGTTGCCGTGCTGGCGCGCGCCAATCATCGCGTGGTCGGGCGGCTGCGCTTCAAGGACGGCGTCTGGTATGTGGTTGCGGCTGAACGGCGGATCAGCCAGGACATCGTCGTGCCCAAGAACAAGCTCGGGGGAGCTACGCTCGACCAGATCGTGGTGGTCGAGATCACGCGGCAGCCAACGCCCTATGACGAGGCGCAGGGTGAAGTCGTGGAGGTGGTTGGTGATGCCGACGCCTCGGACATCGAGCTCGAAATCGCCATCCGCAAGCACAACTTGCCGCATGTCTTCTCGCAGGCAGCGCTTGCCGAAGCGGCCGCGTTCGGCACGGAAGTCCGGGCGCAAGATCGCCGCAATCGCGTCGATCTGCGGGATCTCGCCCTGGTCACGATCGACGGCGAATCCGCCAAGGACTTCGACGACGCTGTCTACGCCGAACGCGTCGGACGGGGCTACCGCCTGGTGGTCGCCATCGCTGATGTCTCTCACTACGTCCGCCCCGGTAGTGCGCTCGACGCTGATGCACGTGAACGCACGACGAGCGTCTACTTTCCGCGCCGGGTCATCCCGATGCTCCCGGAAGCGCTTTCGAACGAGCTGTGCAGTCTCCGCCCCAACGTGGACCGCCTGTGCATGGTCTGCGACATGCGCGTGTCGACCAAGGGCAAGATCACCGGCTTCGAGTTCTACCCCGCGGTGATGAACTCCAAGGCTCGCCTGACCTATACCGAGGTCGCGGCTCGCCTGCCCGCGCTCGAGAAGGCGCACCCGAAGTCGGGCACGATCGATGCGTCGCTCAAGATGCTCCACACGCTCTACCGCCTGTTCCGGGAGGTGCGCGAGGGTCGCGGGGCGCTGGATTTCGAGGGGCAGGAAGCGGTCTTCACCTTCAACGACGACGGCACGGTCGCAGCAATCCGACCGGCGGTGAGGAACGACGCGCACAAGCTGATCGAAGAGATGATGCTTGCGGCCAACGTCTGCACCGCCGAGTTCCTGGCCCAAGCCAAGCAGCCCCTGCTCTATCGCGTGCACGACATCCCGTTGCCCGAAAAGCTCACCGCGCTCCGCGAGACGCTTGCGCTTCGCGGGCTGACGCTCGGTGGCGGCGAGCGTCCTTCGCCCAAGGACTACGCTCTCTTGATCGAGCAGACGCGCGACCGACTCGACGCGCCGACGCTCCACACGCTGCTTTTGCGCTCCCTGCCCCAGGCAATCTACTCGCCCGACAATGCGGGGCACTTCGGTCTCGCCTACGACTACTACGCGCACTTCACCTCGCCGATCCGCCGCTACCCGGACCTGCTGGCCCACCGAGGCATCAAGGCGGTGCTCGCGGGCAAGCGCTACCTGAAGGAGGACTGGCGGGCGCTCGGCGAAATCTGCTCGGCCAACGAGCGACGCGCCGATGCAGCCTCGCGAGAGGTGACGCAGTTCCTCAAGGCGCGCTACCTCGAAGGCAAGGTCGGCGAAGAGTTCACCGGCACCGTGTCGGGTGTGGTGCCCTTCGGTGCCTTCGTCACGCTGGACGACACGTTTGCCGACGGCCTCATCCATGCGACGAGCCTGCCGCGTGACTACTACGAGCTCGGCCGCGACAAGGTCACCCTGGTCGGGCAGAGGAGCGGGTTCCGCCTGGCGCTCGGCGAGCGCGTGCGCGTGCGCCTTGCTGCGGTCAACGCAGCGACAGGCAAGGTCGACTTCGACTACGTGGGGCGGGTGAATGAGCGCTGAGACCACCGCACTGGCCACGAATGCGTCCGATAACCACCTGCCGGCAGAGCTGGCCCTCCCGATCGGCCGGGTCGGGCTGATTGCGATGGACATGGACTCCACTGCAATCACGATCGAGTGCATCGACGAGATTGCCGATTTCGCTGGTGTGAAGGCTGAGGTGAGCGCGGTGACCGAGGCCGCGATGCGCGGCGAGATCGACTTTGCCGAGAGCCTTCGCCGGCGCGTCGCCTGTCTCGCCGGATTGCCTGTGTCGGTACTCGCCGAGGTGTACGAGACGCGGCTGCGCCCCACCCCCGGACTCGATCGGCTCATGCAGGCGGCCACGCGGCACGGTGTGCGAACGCTGCTCATCTCCGGCGGCTTCACCTATTTCACCGAGCGGCTCAGGCAGCGTTTCGGCTTCACCTACACGCGGGCCAACACGCTCGAAGTGCGCGATGGAAGTCTGACTGGTCGCGTCAATGGGCGCATCGTCGATGCCCAGTGCAAAGCAGAAACACTCCGATTGCTCGCGGCGACGCTACCGGTCGATCGATCCGCCACGGTGGCCCTGGGCGACGGCGCGAACGACCTGCCCATGCTCGCCACCGCCACGCTTGGGGTGGCCTTTCACGCAAAGCCCAAGGTGCAGGCGGCGGCCAAGGCAGCGATCAACCGTGGCGGAATCGACACGGTGCTTGCGATGTTGCCTGGAAGCGTCTGAGAGAAAAGGAATTTTCGGATTCTCCCCTGCGCTAGACTGCCCCGATGGGGATTGCGCGACACTTCAACGGCGCATGCCCCAGCTCCGGACAAACCGTACACGACGACCATGAACTCGAAACCGAATGCGGCGCTCGCCATCCTTCTCGCAGGTGCGACAGTAGCGGCCTCCGCCCAGGAAGCCGCCAAACCCACCCCGTTGTCCCAGTTCCACTACGTCGGTGCCAAGACGCGCATCGGCATTGGCGTGGACGATGACGGCAACGCGCGCGGTGAGCTCTATCAGGTTCTCCAGTCAAGCGAGACGAGCGCAACACTGGCCGAACTCTGGGCAGCGAAGCGCTCGGGCGGGGGCAAGCTGTCGCACCATTGGGTGAGCGGCGAACGTGTGGACAAGTTGTTCGCGGCCTTCGACCAGTCGGATACCGATGTGCGGAAAGCGACGCTGGGCGGCGGGCAAGAGTGGGAGCGGCTCTACTGGAACGCTTACCTCTCAAAGGGCATCGGCAAGTCGAAGCTCACCGGCGCGAGCAGCGTGGAGACAGTCCGCACGCTCACCGGTACCGACGGCGGGCGACCGTTCGCGCAGGATGAGACGACCACCGTGACCTCCTACGCGTGGCGCAAACCCTACGACTGGAGCGTCGGCGCCCGTGTCGGCCACTTCTACCCGGCGCATCTGCTGCGCGTCACGGGCGGACTGGACTACGACTGGGGCAAGCACTCGGCCCGGCAGTGGACCGCCTCGATCCTGGCCGAGAAGTTTTTCGAGGGCTCGCCGCTTTCGGTGGCGTTATCGGCAGAGACCTCGCAGCGCGAGGGCGACTTCGAGCCGCGTCGCCGCGACCATCGCGGCCTGCTCATGCTGCGCTACGAGCTCGGCGGCCCGACCTCGAGCTTCCGCCCCGCCAAAGTGACCCGTACTGTGACCACCACCGAGCGCGTGCCGGATCCGAACTGGGTTCCTCCAGCGCCGCCCGCGGCCTCCGCACCGCCCGCAGCCAGCACGACGGGGGCAGTCGCGACCGTATCTGCAGCGCCCGCCGCACCCGCGGCGCCCGCTATTCGCACCGAAACCCGTATCGTGCGGAGTGACGCGAAGGACGCGCAGGAGACGTACTTCGACTTGGGCTCCGCCCGCCTGAAGCCGGCGGCCATGAAGGAACTCGACGCCCTGGTCGCCCGCATCGAGGCGCAACGCCCATATGTTCAACTTCAGGTGAGCATCGTCGGACACACCTGCCCCACCGGTTCGGACCGCAACAACTTCCCGCTCTCTCAGAAGCGCGCAGACGCGGTCAAGGCCTATCTCGTTTCGAAAGGCATTCCGGAAGCCTTCATCACGACCGACGCCAAAGCGGGTAAGGCCCCCAAGTACCCTGAGGTGAAGGGCCAAAGCTTCCGCAATCGCCGCGCAGACACTGACGTCGTCATTCTCAAGGAGCGCAGCGAGCAGGTTCAGGTGCCCGTGGCCGCGCCTGCGCCAGCGGCCTCGGTGCAGCGTCCAGCGCCTTCGGCGCCCGCGGCTGCCCCCGCCCCTGCAGCACCGACTCCCGCTCCGCAGCGACCGATGATCGAGCGTCAGGTCACGCGCGAAGTGGTCGAAGATGCGCCGAATCCGTGGCGTGCCCGGGCACTCTTGAACAGCGTGCCGCATCGCACGCAGGTCGACACCTACGGCTGGGTGCAGACAACCACGACCGTCACCCTCGGGGAGAAGCGCTTCATCAACCGTCCTCCGATCGCCGTGGATGACTCGGTCACGGTACCCTGCAACACCACCGCCCCGACGGCCATCAACGTGCTCGCCAACGACACCGATCCGGACGGCGACACGCTGAACCTCCAGGCGGTCACGGCAGCCGGAAAGGGGACTGCTGTGATCGCCGGGCGCGTGATCAACTACACGCCCACGGCCGCAGCCTGTGGCTCGACCGATACTTTCACCTACACCGTCAACGACGGCAAGGGCCAGACGGCCACTGCGCGTGTGAACATCACCGTCGCCGCCCCGCCGCCGCCGCCGAACACGCCTCCGGTGGCGGTCGACGACCGCTACGTCGTGCCCTGCAATGCGGTGGATCGCGTGTTCGACGTGCTGGCCAACGATCGCGATGCCGACGGTGATGCGCTGACCATCGTCTCGGTCACGCAACCCACGGCGCCGGCCATTACGGCGCGGGTTGCGATCGGAAGCGGCGGCCGCAACCTGATCTTCAACGGTGGACCGGCCTGCTTCAACTCCGCCACCTTCACTTACACGATCAGTGACGGCAAAGGCGGCACAGCGACGGCAACGGTGACCGTGATCGATCCCTGATCGGCCTGCCCCGGATCAGAGCGCAAGCCCTGATCCGTAACCGAAAAGGGTTGCCACGCCAAGCGCTGCGAAGATCGCTGCGGCCACGCCTCGCACCAGCTTGAGCGGAATCCGGTCGGCGAGTTTCTGCCCGGCGAACACGGCCGGCACATTGGCAATTAGCATGCCAAGCGTCGTGCCGGCGATCACGGCCACCGGCGCGGCGTAGTGCGCCGCGAGCGCGACGGTCGCCAGTTGCGTCTTGTCCCCCATCTCGGCGAGGAAGAAGGCCACGAGCGTGGCCGTGAACACACCCCAAGTGGTGCGCGCTGCGCGGGACTCGGGAGTGTCATCGAGTTTGTCGGGGAACAACGCCCAGACCGCCATCGCGAGAAAAGACACGCCGAGGATCCAGCGCAGGATCGAGGGATCGACGACGCGGGTGATCCAGGTGCCAAGCGCGCCAGCAAGTGCGTGGTTGGCCAGCGTGGCCACCAGAATGCCCCAGACGATCGGTAGCGGCTTGCGGAAGCGCGCGGCCAGAACGAAGGCAAGGAGTTGCGTCTTGTCGCCGATTTCGGCAAGGGCGACCACGCCGGTGGAGATGAGCAGCGGTTCCATGGAAGGTCCTGGCCGGGAGTGGACGAATGACCGCGGGCCGTCCCCGGCCAAGACGGGGCGCCGCGGTCAAAGGTCTGGCCAGGTGGCCAAGCCGACGCAGGTTGATGTCTCAATCTGTGCCGGATGGCGTGCACTGCCTGCACCATGGTCGTCACGTCGCGCGACGCCCAAGTCTGTTGATGCAGGCCCGACTCGATTCAACGCAGCGCACTGCGTTTCGGTCGGCGGCTACTCCCCGATGACCCCACGATTGTAGCGATCATCGACCGTACATGAAGTCACGCCGGAAAGGGTAGTCGGATTGCGCGCCGCGGAGGCTCCCTCGCGTCGCGTCTCCATTGGGGCGGATGGCGAGAAACTGGTGGATCCCCATCCATCCCAGTTCGAAGCCGAGCGCCGAGCCTGCGAGGTAAAGCCGATAGGCGCGGAGGATGCGCTCCGCACGCGCGGGGGGATGGCGTTCTTGAAGCGCTGCCCTCGCCTCGGCCAGTCGCGCCTCGAGGGCATCCGACCACAGCCAGAGTGTGCGGGCGTAGTGAGGGCGGAGATTTTCGGCATCGACGACCTCGAGACCGCCGCGCGCCATGTGTTCGAGCACCTCGGATGCATGGAGCAGTTCGCCTCCTGGAAAGATGTAGCGCTCGACGAATTCGCCGATGCCACCGCCCAGGCCGCGGTTGTCTGGCGTTGCAGCGGTGATGCCATGGTTGAGCACCCACCCGCCGGGGGCAAGGAGGTCGTGCAGACGCCGACAGTAACGTGTCATGTTGGCGCGGCCGACATGCTCGAACATGCCCACGGACGCGAGTCGGTCGAAGGGCCGGCTCTCGTCGACGAGCCGGTAGTCCTGGAGCCGTACCTCAACCTGGCCGGCGAGGCCGCGGCGCTCGATCTCTGCGTTCACATAGGAGTACTGATTCTCGGACAGGGTGATGCCCGTCGCTTGGACGCCGTAGCGTTCGGCGGCATGGAAGATGAGCCCACCCCAACCGCAACCGATGTCGAGCAGCCGCATTCCTGGCGAGAGCGAGAGCTTGCGGCAGATGAGTTCGAGCTTGGCCTGTTGGGCCTCCGCCAGCGTGGCCTCGGGGTCCATGAAATAGGCGCACGAGTAGACCCGCGCTGGGTCGAGCCAGAGTGAGTAGAACGCGTCCGACACGTCGTAATGGAAGCGGATCTGCGCCGCGTCGCGCCGGAGGCCATGGCGGATCCTCGATGCGGTCGCAGCAATCAGCCGGGCAAGGATTCCCAGAGCTGCGTCACGAGGGGACGCACCCACCAAAGCCCCCGCCGCGCACATCAGATCCCGCATCGTGCCTTCGATCTCGATTTCGCCCTCCACGTAGGCCGAGGCGAAATCCCCGATCGCACGCCTCGCCAGCGCCAGGGCACCGCGACGGCTCAATAACCGGATGCGTAGCGCCGCGTCGGCCGGGCCGATCGGCGCGCCCAGCCCATCGACGCGCACCGATACTGGCAGCGAGGCCAGCATATGGTCGATGGATTCGCGATACTCCATGTGCTCCGTGCAATGGATGTGTGACGAAGACCGCGACTCGAGGATAGCGCGCCCCGAGGGTGTTGTGAACGATTCCTTTTCTTGAGATTGATCGCCATCGTCGATGAAGCGACTTCTGATCATTCATCCGGGAACACTTGGAGCGACCGCTCAACTGGTCACTGCCGTCCGGGATGGCGCCCAAGAGGCCAATGAGCCGGTGGAGGTGCGCGTCCGAAGCGCTCTCGTATGCAATGTGCTCGAGGTGCTCGAAGCCGATGGCTATGTGTTCGCTTCACCCGAACGCTTCGGGAGCATGGCGGGCGAGCTGAAGCTCTTCTTCGACCGGACGTTTTACCCCGTCATGGCCGACTTCGACCCCAAAGCGGGGGGGCGGACAGATCTCTCGTATCGCCGGACGCCCTTACGCACTCGTCGTGTCGGCGGGCAACGACGGCGCCGGCGCCGTGACCTCGATCGAACGCATCATGACCGGATGGCGCCTCAGGGCGATCGCGCAACCCTTGATCGCGAGGCGTGTCGGCGGCGAGGCAGGCACGCTCCGAGGAGAACTGCGCAATGAGGACATCCTCGCCGCAAGGGATCTCGGCACGGCGCTCGCGAGTGGACTTGCCCTAGGGCTTTGGTGACGGTCACCCTTCGTTACCGGTTGCCGTTCGATCCGGTTGCCGTTCGATCCGATTGACGAAGCTGGGCCCGGAGCCACTGCCTGATGTCCGGACGCGCGGCGAAGGGGTCGGCGGGAGGACAACCCGAGGCGATATCCGCGAAGCGGGTTTCGACCGAGCCGAGCGCCTGGGGGTGCGAGTAGAGGTAGAAGTCACCCGCCTCGAGCCCGGCGAACACCCGCTCGGCGACCTCGCGCGCCGAGACCTTGCCGCTTGCGACAGCGCGCTCACTTTGCATCTGCGCGACCTGCTGGGAGAGCGTCCGGGTATCGGGCCGTGCGAGGTGCGCTGGTCGGGTGCGCTCGGAATGCGCGATACCCGTCGGCACGAAATACGGGCACAGCACCGCCGCCCTCACCTGCCCGGTGACGAGCCGCAGGTCCTGCTCGAGGGTCTCGCTGATCGAGACCACGGCGTGCTTCGTGGCGTTGTAGACGCCCATGAGCGGCGCGTTGATGAGCCCCGCCATCGAGGCCGTGTTCATGACGATGCCGCAGTACTCCGGCTCGGCCCGCGCGCGTTCGAGCATCGCCGGCACGAAGCTTCGGATGCCATGCACCACGCCCATGACGTTCACCCCGAACACCCACTGCCAATCCTCGAGCGGCTGCTCCCAGAGGAGTCCGCCGCCGCCCACGCCCGCGTTGTTGAACACCCAGTGCGGGGCGCCGAACCGCGCAAGGCAGGCGTCGGCGAGTCGCGCCACGTCATCCGCCACCGCGACGTCGCAGCGCTGGGCCAAGACGCCGCTGCCCCTATCCTCGAGCTCGCCTGCGATCGCCTCGAGCCCCGGGGCATCGACATCGGCGAGCACGAGCGAAAAGCCACGCTCGGCGCCCAAACGTGCGAACTCGCGCCCCAGACCAGAGGCGGCACCGGTGATGACGAGCGTAGCCACCGAAATCAGATGAGCTTCACGAGCTGCTTGCCGAAGTTGTGCCCGCGCAGCAGGTCGAAGAAGGCCTGTGGTGCATTCTCGAGGCCCTCGGCGATCGATTCGCGGTATTTGATCCGGCCGGCAGCCACGTGTTCGGCCAGTTCACGCAACCCCGTGGGCCAGAGCTCCATGTGCTCGCTCACGATGAAGCCCTGCAGCTTGAGGCGCGAAACGAGGATCAGCTGCGGGGCGGCCATCGGGATTGGCTCGCCGTTGTAGCCGGAGATCATGCCGCAGACGGCGATGCGGCCATGTGCGTTCATGCGCAGCATCACGGCGTCGAGGATCGTGCCGCCGACGTTCTCGAAATGCCCGTCGATGCCGGACGGGGCGGTTGCCTTGAGCGCTTGATAGAGGGACTTGGCGTTGGGATGCGCCTTGTAGTCGATGGCGGCGTCGAAGCCGAGTTCTTCGGTGAGATAACGGCACTTGTCCGCGCCGCCTGCGATGCCCACTACGCGGCACCCCGTTAGTTTCGCGAGCTGTCCGACCACCGAGCCGACGGCCCCCGAAGCCGCATCGACGCAGACCGTCTCTCCGGGCCGCGGCGTGATGATCTGTGTGAGGCCGTACCACGCCGTCATGCCCGGCATTCCGACTGCACCCAGGTAGGCCGAGAGCGGAATCACCGAATCATCGACCTTGCGCAGCTCGCCTTCGCCCCGCGCGGTGGCGTAGCGCTGCCAGCCGCCCATGCCGACCACGCGATCACCCACGGCAAAGCGCGGATGGCGCGATTCGACCACCTCACCCACCGTGCCGCCGATCATCGTCTGGTCCAAGGGTTGTGCTTCTGCGTAACTTTTGCCCTCGTTCATCCGACCGCGCATGTAGGGGTCGAGCGAGAGATAGTGATGCCGCACCCGCACCTCGCCTTCGGCGAGTGGGGTGAGATCGACCTCCTCGAGCCGGAAGTTCTCAACGGTTGGAAAACCGGTGGGCCGGCTCGCGAGGACGATGCGCTGGTTCTTCACGGGGTTTCTCCCAACAGGCCGCTCACATGCCGTTGCGGAAGCGGTTTCGCAGTTCGAGCAGCCGGGCGCGCGCGGGGGCAAGCGCTTCGGCGTAGATCAAGAGCTCCGCGAGGGCCGCATCGAGCCGTGCACCCAGTTCGCGCGAGGCCTCATCGTTGCTCGTGAGCAACCCGTCGCTGAAGAGCCCCTCGGCTCCGCGCAGGATGACATGATGGGGAATGACGAGCGCCTGCGAGTTCTTGAAGGCGAAGCCCCGCAGTTCGGCGATTGGATAGGTGCCGCTGCGTCCCGAGGAGATGCCGACCAGCAGCACCGGCTTGTGGGCAATCTGCCCGCCGGTGAGATGCAGGAGCGCATTCTTGAGCGCAGGAGGCACCATGCCCGCCCATTCGGGCGAGACGAAGACCAGGGCGTCGGCGCGCTCGGCCCCGGCGCGAAGTGCTGCGAGGTGCCCGAGCTCATCGGCGCTCGCCTCACTCTCCCAAAGCCCGAGGCGGGAGGCGTGCACATCGAAGAGTTCAGTCGCAGCGCCGCGCGCGGCGAGTTCGCCTTCGATCAGGCGCGCGATGCGAAGCGACTGGCTACCGGGGCGGCCGCTGCCGGAGATGACGAGGAAATTGAGCCCCATCGAAGTCAACCTCCCAGAATCGCGGAGACACCGCCATCGACCGCGAGCCACTGGCCGGTGACATGTTTCGAGGCATCCGAAGCGAAGAACACGGTGATGCCCTTCAGGTCCTCGTCATCACCGAGGCGCATGAGCGGCGCGGTTTTGGCGATGTTCTCCTCGCCCACGGCCGAGAGCAGGCCGTGCGTCATCTTGCTTGGAAAGAAACCGGGACAGATCGCGTTGGCCCGGATGCCACGGGGCCCCCACTCGCTGGCGATCGCCCGCGTGAGGTTGATGACGGCGGCCTTCGAGGTGTTGTAGGCGGCGGTTTTCATGAATGGCGGATTGGCCGCGAGCCCCGCGATCGAGGCGACGTTGATGATGCTGCCCCGGCCGCGCGGAAGCATCGAGGCCTTGCCGATCGCCTGCGTGAGCACGAAGATGCCGCGCACGTTCAGGTTCATGACCTTGTCGTAGGCCTCTATCGGGTGCTCCTCGAACGGCGCACCCCACGAGGCACCGGCGTTGTTGACGAGGATGTCCACGGGGCCAGCGGCGAGCACGTGGGCGGCAAGCCCCTGAGCGCCCTCGGTCGTACCGCAGTCGGCGGCGATCGCGTTCGCCCGGATGCCCGCCGCAGAGAGCTCGGCCACCGCGGCGTCCAGTTCATGCTGCTTTCGGGCCGAGACGACGACTTCTGCACCGGCCTCGCCCAAGGCGTGGGCCATCTGGAGCCCGAGTCCACGCGAGCCGCCGGTCACGAGCGCGCGCCTGCCGGAGAGATCGAAGAGTTGCTGGGTCGAACGGGGTTTCATCGGTGAGATCAGAACGCGCTCGGCGAGAGCGCGGCACAGGTCATGTCACGCGATTTGACCACGCCCAGCCAGACATCGATCTTCGGCAGTTCATAGAGAAAAAAGTAGTCACAGGCGGCGCGCTTGCCGCGCGCGAAGTCGTCCCCTCGCGCGCCGAGCGCGAGGACAAGATCGAGCCAGATCCACGCGATCGTCACGTGCCCGAACGCTTGCAGGTAGGGTGTGGCGTTCGCGAGCGCCTCGGCCGGATCGCCCTTGGACCAGGCGGCACGGGTGGCGGCGCGCAGTTCGCTCAAGGCGCGGGCGAGACGATTGGCGTGCGTCGAAACCGGCCCGGCTTCGTGCAGTGCCCGTTCGATCGTGGCGTTGATGCGTACCGACCAGGCAGCCATGGCCGCCCCGCCCTGCATCACGACCTTCCGGCCGAGGAGATCGAGCGCCTGGATGCCATGCGTCCCCTCGTGGATCATGTTCAGGCGGTTGTCCCGCCAGTACTGCTCGACCGGGAAGTCCCGCGTGTAGCCATAGCCGCCATGGATTTGGATCGCGAGCGAGTTAGCTTCGAGGCAGTTCTCCGACGGCCAACTCTTGGCCACGGGCGTGAGCAGTTCGAGCAGCAGATGCGCCTCGGAGCGAGCTGACTCCTCGCCGGTGCGCTTTTCGTCGACGAGCCGCGCGCAGTAGAGCAGGAGCGCGAGCGCACCTTCGCAAATCGCCTTCTGCGCAAGCAGCATGCGCTTGACGTCCGCGTGTTCGATGATCGGCACCGGCGGCGCATCCACGGCCTTGCCATCCGCGGCCAGCGCGCGCCCCTGCCGACGCTCGCGCGCGTACCGAAGCGAGGCCTCGTAACCGGCAAGGCCAAGCGCGGTTGCAGCCAGACCGATGGCAATTCTTGCCTCGTTCATCATGTGGAACATGCACGCGAGGCCCTGCCCGGGCTCGCCGACCCGATAGCCCAGCGCGCCGGGCGCGCCGAATGGCCGGTAGCGCCCTTCGCCGAGATTGAGCAGCGTGTTGGGTGTCCCGCGCCAGCCGAGCTTGTGATTGAGGCCCGCGAGTACGACATCATTGCGTTCGCCGGTCAGCTTACCGTCGGCGTCCACGATCCGCTTGGGCACGATGAAGAGCGAGATCCCCCGCGTACCGGCCGGCAGGCGCCCGTCGGGCTCGGGGATCTTCGCAAGCACGAGGTGCACGATGTTCTCGGTGATCTCATGCTCGCCGCCAGAGATCCACATCTTGTTTCCGAACAGACGGTAGCGTGGCCCCAAGGGATCGTTCTCGTCCTCGGGTACAGCGCGCATCGTGATGTCGGCGAGCGAGGAGCCCGCCTGCGGCTCGGAGAGACACATCGTGCCCATCCAGCGGCCGGAGAACTCGGCTGCCGCGAAAACCGCCTTCTGCTGCGGCGTGCCGTGCGCGAGGATGGCATTCGCATTTCCGGTGGTGAGAAGCGCCCAGGAAATGCCGATCGATGCCTTCGAGAAAAGACTGTTCGCCGCGGCCTCGATGACGTGGGGCAGTTGCATACCGCCCAGTTCGACGTCCTGCGCGGCAGCAAGCATGCCCGAGCCCGCGTAGGCCGACCAGGCCTCATGCGTCGCCCGCGGCAGCACCACGCGCAGCACGCCATCGGCATCCATCTCCGCACGCGGCTCCTCGACATCCACCACGCGGTTGAAAGGCGCATAGCGCTCCGAGGCGATCCGCTCGGCCATGTCGAGCACGGCGGCGAACGTCTCGGAGGAATGCTCGGCGTAGCGTGGACGAGCCGTGAGCGAGGTGACGTCAAGCCAGTCGTGGAGGAGGAAGTCGAGCGTCTCGCGCATGGCCCGGGCGCTCAGTCGAGCGGAAGCGCGTCGCGCACGGCGCGGAGCTCCCGCTCGGCATCCTCGACATAGCTCTCGCGCAGGCTGTCGCGCCAGTCGATCAGCGCCTTTGCAAGCCCCGCGTCATCAACCATCGCGAGCAGATACGGCAAGGCCACCTCCGCATCATTGAGCAGGCCCAAACGATCCTGCAGGCGGATCAACGCCCGGGCGAGCCGTTCGGTGCGCTTTCTCGGCAGGTGGGCAGCGAGCAGTTCCACCGCATAGCGCGCCCGCTTGCCGAGGATGCGCACGCGGTGCTGGGCCTCGGGCTCCAACTCGGCGAACTTCCGCCCCGCCTCGATCAGGCGTTCGCAGCGGCGCTCGACGAGCCGTGCCGCCCTGGACGCGGTGAGCTTGTTTGCGTCCTTCGGCTCGGGCGACAAGGCGTAGGCGAGCAGTTCACGCAACGTAGCCGCCGTGCCCGCATCGGTCGCAAGACGGACCGCCTCTCGACGCGCTTCAGCTGCCCGGGCACGCAGCTGTGTCTCGAGCGTGCGCGCTGCGCTGACGAGCCCCCCTGCGGCATCGTTGGATGCGATATACCGCTCGATCTGCGGCCAGGTGGTGGTTGCCAGTACGTCGAGATCCCGCGCCGTGCCCAAGGCACGCGCAATGCCGGCAAGCCGGGTGGCGAGTGCAGGCGGGAAGTCTCCGCGGTCACCGAGAAGACGCACGGCCGAGCGCAAACGCCGGAGCGCCACGCGGGCCTGATGGATCGCAAGGGCTGCGTCGGCCCCTGCAAGTCGATCGGCATCCGTGACGGCGAGGCAGTTGAGGTTCGCAGCCACGACATCGGCAGCAAGCCCCGACACGGCGCGGAGCACTGCAGCGAACGTCGCGCCGGCCCCTGCACTCCCGAACGCCTCGCGCGAAGCCATCAGGGGCTGAAGCGGTGCCTGACCCCGGGAGACGCGCTCACCGCGGATCGCCTTGGAGGCGGGCAACGGCAACAAGGCCAGTGCTTGGTCACCCCGGCCCGCAATCCGCTCGGCAAGCTCGATCACCGCTGACGGGCCGCCATCGAGCAGTTCGAACTCGATCTCGGAAATCGGGCAGCGTCGTCGGCCCGCGCCATCGCCGGCTTCGATGTGGCCTGTGTCGAAAGCGATCTCGACCCGCCCCTCGCCCGTGTCGATCACGACGGCGTCACGGTCGAACACCGTGCGAAACACCGGACGAAGCCGCGAGAGATCGAGGTCGCGGAACCATCGCGGCGCGCCCGCGGCAAAGAGGCCTTGCAGGTCGAGCGCCGCGCGAGCGAGTGGCTGTTCGATTTCGCCGCGACTCGCCATCGCGCGCTCGCCGTCGCCGGTCTTCAGTGTCTGCACATACTGGCGCCCGAGTCGACGCAGCCGGAGTGCCGCGTGGCGACTGGCCAGGTCGCGCTGGGGCGTGTCGAAGTACGTCGTATCGAGCCGTGTTCGCTGGATTGCGCCCAGCGAAGCAAGTTGCGCCCGGACGGCAGTCTGGGCACCTTCAGGCACGGCGAGCTTGAGTTCGATTTCCTGGGGCGTGCGGGAAGACATGGCTCCGATGGTAGCGCGCCCGCAAGTCGGCTCAGGGACGGCCCGAAGTCACGCGACCTCGAACACCCCGGCCGCGCCCATGCCGCCGCCGATGCACATCGTCACGCAGACGAGCTTCGCACCGCGGCGCTTGCCTTCGATCAGCGCATGTCCGACCAGGCGCTGGCCACTCATGCCGTAGGGGTGCCCCAGGGCGATGGCGCCGCCGTTGACGTTCAGGCGCTCGTACGGAATGCCGAGCGTGTCGGCGCAGTAGATGACCTGCACCGCGAACGCCTCGTTCAACTCCCACAGATCGATGTCTTCCACCTTGAGCCCGAGGCGCTTGAGGACCTTGGGCACGGCAAACACGGGGCCGATGCCCATTTCGTCGGGCTCGCAGCCCGCAACGGCAAAGCCACGAAAGATGCCGAGCGGCTTGAGGCCTCGCTGTTCGGCGAGTTTCGCGCCCATCACCACGCACGCGCCAGCGCCGTCGGAGAACTGGCTCGCGTTGCCTGCGGTGACCACGCCACCGGGCACGGCGGTGCGGATGTCCTTGATCGCCTCGTAGGTCGTACCCTCGCGGATGCCCTCGTCCGCCTCGACGGTGACCTGCTTCGTGATCATGCCGAGTTTCGGATCGGCGATGCCGGCAGTGACCGTGATCGGCACGATCTCGTCGGCAAACTTCCCTGCCGTTCGCGCGGCCGCAGCCTTCTGCTGGCTCTCCGCGCCGAAGTGATCCATCCGCTCTTTCGGAATCTTGTAGCGCTGGGCGACGTTTTCAGCCGTCTGGAGCATGTTCCAGTAGATCGTCGGCTTGTGCTTGTCGAGCCAGGACTCCTTGAACATGTGCATGTTCATCTCCTGCTGCACGCAGGAAATGGACTCCACACCACCGGCGACATAGATCTCGCCCTCGCCGGAGATGATGCGCTGCGCCGCCATCGCGATCGTCTGGAGCCCCGAGGAGCAGAAGCGGTTGATGGTGACGCCACTCACGCTGACCGGCAGGCCGGCCCGCAGCGCCGACTGGCGCGCGATGTTCCAGCCGTTGGCACCCTCGGGGTTGGCACACCCCATGAGCACGTCTTCGACTTCGGCCGGGTCGATGCCGGCGCGCTCGACGGCGGCCTTGACCACGTGACCGCCAAGCGTAGCGCCATGGGTCATGTTCATGGCGCCCTTCCAGCTCTTGCAGAGGGGCGTACGCGCGGTGGAGACGATGACAGCTTCTTTCATGGTGCGTGTGCCCTCTCAGTTGAACGATTTGCCTTCGGCGATGAGGCGTTTCAGAAGCGGTGCCGGCTCCCAGAAGGCGGCGTCATCGTGCGGGTTCTTCTGGAACACGCGCATCTGCTGTGCGACGTTGAACAGTCCACGCTCGTCGGCGTAGCACATCGGTCCACCGCGATAGAACGGAAAGCCGTAGCCGTAGATGTAGACGATGTCGATATCGCTCGCGCGGTTGGCGATCCCCTCCTCGAGGATGTGCGCGGCCTCGTTGACGAGCGCGTAGACGAGCCGGTGCACGATCTCATCGTCGGAGATCTTGCGCGGCGTGATGCCGAGGCTCTCGCGATGTTTGACGATCATCGCCTCGACCTCGGCATTGGGAATCGGGTCGCGCTTGCCGGGCTCGTAGTCGTACCAACCCTTGCCGACCTTCTGGCCGAAGCGGCCCATCTCGCAGAGCAGGTCCGCCGTCTTCGAGTAGCGCATGTCGGGCTTTTCGACGTAGCGGCGCTTGCGGATCGCCCAGCCGATGTCATTGCCCGCCAGATCCCCCATGCGGAACGGCCCCATCGCAAAGCCGAACTTCTCGACGGCACGATCCACCTGCTGCGGCGTGGCCCCCTCTTCCAGCAGGAAGCCCGCCTGCCGACCGTACTGCTCGATCATGCGGTTGCCGATGAACCCGTCGCAGACACCCGAGATCACCGCGACCTTCTTGATCCTCTTGGCCACCGCCATGACCGTGGCCAACACGTCCTTCGCGGTTTTCTCGCCGCGTACGACTTCGAGCAGCTTCATCACGTTCGCCGGCGAGAAAAAGTGCATCCCGACAACGTCCTCGGGGCGCTTCGTGAAGCCCGCGATCTTGTTGACGTCGAGCGTCGAGGTGTTGGTCGCGAGGATCGCCCCCGGCTTGGCCGCGGCATCGAGCTGCTCCATGACCTTGCGCTTGACCTCGATATCTTCGAACACGGCTTCGATGATGAGATCGCAGTCGCGCAGATCGTCGTAGGAAAGCGTCGATGAAAGCCGACCCATGCGCTCCTCGAGCACCTCGGGCTTCAGCTTCTTCTTGGCGACCTGCGCTTCATAGTTCTTGCGGATCACGCCGAAGCCCCGATCGATCGCCTCCTGCTTCATCTCGAGCACGACCACGGGGGTGCCCGCGTTCAGGAAGTTCATCGCGATGCCGCCCCCCATGGTGCCCGCGCCGATGATGCCGACCTTGTTGATGGGCCGCAGTGGCGTGTCTTCTGGGACATCCGGAATCTTGGACGCTGCGCGCTCGGCAAAGAACAGGTGCCGAAGCGCACGCGACTCGGGCGTGAACATGAGGTTAACGAAGATCTCGCGCTCGGCCGCAAGCGCGTCGTCGAACTTCATCTTGGTCGCGTTTTGCACCGCGTCCACGCACTTGACGGGGGCGGGCAGGTTCTTCGCGACGACCCTCACCGAATTGCGGGCGAACTGGAAATAGGCGTCCGCCTCCGGGTGCCCGACCTTCATGTCGCGCACGAGCGGCAGCGGCCGCACTTCGGCCTTCTCGAGCGCGAAGGCAATCGCGCCCGCGAGCAGATCGCCCTCGATCATCCGGTCGAAGAGCTTCTGGCCGGGGAAGCTCGCGATGAACTCGCTCTTCACCGGCTCGCCGGACACGATCATGTTGACGGCCGCTTCGACGCCGATCACGCGCGGTAGCCGCACGGTGCCGCCCGCCCCGGGAATCAGGCCGAGCTTAACCTCCGGCAGGGCGATGTTGGCCCCGGGCGCGGCAACGCGGTAGTGACAGCCGAGCGCAAGCTCGAGCCCGCCGCCCATGGCCACCGTGTGAATCGCTGCAACGACAGGCTTCTCCGAGAGTTCGGTCGCCCGGATGATGGAGAGCAGGTTCGGCTCCGCGAGCGCCTTGGGCGTGCCGAATTCCTTGATGTCGGCGCCGCCTGAGAACGCCTTTCCAGCACCCGTGACCACGATCGCCTTGACGGCGGGATCGGCATTGGCGCGCGCGAGCCCCTCGGCATAGGCGACGCGTACCGCGTGCGACAGGCCATTGACCGGAGGGTTGTCGAGCGTGAGAACGGCTACACCGTTCCGAACCTCGTACTGTGTCGTCATGACGGGCTTCCTTGCTTTTCTTGGGTCGGCGCGCACGAGTGTAGACCTCGCGGATTGCCAAACTCAAACGATCGTTCGAAATTGGAGCAGACTCTCGAAACGAGACGGTGATGCGACGAGCGGTCCTTCGCGCTCACGCAACCGGCGCCCTGAGGCCGGAGCGTAAGCGCACTGAGGCGGTGGACGGGCTCGCCTCGTCCGGCCCACGTTCAGATGACGCATCGATCGAGCGATACGCTACACCTCGAGCCACTCCCGCCGGATACTGGCATCCGCCTTCAGTTCGGAAGGCGTTCCCTCGAAGACGATCCGCCGGTCGCCCATCACGTAGACACGGTCGGAAATTTCGAGCGCGATGGCGAGCTTTTGCTCGACCAAGATCACGCTTACACCGCGGCGCCTGAGTTCACGCAGGTAGTCGGCGACCTGACGCACGACCGCCGGCGCCAACCCCTCGGTCGGCTCATCGATCATGATCAAATCGGGGTCGCCCATGAGCGTGCGGCACAGGGTCAGCATCTGCTGCTCACCGCCCGAGAGCACGCCAGCCTCGGTGTGTTGACGCTCGCGGAGTCGCGGGAAGAGCCGGTACATGTCCTCGAAGGTCCAGCGACTGGACTTGCGCCCCGCCTTCTCGCCAAGCATCAGGTTCTGATGCACCGTGAGCTTGGGGAAGATGTCCCGGTTCTCCGGCACGTAGCCTAGCCCGAGATGGGCGATTTCATAGGGCTTCATCCCTTGGATGTTCTTCCCACGCCAGAGGATTTCGCCCTGGGTGTCGACCATGCCCATGATGGCCTTGACCGTGGTGGAGCGCCCCGCGCCGTTGCGGCCGAGGAGCGCCACGATCTCGCCTTCGTACACATGGAGATCCACGCCCTGAAGGATGTGGCTCTTGCCGTAAAACGCCTGCAACTCGCGCACTTCGAGGGCCCGCTGCGCCGGGGTCTGGGCGGCCTCGATGCTCACGTGGCCTCCCCTTCCTGCGCCTCGAGCACAGCGCCCAGATAGGCTTCCTTGACCTTTGGGTCCGCGCGGACTTTGTCCGGCGTGTCAAAGGCAATGACCTCGCCATAGACCAATACCGCGATGCGGTCGGCCAATCCGAAGACGACGCTCATGTCGTGCTCCACCGTGAGCAACGTCTTGCCATCGGTCACCGTGCGGATGAGGTCGACGAAACGGTCGGTTTCGGAGTGGCTCATGCCCGCCGTGGGCTCATCGAGCAGGATGACATCGGCGCCGCCGGCGATCGTGATGCCGATCTCGAGCGCACGCTGTTCGCTGTAGGTCAGCGAGCCCGCGGGGACATCGCGCCTTCGCTTGAGCTCGATCGCGCGCATCAGGGCCTCGGTCCGGTCATTGAGTTCGTCGAGCTTGGACAGCGCTTTCCAGAAGGCGTAGCGCTGGCCGCTCGCATAGAGCGCTGCGCAACGCAGATTCTCGAATACCGTCAGACGGGGAAAGATGTTCGTGATCTGGAAGCTGCGGGCCAGCCCGCGCCGATTGATCTCGTAGGGACGCTTGCCGGTGATGTCCTCTCCATTGAGCAGGATCGTGCCAGCCGTGGGCGCGAAACGGCCACTCACGAGGTTGAACAACGTGCTCTTGCCTGCGCCGTTGGGGCCGATCACGGCAACCCGCTCGCCCCGGCGAACGGCCAAATCCACACCGCGGATGATTTCGGTCTTGCCGAAGGACTTCTTGACGCCGCGCAGTTCCAGCGCCGTCGGTGCGCCCAGCGAAGGTCGGCTCATACGATGGCGGCCTCCGCCTTCTTGATGGCTTCCGCGATGCGCTCTTCTCCCTGATCCCACACACGCACGAACCGACGACGCCAGTACTCGAATCCGATCGCGCCCGCAACGAGGACCACCACGGCCGCGCCCCACGACTCGACTCTTGCCGCATCAAGCGGGATCTTCATGACCGTGAGGTCCGTGCCGAAGGCGGCCGCGAGTTTGAGTGTGTAGGTCATCTCTACAGCGGCAGCGAATCCCCACAGGGCAATCAAACCGAAGAAGGCCATGCCTGCATAGGGCCAACGGAGCTTGCGCCATTCCCCATAGCCCACACGGCGGACGTTGAGCATGAAAAGCGCGGAGAAGCCCCCCGGTGCAAACACCACCATGATCAGGAAGACGATGCCGACGTAGAGCTGCCAGGCCTTGGTGAACTCGGACAGCACCACCAGCGAAAAGACGAGCAGAATCGCGCCGATGATCGGCCCGAAGAAAAAGCCGACCCCACCGAGGAACGTAAAGAGAAGATAGGAGCCCGAGCGTGTAGAGTGCAGGAGGTCGGCCGTGGCGGCTTCCGTGTTGACCGCGAGCAATCCGCCACTGACGCCAGCGAAGAAGGCAGAGGCCATGAGCACGAGGTAACGGACGACGCGCGTGTCGTAACCCACGAACTCGGCGCGCTCGGGGTTGTCGCGCACGGCGTTGGCCATTCGTCCGAGCGGAGTTTGCGTGAACGCGTACATCGCCACGGTGCACACGAAAAGGTAGACCGCGATCAGGTAGTAAACCTGCACCTGCGGGCCGAACGAGAGCCCGAAGTTGACCCACATCTCGCGTCCGGCGGTACGGTTGGCGTTGATGCCGGCCTCACCGCCGAAGAAGGCCGGAAACATGAGCGCGCTGGCGAACACCAGTTCGCCGATGCCGAGCGTGATCATTGCGAAAGGTGTGCCGGCCTTGCGCGTGGTCACGTAGCCCAGCAACGCGCCAAAGGCCAGCCCGGCGAAGCCCCCCACCAGCGGTATCAGCCACATCGGAACGAACCA
>CALDYQ010000076.1 GCA_937944385.1 uncultured Burkholderiales bacterium | reverse complement strand
CGATAATCCCTGCATGCTCGCTCGCCTGCAAGGAATCCTCGTCGCCAAGCATCCGCCGACCGTCGTGATCGACACGCCGGGTGGCGTGGGCTACGAGGTCGACGTACCGATGAGCACGTTCTACGGCCTGCCGGCCATCGGAGAGCGCGTGACCCTGCTCACGCATCTCGCGGTGCGCGAGGATGCGCAGCTTCTCTACGGCTTCGCCACGGCGGAAGAGCGCAGCACCTTCCGCGAGCTCATGAGGGTCTCGGGCGTGGGGCCCAAGGTGGCCCTCGCCGTGCTCTCGGGCCTCTCCGTGGCCGAACTCGCCCAGGCCGTGCAGGCGCAGGATGCGAAGCGGCTCACCCGCATTCCGGGCATCGGAAACAAGACAGCCGAGCGGCTTCTGCTCGAGTTGAAGGGAAAGACTGCAACGCTCGCCGCAACGGTTAGCGCAGCCGGCGCGGCTTCGCGCAATGAGAAGCCGGCGGACGATGTGTTGAACGCACTCCTCGCCCTCGGATACGCCGAGCGCGAAGCCGCGGCCGCCTGCCGCGACCTGCCTGAGGACCTCCCGGTGGCCGAGGCGATTCGCGCAGCCCTCAAGGCGCTTTCGCGCCGGTGATCTGGCGCAGCCGAGCGGCGGCCGCCGGAGGTGCGCTGCCTAGAATCGGCATATGGCCATTCACAAGGACGCGTCCCTCGCCGCTGCGCCGAGCGCTGCCGATCGGCTGATCGACGCGGCAAGTATCGGCCGTGACGAGGACGCGCTCGAACGGGCGCTCCGCCCGCGTCAGCTCGACGACTACGTCGGCCAGCAGAAGGTTCGCGAACAGCTCTCGATCTTCATCGAGGCGGCACGCGGCCGCGGCGAGCCGCTCGACCACGTGCTCCTGTTCGGCCCGCCGGGCTTGGGCAAAACCACCCTCTCGCACATCATCGCCCGCGAGATGGGCGTGGCGATGCACCAGACCTCGGGCCCGGTGCTCGAGAAGAAGGGCGATCTCGCCGCGCTGCTCACCAACCTCGAGCCGCGCGATGTGCTCTTCATCGACGAGATCCATCGCCTCTCGGCCGTGCTCGAGGAGACGCTCTACAGCGCGATGGAGGACTATTCGATCGACATCATGATCGGCGAGGGGCCCGGCGCGCGCTCGGTCAAGCTCGATTTGCCGCCGTTCACGCTGGTCGGGGCGACCACCCGCGCCGGAATGCTCACCAATCCCCTGCGCGACCGCTTCGGGATCGTCGCGCGGCTCGAGTTCTACACGGACGCCGAACTCGCACGCATCGTCACGCGCTCGGCGGGCCTTCTCAATGTCGCGATCGAGCCGACCGGCGCGCTCGAGATCGCCCGCCGCGCGCGTGGCACGCCGCGCATCGCCAACCGCCTGCTGCGTCGCGTTCGCGACTACGCCGAGGTCAAGAGCGGCGGCCAGGTCACCGCAGAGGTCGCCGATCAGGCCCTCCGGATGCTGGATGTGGACGCGCAGGGGCTCGATGTGATGGACCGCAAGCTCCTCTCGGCAATCATCGACAAGTTCTCGGGTGGACCGGTCGGGGTGGACAACCTCGCCGCGGCGATCAGCGAGGAACGCGAGACGATCGAGGATGTGATCGAGCCCTTCCTGATCCAGCAAGGCTATGTGCAGCGCACGAGCCGCGGCCGCGTGGCCACGGCACGTGCATACCGGCATTTCGGCCTCGTTCCGCCCGCCGCGATGGCCAGCGGGGAACTCTTTGGCGATTCACTCGCCTGAACGCCGGTATGAGCGAGCCGTTTTCGATCAGCGTCCGCATCTACTACGAAGACACCGACGTTGCCGGCGTCGTCTATTACGCAAACTACCTGCGCTTTCTCGAACGTGCGCGCACCGAGTGGCTGCGCGCGGCGGGCTGGGACCTCGATCAGCTGCAGCGCGAAGCGGACGCTGTGTTCGTCGTGCGGCGCGTGGAGGCGGATTACCTCGCGCCCGCGCGGCTCAACGACCTCGTCACCGTGACCTGCGAACCCGAGGATGTGGGTCGGGCACGCATCGTCATCCGCCAGCGCGTGCTGCGGCATGACGAGACGCTGCTCGTGGCCCGTGTCACCGCCGCCTACATCGGGGCGACGGACGGCCGTCCGAAAGCGATGCCGCCAGCCCTGCGCCAGTCGATGGTGCCGCGCCCTCCGCCCCCTGCCTCTGCCTCTGCCTCTGCCTCTGCCGCATGACGCCCAGCGCCGATCTCTCGATCCTCCATCTCGTCAGTCAAGCCTCGATCCCGGTGCAGGCCGTGATGGCGCTGCTCGTGCTCATGTCGCTCTGGTCGTGGTGGCTGATCTTCTACAAGGGCGGGCTCATCAAGCAGGCCAAGCGGCGCATCCGCGCCTTCGATGACGCGTTCTGGGGCGGTGCGGATCTGACCTCGCTCTACAACCGGGTGCGGGAAGGCGACAAGGGGGGCAAAGGGGAACTCGGAGGCGCGCAAGCCGAAGTCTTCGCCGCCGGCTTTCGCGAATTCGTCAAGCAGAAGAAGCAAGCGAACGCCACCAAGGAAGCCATCGTCGATGGCACGCGGCGAGCGCTCAAGGTCGCCGTCGAGCGCGAGATGGATGCGCTCGAGCACCGTCTGCCCGGCCTCGCCACGGTCGCGAGTGTCGCGCCCTACATCGGGCTGCTCGGCACCGTCTGGGGCATCATGAACTCGTTTCGGGGGCTTGCGAGCGTCGGGCAGGCCACGCTCGCGCAGGTCGCTCCGGGAATCGCCGAAGCACTCATTGCCACCGCGATCGGTCTCTTCGCTGCCATCCCTGCGGTGGTGGCTTACAACCGCTATCAGGCCGAGCTCGACCGCATCAATACGCAGCTCGATACCTTCGCCGAAGAATTCCTCAACATCCTCCAGCGGCAGGCATGAGGAAGCGTAAGCTCATGGCGCAGATCAACGTCGTGCCCTTCATCGACGTGATCCTCGTGCTGCTGATCGTGTTCATGATCGCCACCCCGAGCCTGCGCACCGGAGAGATCGAGCTGCCGAGCGTCGGCCAGACCCTCACGCCGACGAGCGCCGACCCGATCGAGGTCACGATCCATCGCGATGGACGGATCGACGTCGGCGCCGGCGCGACAGGACAGCGCAACCTGTCGCGAGCGCAGGCGGTCGCACGCATCCAGACCCTGCAGGGGCCGGGGGGACGCGCCGTGGTCATCGCGGCCGATCGGCGCGTGGCCTATGAACAGGTGGTCGAGCTCCTGGGCGCGCTTCATGCTGCGGGCGTGCGGCGCGTGGGGCTGGCTGCACGCGAAGGCCAGTGAGCGAGCGCTCTGCCCGCACCCGCGCCATCGTCGGCACCGTGCTCGTGCACGGGCTGCTCGCCGCTGCGCTCGTCGTTTCGGTGCAGTGGAAGCAGGTGCGGCCGGAAGCCTCACCCGTGGCCGTGGAACTCGTCGCGACCGAGCGGCCACGACCGGCCCCACCGCCCACCGTGCCCCCGCCACCCCCGCCCCCCCTTCCGCCTGCGGCTGCACCACCCGCCCCGGTTTCACCGCCCCCGCCCGCGCCTCAACCCGCGCCCCCACCGGCTCGTCCGACCCCGGCCTCACCCCCGCCGGCAGCGAACGCAGCCGAGATCGCACGCAAGAAGGCAGAGGAGGCCAGGAAGCTCGCGGAACGCGAAGCGGCGGACAAGGCTGCGCGGGAGAGGGCTGCACGCGAGAAAGCCGCCCAGGAAAAGGCTGCGGCCGAGAAAGCCCAGCGCGACCGGGAGGCCGCCGAGAAGGCCGCGCGTGAGAAGGCTGCCCAGGAGCTCGCCGCACGCGCCGCGGCCGAACGGGCCGCGCAGGAACGTGCTGCTGCCGAACGAGAAGCAGCCGAGCGGGCTGCCGCCGAGCGGGTCGCCGCGCTCAAGGCCGCACAGGAGGCCGCCGCCCGTGCCCGGACGCGGGCTGAGGCGGACTACGTGAACCGCATCCGCAACAAGGTCCGCGGCAACATCATCCTCGCCGCCGAGGTGCCAGGTAACCCCGAGGCGGTGTTCGAGGTGAACCAGTTACCGACGGGCGAGGTGGTGAGCGTCCAGCTCGTGCGCTCGAGCGGCAACCGCGCCTATGACGAGGCGGTCGAGCGGGCCATCCTCAAGTCCTCGCCGCTGCCCAAGCCCGCGGACGCCGATGTGTTCCAGCGGCGGCTGACGCTCCGCTTCCGGCCGAACGAGTAGGGGCCAGCAAGACGCCGAGCGATTCGCTCGGCGCCTCGAGCGTCCTCGCGCAGGAATTCGGATCCAAGCCCGTGAAACAATGATGGGCTTGGCCTTTTTCTCACCCCCCGGACACGCGTGCATCTCCACATCCTCGGCATCTGCGGCACCTTCATGGGCGGCCTCGCAGCGATCGCGCGCGAGTGTGGCCACACGGTCACGGGCTGCGATGCGAACGTCTACCCGCCGATGTCGGAGCAGCTCGCTGCGCTCGGCATCGAACTCATTTCCGGGTACGGCGAGGAGCAGCTCGCGCTCCGTCCCGATGTCTTCGTCGTCGGCAACGTGGTCACGCGCGGCAATCCGCTCATGGAGGCGATCCTCGATGCGGGCGCGCCGTATGTGTCGGGGCCCGAGTGGCTCGCCGAGCACGTGCTCGACCGTCACCACGTACTCGCGGTGGCGGGCACCCACGGCAAGACCACGACGACCTCGATGCTCGCCTGGATCCTCGAATGCGCCGGACGGCGGCCGGGCTTCCTGATCGGGGGGGTGGCGCACGACTTCGGCATCTCGGCGCGGCTCGGCGAGCAGGCGAGCGCCCGGCCACTCTTCGTGATCGAGGCCGATGAATACGACACCGCGTTCTTTGACAAGCGCAGCAAGTTCGTGCACTACCGACCGCGCACGCTCGTCCTCAACAACCTCGAGTGGGATCACGCGGACATCTTCCCGGACGTGACGGCGATCCAGCGACAGTTCCACCACGTGATCCGCACCGTGCCGCGGAGCGGCCGCGTGATCTCGAACGCAACCGATGCCCGGCTCAAGGAAGCCCTTGCGATGGGCTGCTGGAGCGAGCAGGAAGTCTTCGGCAGTGACCAGGGCTGGCACCTGACAGCGGACGCGCAGGTGGATTTCGGCGGCGAGCGCTTCGGCACGCTCGCCCTCGCCATGCCCGGCGACTACAACCGCATGAATGCCCTGGCCGCCATCGCCGCAGCGCGTCACGTCGGCGTGCATCCGACCGAGTCGATCGAAGCGCTCTCGCGCTTTCGCGGCATTCGCCGCCGGCAGGAGCTTCGCGGCACGGTGGGCGGCGTGCGGGTCTATGACGATTTCTCCCATCACCCGACCGCGATCGGGCTCACGATCGGGGGGCTCAAGACCCGACTCGGCCCGGGTGAGCGGCTGATCGCAGTGTTCGAACCGCGTTCGAACACGATGAAACAGGGCGCGATGCGGGCGGCACTGCCCGGCGCGCTGGCCGAGGCCGATCTCGTCTTCGCCTACGCAGGTGGCGTGGACTGGGACGTGGGCGCCGCGCTTGCCCCACTCGGCACCCGCGCGGCCGTGTCGCGCTCAATCGAGGCGCTCGTAGCCGATCTCGCGCGCATCGCCAAGCCCGGCGACCATGTGCTCGTGATGTCGAACGGCGGCTTTGGCGGGCTGCAAGAGAAGCTGCTCGCTCAGCTTGCGCAACGCCGCTGAGAAAAGGGTTCGCCACATGCCGGTCACGCTCGAGAACAAGCTGGTCATTGCGATTTCCTCGCGGGCGCTCTTCGACCTCTCGGAGTCCCATGCGCTCTTCGAGGCCGAGGGCGTGGAGGCCTACCAGCGTCACCAGGTCGAGCGCGAAAACGAAGTCCTCGCCCCCGGGGTCGCCTTCGATCTCGTGCGCAAACTGCTGCGACTCAACGATGGCGGACGCGAGCGCGTGGAGGTGGTGCTGCTCTCGCGCAACAGCGCCGACACGGGCTTGCGCGTGTTCAACTCGATCCGGCACTATGGGCTTGCGATCACCCGCGCGGTGTTCACGAGCGGCCGTGACACGGCACGATACGTGCCCGCGCTCGGCGCGCATCTGTTTCTCTCGGCGGACACGGCCGATGTCCGGCATGCGCTCGAGTCGGGCTATGCCGCGGCCACGATCGTGCAGCATGCGGGCGACGAAACCTCCCCCCTGCGTCGCGCGCCCTCGGGCGGATCACTGAGTGAAGCATCGGATGACGAGGAACTGCGCATCGCCTTCGACGGCGATGCGGTGCTCTTCTCGGATGAAGCGGAGCGGATCTACCAGCAGGAGGGCCTGTCCGCCTTCGCGGCCGCCGAGCGCGAACGGGCAGACACGCCGCTGTCGGGCGGGCCGTTCAAGGCGTTCCTCGCCGCGCTGCACCGGATCCAGACCGAATTTCCGCGCGACCGTCAACCGATCCGCACGGCGCTCGTCACCGCACGCTCGGCGCCAGCACATGAGCGCGTGATCCGCACGCTGCGCTCGTGGGGCATCCGTATCGATGAGGCGCTTTTTCTTGGCGGCCTCGACAAGGCCGAGTTCCTGCGCGCATTCGGCGCCGACATCTTCTTCGACGACCAACGCCGACACGTCGAGTCGGCGAGCCGTGTCGTGCCTGCGGGCCACGTGCCGCACGGCGTCACCAACGAGTCCCCATGACCCATATCGTCTTTGAAGAGGACGGCGCGATCCGCGTCGGCACGATCCGTTCCGAGGCCGAAGCCAGCGCCCAGGTCGAAGTCCCCGGCGGACGTCGCCTCAAAGTCAAGGCGGCCAACCTCCTCCATCGCTTCGCAGGCATCGACCCCGAGGCGATGTGGGCCCAAGCGCAGCACCTGCTCGCGGCGTTCGACGTGCAGCTGCTCTGGGAAGTCGCCCCGGACGGCATGGAGCTCGGCTTTGCCGATCTCGCGCGCGACTACTTCGGCGCCAAGGCGAGCCCCGCCGAGATCACGGCCACACTGCTCGCGCTTCACGGCTCACCGATTTACTTCCAGAAGCGTGGCAAGGGGCGCTACCGCCGCCAGCCCGAGGAGACACTCAAGCTCGCGCTCGCAGCGGTCGAGCGCAAGAAGCGCGAACAGGCGCAAATCGAATCGTGGATCGAGGAGCTGCTCGCCGGATCGGCGCCGCCAGAGATCGCGCGGGACTGGGCACGGCTTCTCTATGCGCCTGACAAGAACGGCGCGCCTTGGAAAGCCCTCTCGGCCGCGGCGGATCGCGCCAGGACTGCCCCGGCACGGCTGCTCGCGCAGACGGGTGTCATCCCGTCGACCTACGCGCTTCACTACCAGCGCTTCCTGCTCGCCACCTTTCCGCGCGGGATCGACTTCCCGGCAGAAGTCGCCGCCATCACGACCGCGCCACCCGAGGGACTGCCCATCGCAGACGTGGCCGCCTTCTCGATCGACGACATCACAACGACCGAGATCGACGACGCCTTCTCGCTCGTCGAGCACGCTGACGGCAGCTTCACGGTCGGCATCCACATTGCCTGTCCGGCGCTCGGTATCGCGCCGGAGAGTCCGCTCGACCGCCTCGCACGCGAGCGGCTCTCCACGGTCTACATGCCGGGGCACAAGATCACGATGCTGCCCGAGGCACCGATCGCCGCGTTCTCGCTCGATGAGGGCGGCTCGCCGCCGGCGCTCTCGCTGTACGTGCGCCTCACCGCCGCGCATGAGCTGCTGCACACCGAAAGCCGCGTCGAACGCGTGCCGATCGCAGCCAACCTGCGCCTGACCGAGCTCGATTGCTTCGACTGGTCCGCCGAGGTGCCCAGCCGAGAAGACGACGCCCGTGCCCGCGGCTTCGGTCGTGCGCTGCTCCGCTTGGCGCGGGCCGCTCAGGCGCTGGCCGCCCGTCGCGGCGAGCAGACCGTGAACCGCGTCGACTACAGCTTCGCGATCGATGGCGACCCGGATTCGCCCGAGGCGCGCGTGCGCATCTGGCAGCGCCCGCGGGGCTCGCCGCTCGACACGCTGGTGGCCGAGTTCATGATCCTTGCCAACGCCACCTGGGGCCGTGCGCTCGCGTCGGCCCGCTGGCCCGCGATGTACCGGGTGCAGGGCGCGGGCAAGACGAGGATGTCCTCCAAACCGGCACCGCACGAAGGGCTCGCGCTTGACGTCTACCTCTGGGCGACCTCACCCCTGCGCCGCTATTCGGACCTGATGAACCAGCGGCAAATCCTCGCGCTCGTGCGCGGCGAGAAGCCGGTTTACGCAAGTGGGGACGCGACACTCCTCGCCGCCGTGGCCGACTTCGACGCGACCTACAGCGCCTATGCCGACTTCCAGCAGCAGATGGAGCACTACTGGTGCTTGCGCTGGCTCGAGCAGGAGAAGCACGACCGCGTCATCGCCACCGTCCTGCGCGAGAACCTCGTGCGCTTCGACCACCTGCCGATCGTCATGCGCGTGGCCGACTTGCCCGAGCAGCCTGCCGGCACGAAGGTGATCCTCGCCGTGGCCGAGATCGACTTATGGGAAGCCCAACTCCACGTGCGGTTCATCGAGGCGGTCCCGTCAGAAACAACCCCGCCCTAGAATCGGCGGCCGTGGCAGGCTCAAAGAAAGCGGCGAAAGCAGCGGAAGCGCGCTCGGCGGTGTCCACTGCACGGGCGGTGGCCGCTCCCGCCCTGTCGGTGTCTGTTCCCATGAGTCCGGTCCTCAAGGCCGCGCTCGCCGCCTCGGCCGTCGCCCATGCCATCGTGCTTGCGATCCATTTCGAATTCCCCGAGCGCTTCAAGCGCCCGGGCGAGTCGCCGCCGCTCGAAGTATCCCTCGTCAATGCGCGGACGCAGTCGCGCCCCAACAATCCTGACTTCCTCGCCCAGGCGAATCTCGACGGCGGCGGCAATATCGACCAGAAGCGCCAACTTTCTTCACCGTTGCCGCGCGCGGCGATCGACGCCAAGCAAACCCAGCTCGCCCTCGCCAAGCAGCAGGTCGAGAGCCTCGAACGCGAGACACGCGAACTGCTGCAACAACTGAAAAGCGGACGTACCACGCCTTCGGAGCGCGAGCCCAGCGAGGCGCCCAAGATGAACACGGCCGCCGTCATGCAGCAGCTCTCCGAAAAGGCGCTCGAGCTGCAGCGGCTGGAGGCGCAGATCGCGCGCGAATTCGAGAACTACCAGCAGCGCCCGAAGAAGCGCCACATCGGCGCCCGCGCGGCGGAATACCGCTTCGCGCGCTACGTGGAGGACTGGCGGCAACGGGTCGAGCGTATCGGCAATGCCAACTACCCCGAGGCCGCGCGCCAGCACAAGCTCTACGGCTCGCTCGTGATGACGGTGGGCATTCGCGCCGACGGCTCGATCGAGTCGGTGGAGATCGACCGCTCGTCGGGCTCACGCATCCTCGACGCCGCCGCACGCAAGGTGCTCGACCTCGCGGCGCCGTTCTCGCCGTTCCCCGCCGATATCCGGCGCGATACCGACATCCTCTACATCACCCGGACGTGGAGCTTCACTCGGGAGGGCGGTCTCGAGAGCTCGGCGGCACCCTCGCCCGCGACGGGCGCAGCGGGTTCACGCTAAGGCACGCCGACACGTGGCGCGGGCCCGCCGCCCTGACATGGCAACGCTTCCGGGGCTCATCGGTCGAGCAGCGCTTGCCGTGCTCCTGGGCGCGCTCGTCATGCTCGTGGCGCTGCAGCTCTACTTCGTCGCGATGATCGCGATCTACAGTCAGTTCGCGCCGGGCCGCACGTCCTTCATGGCCCATCGCATGGGCGAGCTTCGCGCCAAGCAGCCCAACGCCCGGCTGCGCTACCAGTGGGTACCCGACGCGCACATCTCGCCGCACCTCAAGCGCGCGCTGATCGCGGCGGAAGATGCGAAATTCGTCGATCACGAAGGCTTCGACTGGGAAGGCATCCAGCTTGCCATCGAGAAAAACCGCAAGCGCGGACGCACGGTCGCGGGCGGCAGTACGATCACGCAGCAACTGGCGAAGAACCTTTTTCTCACGCCGGAGCGCAGCTACGGTCGCAAGGCGCAGGAAGCCGTGATCACGCTGATGCTCGAGACGATGCTGTCGAAGAAGCGCATCCTCGAGCTCTACCTCAACGTGATCGAGTGGGGCGAGGGCATCTTCGGCGCCGAAGCCGCGGCGCGACGCTACTACGGCATTCCGGCCGCACAGCTTTCCGCGCCGCAGGCCGCCAGGCTCGCCGCCATGGCGCCCAACCCGCGCTTCTACGAACGCAACTTCAATGCACCGGGACTCAATCGCAAGGTCGGCATCATCCTCGCCCGGATGCCGAGCGCCGAGTTGCCCGAGTGAGCGCCCTGGGCACGGCCTACCTCTGACACCGCGGGCAATACACCGTCGCGCGATTCGCCTGACGCAGGCTCCGGAGCGTCGTGCCGCAGACCCGGCAGGGCGCGCCCTCGCGGCCGTAGACGAAGGTGTCGAGCTGGAAGTAACCGGTGCCGCCGTCGGCATGCACGAAGTCGCGAAGCGTCGTGCCGCCCGCCTCGATCGCCTCGGCGAGGACGGCGCGTACTTCGGCCACGAGACGCGCTACGCGCGCGCGGCTGATGCGGTGCGCCGGTGTTCCCGGCCGGATACCGGCGCGAAAGAGCGCCTCGTTGGTGTAGATGTTGCCCACGCCCGCGACCACGGAGGCGTCCATGAGCACGAGCTTGATCGCAGCACGACGCCGCTCGAGGTGGCGGTGCAGATACTCAGCGGTGAAGGCCTCGGAGAGCGGCTCGACGCCGAGGCGCGCAAGCAGCGGCTGCCCATGATCCGCGCCTGCGTACAGGTGCATCGAGCCAAAGCGGCGGATGTCGGTGTAGCGCAGACAGCGGTCACCATCGAGGTGGATGTCCACATGGTCATGCACTCCGGGCGGCGGCAGGTCGTTCGCGCACAACAGCCGCAGCTGCCCGGTCATACCCAGGTGAACAAGCAGCGTCCGGTCCCGATCGAGGCGCAATTGCAAATATTTGGCCCGTCGATCGATGGCCAGGATGCGCGCGCCGGCGAGTCGGACGCCGAAGTCCGCCGGGAGGGGCCAGCGCAGCCGCCGCTCACGCACCTCGACTGAACCGATCGTACGTCCGACCAGTCCATCCGTCAGTCCGCGGCGGACGGTCTCGACCTCGGGCAACTCGGGCATGGGATCGAGTGTATGCTGCGGAAACGCCAAACATTGTGCCGTGCAGCCCGATTGCTTTTGCGCATGCTCTCGACGGTCGATCCGTGGTTCACCGACACGTTCGGCGTCCGGAGCCCCTCCTCTGCTGGGTGAGTGATATGCATCGTAGTCCACCCCCTCCGTCCCTGTCGCGCGCTCGATCGGCCGTGGCGCTTCGGGCCGCCCTCCTTTGCACGGGCCTCGCAGCGGGCCCGACGTTCGCTATCCCCCCGGCCATCGCCCAGCCGACCCAGGCCAGCGGCAGCATGGAGAGCAGCGTCGCCACCTGGGTTGCTCGACATGCGCAGAGTCAGATCTACACGGCGATCCTCGCCGCCGAGCTTGCGCTGATCCAAGGCGATCGGGACACGGCCAGCGCTGCCTACGCCGAGATCGCGCGCCTCTCCGGGGACGCCTCCGTCGCCGAGCGCGCGGTGGAGCTCGCGCTTCGGGCCGGAGATCGGGCGCGTGCCGTCGATGTGGTGGAGCGGTGGGCGATTGCCCAGCCCGACTCGCCCCGCCCGCGCCTCATTGCGCTCGCACTCGCGCTCGCCGGCAGCGACGACGCTCCAGCTCGGGCGGCCATGAATGGACTGCTCGACTTGCCAGCCTCTGTCCTGCCCGGGGCCCTCATGGACGCCGCGCGACAACTCGCCCAGCTCGGGGACCGTGACCGCGCCATCGAGTTCGCACGGTTGGCGGTCGAGCGGCACCCCGATCTGCCCGAGGCCTACTACGCGCTGGCCGCAGCCACGACGGGCACGAGCGCGCAGCGCGCCGCCGCGGCGCTCACGGCGCTCGATCGCGCGCTCGCGCTCCGCCCGCTCTGGCCGCCGGCGGTGGTGCTGAAGACGCGACTTCGGCTCGCCACGACGCCGGACGCCCAACAGACCGAACTGCGCGAATCGACGCTGGCCGAAATTGCGGCGGCCTTGCTCGCGCACCCCGAGGCGCGCGATCTGCGTGAGCTCCGCGCCCGCACCCTGTACGAGATGGATCGTTTCGCTGATGCGCGGCGCGAATTCCTCGCCTTGGCGGACGAGGGCAAGGATGATGCCGAGGAGCAACGCTTCGCCGCCACATTGGCCTCCTTTGCCGCGCGCGACTGGGCCACGGCGGAACGTGAACTGCTCGATGCCGAGCGCGCCGGCCGGGGCGAGCCGCTGGCACTCGCCTACTACCTCGGCCGGGTGGCCGAGGCCGAGGGGCGCTGGAGTGTGGCCGCCGAACGCTATGCCCGCGTCGACCGCGGGGATCGCGCGTTCGAGGCCCAGCTGCGTCGCGCCACGGCCCTCGCACGCGACAAACGGGTCGTCGAGGCCGTCGCCCTGTTGAAGCAGATCGAGCCCGCGAGCCCGAGACAGGCCAACGCGCTCGCGCAGACCGAGGCCTTGCTCTGGCGCGACGCGCGGGAATACGCCAGGGCACTTGCGATCCTCGATGCCCTGCTCGAACGCAAGCCAGACGACGCGGGCCTGCTCTACGACTCCGCCATCCTGCTCGAGCAGTTGAAGCGTCCTACCGAGGCCGAGGCGCGGCTGCGCCGGGTCATCGCGCTCGACCCGAACAGCGCACAAGCGCTCAATGCCCTGGGCTACAGCCTCGCCGACCGCAACGAACGGCTGGACGAGGCACGGGAGTTGATCGAGCAGGCTCACCGTCTGGCCCCCGAGGACCCGGCGATTCTCGACAGCATGGGCTGGGTGGCCTACCGGCAGGGCCGGCTCGCCGACGCCGAGCATCATCTCCGCACGGCCTTTGCCAAGCACGCCGACGGCGAGATCGCGGCTCATCTCGGCGAAGTGCTCTGGGCCCAGGGCCGCCGCGACGAGGCACGCGCCATCTGGCGCGCACAGCTCGCGCGCGAGCCGGAGCACGAGGTGCTGCGCGAGACGATCCGGCGTCTGGATCGGGAGTAGCTACGTTGCGATGCATGCTCGCGGCCTGTAGCGCCGCACTGCTGCTCGTCGGCTGCGCATCACCCCATCGCGCGGCAGGGCCTGCACCCGCGGCTGCGGCGGCGAGGGTTGCCGACCAAGCGGTCGAGCGCCTGCGCAGCGCCGAACGATTCGCGCTCACGGGACGCTTCACTGCACGTCACGACGGGCAGCAACTCGCCGGCCAGTTTTCCTACCGGACCGACGGGGCCAATACGGTCGCAGAGGTCTTCTCTCCCGTGGGCACCGTGCTCGCGCGGCTCACGGTGGATGCCCGGGGCGCGACCCTCGCCCTCACCGATGGCACGGTCCGCAATGATGCGAGTGTTGCGTCGCTTCTCGAGCAATTCACTGGCCTAAAGGTGCGTGACGAAGCGCTGCCCCACTGGCTGCGCGGGTTGCCCGAGGCGCACACGGCGATGGCCCCGACCGACCGATTCGTCGAGCACGGCTGGGCGGTGGAGGTGTTGACCCGGCACGAGGACGGGAGCGCCACCCCACGGCGCATGCGCTGGCAGCCCGAGGCCAGCCCGGACTCCGAGATCGTGTGGGTGCTCGATCGGTGGGTGTTCGATTGATGCTTCTTCCCCCGCTCGTCCTGACGGCCCCCGCCAAGCTCAACCTCTTCCTGCATGTCACCGGTCGCCGGGCCGATGGCTACCACCTGCTCGAGTCGGTGTTCGTACCGGTCTCGCTCGCCGACACGGTCGAGCTCACGGCCACCGGGCCCGACGAGGCGGCCGAGATCACGCTCCTCGACGCGCCACCGGGACTCACGGTCGAGAACGAGCTGGGCTGCCGCGCGGCGCGTGCCCTTTCGAATCACGCGGCCGCCCGCGCAGGCATCCGCGTCGGGGCGCGCATCCGCATCGTGAAGCGCATTCCGAGCGGCGCGGGGCTCGGCGGCGGGAGCTCGGATGCCGCGGCGGTCCTGATCGGGCTCAATCGCCTCTGGGGGCTCGGTCTTTCGAGCCGCGAGCTCGCTGCGCTGGCGTTGCCGCTCGGCGCCGACATTCCGTTCTTCCTGGGCGACGGGCCGGCGTTCGTGGCCGGCATTGGCGAAGCCCTGCGCCCGGTGACGGTGCCCGCGCGGGACGTGGTGATCGCCCACCCGGGCGTGGCCGCCGCTACGAAGGCCGTGTTCGCGAGCCGCCGGGTCGTGCGCGATTCGCCCGCGGTTGAGCGGTTCGGTTGGCCGCTCGACTGGGGCGGCAATGACCTCGAGGCTGCTGCCCGGGAGATCGTTCCGGAAATCGCCGCGCTTGCCCGAGCGTTCGAGGCAGGGGGACTCTCGCCCCGCATGAGCGGCTCGGGCAGCGCCCTCTTTGCGTTCTGCGCCAACGCTGCCGCTGCGCGGGCCGCGGCCGGCCAACTACGTGCGCTCGGCTGGCCGGCGTGGGCGGCGCGCACGCTTGGGCGTCTTCCCCACGCCACCGGCTGATATACTCTCGGGCTCGGTTGGTTACCGGCGGTTCGCCTGAGCACCGGAAAATCGCCCGACCGCAGGGGAGTCGCCAAGTCGGTTAAGGCATCGGATTTTGATTCCGACATTCGAGGGTTCGAATCCTTCCTCCCCTGCCAAGGTTTCTGCCCGACTGTTCATAAGCACCCCATAAGCACCCGCAGCACCCTACGATTGGGCGTCCTCGGTCCGCACCGCGCGCTTCGCAGGCCGCATGAAAACCGGGCGACATCGGACATCGACCCCGCCACCGAGTCATCCTTTCCCGCCGAAAGTCGCGACTAACGCCCGCATCCCGCCATGAGTTTCAACGACATGATGGTGTTCACGGGCAACGCGAACCAAAAGCTCGCGGCGGCCGTCGTCGAACATCTCGGCATGCGCCTCGGCAAGGCTCAGGTCGGCCGCTTCTCCGATGGCGAAGTCAACATCGAGATCCTGGAAAACGTCCGCGGTCGCGACGTGTTCGTGCTGCAGTCCACCTGCGCGCCGACCAACGACAACCTGATGGAGCTCGTGATCATGGTCGACGCGCTGAAACGCGCCTCGGCCGGACGCATCACGGCGGCCATGCCTTATTTCGGCTACGCGCGGCAGGATCGGCGTCCCCGCTCGGCGCGGGTGGCGATCTCGGCCAAGGTGGTCGCCGACATGCTCACGGCCGTGGGGGTCGACCGCGTGCTGACGATGGATCTGCACGCCGACCAGGTGCAGGGCTTCTTCAACATCCCGGTCGACAACATCTACGCCACACCGCTCCTGCTCTCCGACATCTGGAAGCAGAAATACGAGAACCTGCTCGTGGTCTCGCCCGACGTGGGCGGTGTGGTCCGCGCCCGGGCCATGGCCAAGCGGCTCGACACCGACCTCGCGATCATCGACAAGCGTCGCCCGAAGGCGAACGTGGCGGAGGTCATGAACATCATCGGGGACGTCGCCGGCCGCACCTGCCTGATCATGGACGATATCGTCGACACCGCGAACACGCTCGTGAAGGCGGCCCAGGCGCTGAAAGAAGCAGGGGCTGGCAAGGTCGTCGCCTACTGCACGCACGCCGTGCTCTCGGGCGAGGCGGTCAACCGCATCGCGGGCCCCGCGCTCGACTCACTCGTGGTCACGGACACCATTCCCTTGTCGCGCGCTGGCGAGGAGCTCGCTGCCACGACCGGCAAGATCCGCCAGATTTCCTGCGCCCAGCTTCTCGCCGAGACGATGCAGCGCATCAGCAACGAGGACAGTGTGTCCTCGTTGTTCACCGAGTAGCGCCCTCTTTCGCTTTTGCCGCCGCGGAATCCCCTGCGGCGGATTTTGTCGGCCGGTTGGTCGCGACCGCCCGAAAAAACCCCCGGAAGGCAGCACCCGTGCTGCCCCAAACGTTGGAGAACATCATGACCACACAATTCACCGCGTTCGCGCGGACCGCCGAAGGCTCGAGTGCGAGCCGCCGCCTTCGGAAGACCGGCCGGGTGCCGGGCATCGTCTACGGCGGCAGCGGCCAGCCGGAGATGATCGAACTCGATCACAACGCGCTTTGGCACGCCCTCAAGAAAGAGGATTTCCACAGCTCGGTGCTGTCGATGACGCTCGGCAGCGCAACGAGCCAGGTGCTCCTGCGCGACGTGCAGTACCACCCCTTCAAGCAGCAGGTTCTGCACGTCGATTTCCAGCGCGTGGACGCCGACAAGCCCCTGCACATGAAAGTGCCGGTGCACTTCATCAACCAAGAGATTTCACCCGCGGTCAAGCTCTCTGGTGCTGTCGTGAGCCACGTCCTCAACGAAGTGGAGATCGCCTGCCTGCCGAAGGATCTGCCTCGCTTCATCGAGGTCGACCTCAAGGACCTGAAGGCAGGCGAGTCGATCCATGCGGCTGACGTCAAACTGCCCGAGGGCGTCAAGCTCGTGCTGCGCGGCCGTAACAAGGACGCCGTGTTCGCCACCGCCTCGGTCGTGGCTGAAGAGGCTGTCGCCTCCGATGCTCCGGCCGCAGCCGAAGTTGCCGCCACCAAGCAGAAAGCCCCAGCGGCAGGCGCGGCTGCGGGCAAGGATGACAAGAAGAAGAAATAACCGCCTCGTCCAAATCGGCGAAAGGCCCGCTTCGGCGGGCTTTTTTCATGGGCGTGCGCGAGGCTCGCTGCTTCACTCAATACACTGCCATTCATGTCGCTTGCGTCACGCCCCTCCGCTCCGCCTGAACGCGCGCTCCGGCTCGTCGTTGGCCTCGGCAATCCCGGCCCCGAGTACGAGCGCACGCGCCATAACGCGGGCTTTTGGTGGGTGGAGGATCTGGCACACGAACTTGGGGCGCGCTTCAGTTACGAGAAACGCTTTCAGGCCGAGGTGGCGAGCGCGCGTACCGCCATGGGCGATCTCAAGCTGGTCAAGCCCCTCACCTTCATGAACCTCTCGGGTCAGGCAGTCGGCGCCGTCGCGCGGTTCCATGGCATCGAACCCGCCGAAATCCTGGTCGCGCATGATGAACTCGACCTCGCCCCCGGAGACGTGCGACTCAAGTTCGGCGGCGGGCATGCCGGTCACAATGGCCTCAAGGACATCGACCGGCACTTGAGCAGCCGCGACTATTGGCGACTGCGCATCGGCATCGGTCACCCGCGCGACAGCGCCACGCCACAGAAGCCCGTGGCCGACTGGGTACTGGAACGTCCGCGCCGCGAGGAGCAGGATGCGATCGAAGCCGCCATCGAGCGGGCATTATTGGCGCGTGATCTCATGCTCTGCGGTGCGTTCCCACGCGCATCCGCCTGTCTCGGTGCAGCGTCCCGTGTGATTCCACCTCCCGCCCCATCCACACCATGACCGCTCGATCGCCGTTCGCCCGAAGCTGGCTCTTCCACCGCGCAGGTCGTGCGCTTTCGGCACGCGCCCTCCTCGTCGTCTGGTTCGCCCTCGCCAGTGCTGGGTACGCCTTCGATCTGCAGGGTCACCGCGGCGCGCGCGGTCTGGCCCCCGAGAACACGCTTGCGGGCTTCATGAGAGCGCTTGACCTCGGAGTGACCACGCTCGAACTCGACGTCGGCGTCACCAAGGACGGCGTGGCCGTCATCTACCACGACCGGACGCTCAATCCCGACATCACCCGTGACCCATCCGGCCAGTGGCTCACAGCGCGCGGCGCGCCGATCAAGGACATCCCATTCGCCGCCCTGCAGCGCTACGACGTCGGCCGTATCCGGCCCGGTACAGGCTATGCCGCCACCTTTTCGCAGCAGGACGCCGTCGACGGCGAGCGCATCCCAGCGCTCGGTGCGCTCTTCGCGATCGTCGCCGCACGGGGTGTCGAGGATGTACGGTTCAACATCGAGACCAAACTCTCCCCGCTGGCCCCCGAGGAAACGTGGCGCCCCGAAACCTTCGTCCGCGCCATCCTGCGCGAGGTCCGCCGCTACAAGCTCGAATCCCGCGTCATGATCCAGTCCTTCGACTGGCGCACACTCGCCATCCTCGCCCGCGAAGCGCCCGACATTCAGCGCGCCTACCTCACCTCGCAGCAACCCGCATTCGACACGGTCGAGCGGGGCCGACCGGGCAAATCGCCCTGGCTCGCGGGACTCGACGCCGATGATCACGCCTCGATCCCGAAACTCGTGCGTGCCGCTGGTGGCTGGGTCTGGTCACCCAACTTTCGTGATCTCACACCAGGCCTCGTCGAAGAAGCCCGCGAACTCGGCCTGACCGTCATTCCGTGGACAGTCAACGACTGGGCCGACCTGCAGCGGATGATGGATTGGCGCGTGGACGGGCTGATCACCGACTATCCCGACCGCGCGCGGCTTGTCATCGAGTCCCGCGGTCGCGTGCTGCCGCCGATGCGGAAATGACTACGCCGCGCCCGCGCATCGTTGTTGCCGCGCGCGAGACGCCATGCCTCACCGCCTTACGATCCGCTCGCGCAGCTTCGGCAGCAATTCGTCCTTGAACCCGTCCTGCCCGACCGTGTAGACGACCAGTTCCTCGCCGTCGAAGAGCGAGAAGCTCGGGTAACCGACGATGCGGCGATGCTTGCCGCTGTCGAGCTGGTTCCAGAGCCAGCGCTGCCCGGGGCGGAAGTCGTGCGGACCGTAGGGCACCGAGAGAAAGGTCTTCTTGACGATCTCGTAACGCACGGCCTTGCCTTCGGGACTCGCGAGGAAGGCCGCCTCCCCGCCCGAGCCGAGCAGCTTGCCTTCCCACCAGGTGCACCAGCGGCAGTCCTTGGCTGACCAGTAGACGACGGTGAGACGCGAATCCTTGGCCGCCGCGGCCTGAGCCGGGGCGGGTTGCGCCTGCGCCGCGTCTGCCGATGCGAGAGCGCCGACGATGACGAGCCCGGCGCCCGCGAAGGCGTGAGTTCCGAAGCGTCGACGAAGGAGGTCGATCATTTGCCGAGGAGCTTCTCGACCAGCGCGATGTATGCACTCATCGCGTCCTCCGCGCTCGTGCCCTTTTTCGTTGCCCAGGCGTCGAACTTGGCGCGCCCGACCGGATCCATGATGCCCGGGCGGCGGCCGCTTGCATCGCCTTCGGTGGCCTGTTTGTAGAGCGCGTAGAGCTCGAGCAAGGTCGCGTTGTCGGGCTTCTCGGGCAGGGTCTTGACGTCGGCCTGGGCCTTCTCGAAATCGTCCTGGAGCGCCATGGCACACCTCCTTCGGGGAATTGAGTCGCCCTATTATTGACGGCGCACGCCGTGGCGCGATCGGTAGACGCACTCTAAAGACGCCTCGCCAGCACTGCCGCGCGCCGAAAGGAGGACCCGTGGCCCGTCACAAGATGTCGAGCGTCGACACCGCCTGGCTCAGGATGGATTCGCCGACGAACCTGATGATGATCGTCGGCGTGATGGTCTTCGAGCGGCCAATCGACCTCGAGCGGCTCGCCTCACTCATCGAGGGGCGCCTCCTCGTCTATCCGCGCTTTCGTCAGCACGTGGTCGATGACGGCGTGGCCGCGTGGTGGGTGGACGACGAGCACTTCGACCTCGAAAGCCATCTCCTGACCGTTCGACTGCCCGGCGCGGGCGGCGAACGCGAGCTGCAGGACTTCGTCGGCCGACTGGCGGCCGAGCCGCTCGCGCCGGGCAAGCCACTCTGGCAGTTCCACGTGATCGAGGACTACGAGGGCGGCTCGGCGCTCGTTGCGCGCATCCACCATTGCATCGCCGACGGCATCGCCCTCATCGGCGTGCTGCTCAACCTGACCGACACCGACCCGGATGCACCGGACACACCGCGCGTGCTGCCAAGAACCGCGCGCCCGAAGACGCGACGGCTCGCGGCCCTCGCTCACATGGCTGAGGAAGGCGTCGAGCGCGTGTTGCGTGATCTCGGCCAGTTCGGTCCCCTGGGCGCGCAGGTGCAGACGCTCCTCTCACGGGCGGTGCCCGCGATCACGGCCCTTTCGCCGCTCGCCGACACCGCGGCACGGATGGCCTCGCCGCTGACCGGGCCGCTCACGAGCACAGTGGAATCCGCGCTCGATCAGGGCCTGCGCATGGGCAGCGCGATGGTCGCCAAGTACAGCCGCTGGGTCGATGACCCAACCGAAGCGGCCGATGCGGCACGCATGGCCGTGGGTGTGGCGCAGGAGCTCGCGTATCTGGCCACGATGCCGACCGACACGCCAACCCGGCTCAAGGGCCGCGTCGGCAAGGTCAAGCGCGTGGCCTGGAGTGCGCCGATCAGCCTCACGCGGGTCAAGGACGTGGGCTACGTGCTTGGCTGCTCGGTCAACGACGTGCTGCTCGCGAGCGTGGCCGGCGCCATCCGCAGCTATCTGACGGATCGCGGCGACCGCGTGCCCCCGGATGCCCTTCTCCGCGCCTTCGTGCCCGTGAACCTGCGCGCCCGCGACAAGATCCATCAGCTCGGCAATCACTTCGGCCTCGTTGGGCTCGAGCTGCCGATCGGCGTGGCCAACCCGATCGAGCGTGTGTTCGAGGTGCGGCGCCGCATGAACGGGCTCAAGAACGGTTATCAGGCCGTAGTGAGCATGGCGCTGCTCGGCGTGCTGGGCTATGTGCCCCGCGCCATCCAGCGGCAGGCGCTCGCGCTCCTCTCCGACAAGGGCACCGCCGTGATGACCAACGTCCCCGGGCCGACCGAGCCACTCTACCTCGCTGGTTGCCGCATCGCGCAGACCATGTTCTGGGTACCGCAGAGCGGCAACGTCGGTGTGGGCGTGTCGATCCTCTCCTACGCGGGCGGTGTGCAATTCGGGCTCATGACCGACCGGCGGCTCTGCCCCGACCCCGATGCGATCATCCGCCGCTTCGAGCCTGAATTCGAAAAGCTCGTCACCTCGCTCATGTGGCTAGAACACGGTCAGGTGGGTGCGGATGCGGCAGCGTTCGATGCGCTCTTCACTGCCTCGACGGATCACGCAGGTTCCGCGCCCCGCCCGTGCTCGACGAAGCCCCGGGCACGGCGGGGGCGGCAGGCCGCGCGCACGAACGCGGGCGCGATTGCCTGACGCATTGCAGCGCTCACCTCGGTCGGCACGGCAGCCGGCGCGACCGACCACGTGTCGCCGACGGAGGGGTCCTCAGTCCGAAAGCACTGGCGCGGCCTGTTGATCGGCGTGGTAGGACGAGCGCACCATCGCGCCCACGGCCGCGTGGCGAAAGCCCATTGCCGCAGCTTCGCGCTCGAACATCGCGAAGGTGTCCGGATGCACATAGCGGAGCACCGGCAGGTGGTGCGTTGAGGGCTGTAGGTACTGGCCGATCGTGAGCATGTCCACGTCATGCGCGCGCAGGTCGCGCATGACGGTGAGGATTTCCTCATCGGTCTCACCGAGGCCCACCATGAGGCCGCTCTTCGTCGGCACACCCGGCACCCGCGCCTTGAATTCGCGCAGGAGCGTGAGCGAATGCTCGTAATCCCCGCCCGGGCGGGCCTGGCGGTAGAGCCGCGGCACGGTCTCGAGATTGTGGTTCATGACGTCCGGCGGGGCGGCGACCAGGATGTCGAGCGCGCGCTCGAGCCTGCCGCGGAAATCCGGCACGAGGATCTCGATCGTGGTCGTAGGCGAGACCTTGCGCACAGCCTCGATGCAGGCGACGAAGTGCGCCGCGCCGCCGTCCTTCAGATCATCGCGATCGACACTCGTGATGACCACGTAGTTGAGACCGAGCGCGGCAATCGTGCGGGCAAGGTTCGCAGGCTCCTCGGGATCGAGCGGCAGCGGTCGGCCGTGGCCCACGTCGCAGAACGGGCAGCGCCGCGTGCAGATGTCGCCCATGATCATGAAGGTGGCCGTGCCGCGGCCGAAGCATTCACCGATGTTCGGGCAGGAGGCTTCCTCGCACACGGTGTGCAGGCGATGCTCGCGCAGGATGGCCTTGATCTCGCCAAAGCGCCGCGCGTGCTCACCGCTCGGGGCCTTGACCCGGATCCACTCGGGCTTGCGCAGCGGGCTTGCGGCCGGGACGATCTTGATCGGGATGCGCGCGGTCTTGCCTTCGCCCTTGTGCTTGACGCCGGGTGAGCGATCAAACGAAGGCGGCTTGGCAGGGGGGGGCGAGGCATCCATGTGCGGATTTTCTCACTCAGGATGTCCCTTCGAGGCGCATGGCGATGCATTCCACGAGTCGCTCGCTGCTCTCGCAAAGCGTTGCGCGCACGCCAAGGTCGGCGAGCTGGGTGACCCGCATGCCTGCGTAGCCGCAGGGGTTGATGAAGCCGAACGGCGCGAGGTCCATCGCAACGTTGAGCGCGAGCCCGTGATAGGTGCGGCCGTTGCGCACCTTGAGACCGAGGGCGGCGATCTTCGCCTCCTCACCGCTGCCGGGCAGCCGCACATAGACGCCCGGAGCATCGCGCCGGGCATGGCCTTCGATACCCTCGCCCGCAAGCAGATCGATCACCGCCTGCTCGAGCCGGGTGACGAGCGCCCGCACGCCATAGCCCGCGCGCCGGAGGTCGAAGAGCACATAGACGACCGCTTGGCCGGGCCCATGGTAGGTGATCTGCCCGCCACGATCGGTGCGCACCACGGGAATCGCCCGGGGATTCGCGAGCAGGTGCTCGGGCCGCCCAGCAACGCCGAGCGTGTAGACCGGCTCGTGTTCGACCAACCAGAGTTCATCGGCCGCGTCGGCCGCACGCGCATCGGTGAAAGCGCGCATCTCGGCCCACACGGGCTCGAACGGGCGGCGGCCGAGCGCGCGGACGATCACAGCGCCCAAAGGATGTCTGGGTGCGCAGTCAGGTCCCGATAGAGCGCATCCAGTTGCTCGCGCGAGGTGGCCGTGAAGGTGACCGTGACTGCGAGGTATTTGCCGCCCTTCGATTCACGCACCGTCACGGTCGTCGCATCGAAATCCGGCACATGCGTTCGAACGATCTCGACGACCGTGACTTCGAGCGCCGGCGTGTTGCGCCCGGCCGCCTTGAGCGGATAGACGAGCGGAAACTCGAGCGACGGCGGTGTGGCTGGGCCGCGCGCACTCATTCGGCCGCCTTGGGCAGGGTATTGCCGTACATGTCGGCCCAGATCCATTGATACATCCGGCGGAACAAGGGCCCAGGCCGCCCGCGGTGGGATGCGTGGCCGACGGGGACATCATCGAGCCGTGTGACCGCAACGACACCCTTGCTCGAGGAGGAGAGCCAGATCTCGTCGGCTGCGCGCAGTTCGACCTCGCTCACGCGACGCATCTCGCGCGGCACACCGTTCGCTGCGGCGAGTTCCCAGACGCCGTCGAGCGTGATGCCGCCGAGCATGAGGTGGTCCTTCGGCGGCGAGACGAGCCGGCCGTCGATCACGCAGAAGACGTTGGAGGCAGAGGCTTCCGAGAGGTGGCCGTCGCGCAGCATGATCGCCTCGACACCGCCGCGCTCGCTTGCGAACTGCCGGGCGAGCACGTTGCCCAAGAGCGAGATCGACTTGATGTGACAGCGGTGCCAACGCGTGTCGGGTACGGTGTAGCAGGCGACCCCATCCTCGACCTGGGCAGGCGTGAGCTGCGGCAACGGGTTCGACATCATGAACACGGTCGGCTCGACGTCCTTCGGGAAAGCGTGGTCGCGCCTGGCCACGCCGCGCGTGACCTGCCAGTAGACACCCTGGTCGTGCGGGCCGTTGCGGCGGGCAATCTCGTGCACGAGCTCGGTCCAGCGTGCATCGCTGTAGGGGTTCTTGAGCCCGATCTCGCGGCAGGAGTTGGCGAGCCGCGCGAGGTGCCCATCGAGTCGGTACGGACGGCCGCGGATCACCGGCACATACTCGTAGACACCATCACCAAAGATGAAGCCGCGGTCGAGCACGCTCACCTTCGCCTCCTCGATGGGCAGCCAGTCGCCGTTCAGGTAGATCACGAGAAGAGTCCTTTCACGAAGAGCACGAGCGCGTGCCAAGCCCGTTTGAAGAAGCCCGCCTGCGGAGCGGATTCGAGCGCGACGATCTCCCGTTCGTAGAGCAGGTTGCCTGCACGCCGGAGCCGCAACGTGCCCACGGAATCGCCCGAGCCGATCGGGCCGATGAGCGGCTCTCGAACCGAGAACTCGGTGGTCAAGGTGTGGCCGAGCCCCGCCGGGGCGACACCGACCACGTCATCACGAAAGCCGATCGGCAGCTGCTCGACCGTGGACTTCCATACCGGCCGTATCTCGGCCGGCCTGCCGCCTTCGTAGAAGCGTCGGCCCTCGAACGCGGTGAAGGCCCAGTCGAGGAGTTTGCGCGTCTCGGCCGTCCGCGCCCCATCCGATGGCGCACCGAGCACGATCGCGAGCACGCGGCGCGGCGGACGGGTGGCGGTGGCCGCGAGGTTCCAGCCCGCGCGGTCGGTGTGACCCGTCTTCAGGCCATCCACCGTCGGATCGCTTGCAAGCAGCGCGTTTCGATTGGCAAGGGTGACGCCACCGTGGCTGAAGCTCTTTTCGGCAAAGAAGCGGCGATATTGCGGATAGTCGCGGTCGAGGGCAAGGGCGAGCAGCGCGAGATCATGCGCGGTCGACACATGCCCCTGCTCGCTGAGGCCGGTGACGTTCATGAAGCGGGTCGACTTCATCCCGAGGCGCTGCGCCTCGCGGTTCATCGCCTCGACGAAGGCGCCCTCGCCCCCGGCGATCGCCCGGGCCAGTGCGATCGCCGCGTCATTGCCGCTCGCCACGATGAGACCACGCACCAGATCCTCGCCGGTCACCGGCACTCCCGGACGACTGAAGGCCCGCGAGCCCTCGATGCGCCAGGCGCGCTCGGGAATCGGCAGGCGCTGCGAGAGGCTCAGCTTCTTCTGGTAGAGCGCGTCGAAAGCGAGGTAAGCCGTCATGAGCTTGGTGAGCGAGGCTGGATCGCGCGGTTGAGCGGCGCCGGACTCGGCAAGCACCTGCCCGCTGGTCATTTCGATCACGATGAAGGCGGCCGCATTGACGGGGGGTGGCGCAGGCCAGTCGGCCCGGGCCGCAGCGCTCGCAAACGCGATAAAGACCAGAAGAAAACGTGGAAAGCTCATCCCGGAAATTCTAGGAAGCCGCCCCACCCTCACTCCCGCCCGATGAAGGCGTACTCCACCTCAGGGGTGCGGCCTTCGATCAGGTCAGCGAGCGCGCGCGCCGAGCCCGGGCCTTCAGTCCAGCCGAGGGTGCCGTGACCGGTGTTGAGCCAGAGATTCGGATAGCGGGCTCGTCCGATGATCGGCAGATTCGAGGGGGTCGCCGGCCGCAGCCCCGTCCAGTAATCCGGCGCGCTCCAGTCGCACAAATCGGGAAAGTGATGCCGTGCCCGCCGCGTGAGCGCCTCGCAGCGCACGCGGTTCAGGTCCAGGTTGTAGCCGTTCAACTCGGCCGTGCCGGCCACGCGCAGGCGCGTGCCCAAGGTCGTGAATACGACCTTCGCCTCGTCATCGGTGATCGAGCCGCGCGGCGCGGCCTCGGGCTTGAGGATCGGCAGCGTGGCGCTGTAGCCCTTGGCGGGGTAGACGAGCGCGTCGACCCCAATAGGCGCGAGGAGCATCGGCGACCAGGAGCCAAGCGCCACCACATAGTCATCGGCGGCGAGGACCTCCGTCTGGCCGGCCTCTTCGATCTCGACCCCACTGATGCGCCCGCCCTCGGCCACGATCCGGCGGATCGTGCTGCCATAGCGGAAGTCGACCCCCATGCCGCGTGCCCGCTCAGCGAGCGCGGTCGTGAACTTGTAGGCATCGCCCGACTCATCGTCCGGCGCGTAGATCGCCCCGGCGAGCGTGGGAGCGGTGTGCGCGAGCGCAGGCTCGATCCGCACGGCGTCTGCCACCGTGAGCACCTCGCGCCGCTCGCCATTGCGGATGAGGAGTTGCGCCGCCTTGGCCGCCGCATCGAAGCTCGCCCGGCTCGTGTGGATCATCATGATCCCGACTTCGGCATGGTCGTAGGCGATGCCCGTCTCGCGCCGAAGCGCCTGCAGCGTGCGGCGCGAGTATTCCGCAAGCCGCATGGCCATGACCGTGTTGTACTCGGTGCGGCTCGGCAGGCATTCGTAGAGAAAGCGCAGGCACCAGCGCCACTGTCGCGGGTCGGCCTTCAGGCGAAAGAGGAGCGGCGCGTCCTCCTTGCCAAGCCATTTGAGCACCTTGAGGGGGGTGGACGGACTCGCCCACGGGTCGGACTGCGAGACCGAGATCTGCGCCCCGTTGGCAAAGCTCGTCTCGAGCGCCGGGCCA